>NZ_JAAKZV010000174.1 GCF_011044975.1 Streptomyces coryli | reverse complement strand
CCCTCCCACTCCTCCTCCCCCACCGCGACGCAGCAGGCCAAACCCGCCCGTCCGGGCCCGGTGCTCGCCGTGAAGATAGACAACTCCGCGGCCGCCCGCCCGCAGACCGGCATCGACCAGGCCGACGTCGTCTATGTCGAGCGCGTCGAAGCCGGCATCACCCGCTTCTGCGCGGTCTTCTCCTCCCGGCTCCCCGAGTCGATCGGCCCGGTGCGCAGCGCCCGCGAGACGGACCTCGACCTGCTCCGCCAGTACGAGAATCCGGTGCTCGCCTACTCCGGCGCCCAGGGCAAGCTCAAGCCGCACATCCGCAGGGCCCCGCTCCGCCCGATGCCCCCGGAGGAGCTGTCCGGCTACTTCCGCGGCGGCGCCCGCCCGGCCCCGCACAACCTCTACCTCCGCACCGCCGACGTGCTGAAGGCGGCCCCGGACATAGGCACTCCGCAGGACGTCGGCTTCGACGAAGGACCGGCTCCGGCCGGCGGCAAGGCGACGCCGTCGCGCACGGTCCGCTTCCCGGCGGCCCGTTACGCTTTCGCCTGGAAGTCCGGCGGCTGGCAGGTCTCGATGGACGGACGGCCGTCCACCACCGCCGCCGGCAAGCGCCTCGCCCCCGCCAACGTCGTCATCCAGGAGGTCGACATCCGCAAGGGCGCCTTCGGCGACCGCTGGGGCAACAACTCCCCGTACACGGAGACGGTCGGCGCTGGCACGGCCACGGTGCTGCGCGACGGCAAGGCCTATCCGGTGCGCTGGGAACGGCCGGAGGCGGACACGATCACGGAGTACGAGACGCCCGACGGCAAGCCGATGCGCTTCGCGGACGGGCAGGTCTGGGTGGTCTACGTACCGAAGTCCTGAAGCACCGCGACGCCGCGGACCCGGCCCGCCGCCAGGTCGTCGAGGGCGGCGTCGGCGCGGTCGAAGGGGTACGGGGTGACGGTGGCGCGGACGCCGTGCTCCGCCGCCGCGCGCAGGAAGGCGCGGCCGTCGGCGCGGGTGTTGGCGGTGACGCTGCGCAGGGTGCGCTCGCGGAAGAGGTGGCGGTCGTAGTCGAGGGCCGGGATCTCCGTGACGTGGATCCCGGCGATGCTCAGCGTCCCGCCGGCGTCGAGCGCTTCGAGGGCGCGCGGCACGAGCTCGCCTGCGGGTGCGAAGAGCAGCGCCGCGTCGAGCGATCCGGCGGGCGCGCTGTCGGGAGCCCCGGCGGAGGCGGCGCCCAGCTCGAGCGCGAGCTGCCGCGCGGCCGCGGACCGGGTGAAGACGTGCACCTCGGCGCCCTGGGCGATGGCCAGCTGCGCCGTCAGGTGCGCGGACCCGCCGAACCCGTACACGCCGAGCCGCCCGCCCTCCGGCAGCTCGGCGAGGCGCAGCGCGCGATAGCCGATGATCCCGGCGCACAGCAGCGGCGCGATCTCGGCGTCGGCGGGCCCGTCCGGCAGCTCGTACGCGAAGTCGCCGGGCACGGTGGCGTATTGGGCGTATCCGCCGTCCGCGTCCCAGCCGGTGTAGCGCGAGTCCGGGCAGAGGTTCTCCTGCCCGCGTGCGCAGAAGCGGCAGCTGCCGCAGGTGTGCCGGAGCCAGGCGATGCCGACGCGGGTGCCCGCCGCGATGTCCGCCCCCGGCCCGGCCGCGACGACTTCGCCGACGACCTCGTGGCCGGGCACGACGGCGGCCTTGTGGGCGGGCAGGTCGTGGTCCCGTACGTGCAGATCGGTGCGGCACACGCCGCAGGCACGTACGCGCACGAGGAGCTCGCCCGCGACGGGCTCGGGAACCGGGACCGTAACGGCGTCGAGTCGCCCGGGACCGCGTACGGCCCAGGCCCGCATGGTGGTGCCCATGGACGGCATCCTGCCACCGCGGGCGCGGGCCCGCCGCGCACGGCGCGTGCCGGATCGCGTCCGTCTTGCGGGCCGTGTCGCCGGGCAGGCAGTGCAGTACGAGGCTGAGTGCGGCCGAGCCGGCCGTGCCATCCGGCAGCGGGAGTGGTTCGAGGGCGTTCGCCGCCACCTGCCGCGGGCGGTGGCGTGCCAGCTGACGGGGCGCCGTGGCCAGCGAGTTGGGGTTGAGGTCGACGAGCGTGATGGCCTTCTCCGCGGGCGGGGCGGCCCTGTCGATCAGTGCCGCCGTGCCGACGCCGATGTCCACGTGGGGGGACGCCAGGTTCCGCCGGTACAGCGCGACGAAGTGCCGCTTCGGGCACCTCCAGATGAACCGGCAGCTGAAGCGCAGCACCAGCCAGTCGTAGACGAGCAGCATGCCGCGGCTACGCACGGACAGCGGGCACCGGCGAATACGACTACCCAAACAGCCGCCCGCGGCCGAACGGCTGCCGTCCCGGGCCTCCCGGCGGTAGGGTCGGCGCCGACGGCGCACAGGCCGGGGGACGTCGCATGCCCGCATCTCCGCCGAGACGCGGGGGTCGCACCCGCGCCACCCCACCCTGCGCGCAGCGCTACCGGTGGCGAGCAAGGCGAGGGGGCGCGCGATGAGCAGCGGTCAGCCATGGCCGGATACCCAGGAGATGCTGGACTGGATCGGCACCGTCACGGAGCAGGGCATCCGCCGCCCCGGCTATCCCGCCGACTCGTGGACCGAGGACTGGGCGGCGGGCATGTTCCGCTCCTTCGGCCTCGAGACGCGGCTGGAGACCGTGCCCGTGCCGCGCTGGCAGCCGGGCGCCGCCACCCTCTACGTCCACGGCCGCGGCGGTGAACTGCGGCTCGACGGCTTCCAGTTGCCGTACACCGCCGCCGCCCCGCGCGGCCACACCGCGCCGCTGGTGCGCCTGGAGGACCTCGCCGGAGCCGAGCCGGGCGCCATCGCCGTCGATGAGGTGGAGCTCACCAAGCTCGACCAGTCGGCGGTCCGTACGCTCGCCACGGGCGCGTACGACCCGGAGAAGGCCTTCGACCACCTCGCCCAGACGCTGCCCTTCGGCCCCCGCCTCCTGGAGGTCGCCGAGCCGGCCATCGCGGCCGGCGCGGGCGGTTACGTGGGGGCGCTGACCGGATTCCCGTGGGAGACGCGCGACTATTACGTCCCGTACGACGCCGTCCAGCGGCCGGTCCCGGGACTGTGGCTCTCCCGCGGCGACGCCCGCGTGATGCTCGACGCGATGGCCGCGGGCCCCTGCACCGCCACCCTCGTCACGGAGGGCGTGACCAAGCGCGCCACCAGCCGCAACGTCATCGCCACGCTCCCCGGCGGGAACGGCGCCACCGACCACTGGGTGATCATCGCGTCCCACCACGACGCCCCGTGGGCCTCAGCTGTAGAGGACGGCACCGGCATCGCCCTCGTGCTGGCCGCCGCCCGGCACTGGGCCCAAGTCCCGCGCGCGGAACGCCCGCACAACCTCCTCTTCCTGCTCACCGCGGGGCACATGGCGCACGCCGCCGGCACCCGCGCCTTCATCGAGCGCCACCGCGATCTGCTCGGCAGCGTCGTGCTGCAGCTGCACCTGGAGCACGCGGCGCTGCGCTGCGAGGTCAAGGACGGGCTGCTGAAGCCGACCGCGGACCCCGAGGTCAGGTGGTGGTTCACCACCCAGGAGCCGGCGCTCGAGCAACTGGTCCTGCAGTCCCTCCAGTCGGAGCGCCTGCGCCGCTCCCTCGTGCTGCCCCCCGACGTCTTCTCCCCGCTCCCGCCGACCGACGGCGCCTTCTTCCACGAGGAGGGCGTACGCCTCGTGCACTTCCTCTCGGCCCCGCCCTACCTCTTCGACTCCGCCGACACCCTCGACAAGGTCGACGCAGAAGGCCTCCTCCCCCTCTCCCGCGCCGCGGCCCGGATCGTCGCGGGGACCGCGGGATGGTCGCCGTAGGGTGCACCCTTGGTAGGGCGGGAGGTGATGGCCATGCGGAACATCGCGGGCTGGCACATCGAAATGGACTTCCTCGAGGACGACTACGACACCCGGGCGACCGCGCTGCTGCGGCTGAGCGACGGCACCGAACTGACGGCCCACGGCGGGGCGAAGCGCCACCCGAGCGACCCCGGGCAGCGCCTCGTCGGCGAGGAGATCGCGGCCGCCCGGGCGCTCACCGAGCTGGCGCGGCAGCTGCTGGAGAAGGCGAGCGCGGAGATTCAGCGCGCCACGCACCAGCAGCCCACGCTCACACCCCGAGACGCGCCTCGGCCGTAGCGAGGATCTCGGTCACCCGCTGCCCGAAGCGCACGTCGCACGGGTGCGGCACTCCGCTGCGCGCCGACGCGAGCAGCGCGTCGATGGCGCGCCCGTACGGCGGCACGGGCCCGCGCCCGTCCCGCTCCGGCACGACGGCGACCCCCGGCGCCCCGCGCAGCTCGACGGTGACGCCCGCGGCGGCCTGCGGCACGGTGTGGCTGAGCGTGCAGCTGCTCAGCGCGCCGCCGTCGTGCCGCAGCGTCAGGTGCACGGTGTCCCCGGGCCCGGCCACCGCCCGTACCTCATCGAGCGCTACGTCGCCGAGCGCCGGCAGCAGCATCGACAGCACATGCGGCCCGACGTCCCACAGTGCGCCCTTCTCCGCCCGCCACGGCGACGCGGCGTAGGGGCTCCCGGAGTCGGAGAACACGGGCGACAGCCAGTCGGCCCGCCCGACCAGCCACCCCTCCTGCCCGGTCTGCCCGGCCAGCCAGTCGGCGCTGACGTCCGCGAACCGCATGGTGAAGAAGACGACCGACGCCACCCCGGCCCGCTCCACCGCGTCGGCGACCAGCCGCGCCCCCTCGGCCGTGGTGGCCACCGGCTTGTCGAGCAGCAGATGCTTGCCCGCCTCCGCGGCCCGTACCGCCAGCGGCGCCTGCACATCGGGCGGCAGCGCCACGGCGACGGCGTCGCAGTCGGCGAGCAGCGCGTCCACGTCGTCGTACGGCCGGGTGCCGAAGGCGTCGGCGATCTCCTTCGCCGCCTCCGGCCTTCGCCCCCACACGCCGGTGAAGGTCACATCGGGGTGTGCTTGCAGGGCGGGCGCGTGCGCCTTCTCCGCCCACGGTCCAGTGCCGAGGAGTCCGATTCGCATACGGGAATGGTACGAGCTGTTCATTAAGCCAGGGTTTACGACCCTTGCACAGTCGCGCATTGATGGGCCGTGCGCGGGACCGGAGAGTAAGGGCCATGACGAACCACACGACGGACGCCCTCGTCCGGGAACTGCGCGACCGCACGGAGATCGCCGACGCCCTCTACCGCTTCGGCCTCGGCCAGGACACCAAGGACCGCGACCTCTTCGCCTCCGCCTTCGCCGCCGACGCGGAGCTCGACTTCGCACCCGCCGCGTCCAAGTGGGGCGCGAAGCCGCCGCTGATGGTGGGGCGGGACGCGATCGTCACCACGATCCTGGCCCTCTTCACCGGCCGGGTGGACACCACGCACCAGGTCACCAATGTCCGTATCGCCATCGACGGGGACACCGCGCACGCGACCGCCCTGGTCGAGGCACAGCACCTGCTCACCGCGGACCACGCCACCCATGCCCTGCTGAAGAACCCCTACGACGTCGATCTGATCCGCGACGGCGACCGCTGGGTGATCAGCCGGATGTCCATCGACAACACGTGGTACACGGGCGACCCCACCGCGATCTTCGGCTGAGGCTGAGGCTGACGCCGACGCCGAGCTCAGCGGGCGGCCTCGACCAGGTCGTGCGCGGCGCGCACAAAGGCCCGCACCCGCTCGCCGTCGCCCTTCGTACGCCACAGCAGCACCCACTCGAGCGGCGGGGCGTCGCTGAAGGGCACGTAGACGACATCGGGGCGAGGGTAGTAGCGGCGCACCTGGGCGCCCACGGGGAAGACGCCGCGGCCGGCGCCGACCAGGGTGATCAGCTCGTTGAAGGTCGCTGCCGTGGGGCCCGGCTCGATCGGGCGGCCGGACGGCGTGGTGGCCGGTGTGCGGTGGGCGCGGACGGCGGGCGGCAGGGTCTCCGGCAGCTGGATCATCGGGGTCCTGGCCAGATCCTCGAGGCCTACGGAGTTGCGGCGGGCGAAGGGGTGATCGACGGACACCGCCAGCAGGCGCGCCTCGGAGACCAGAACCTCGCCCTCGGTGATGCCCTCGGCCCCGAAGGGCCGGGTGGCGAGGCCGATATCCACCGTGCCGTCCTGCAGCCAGTCCACGATCTCCGTCCACTGCGACTCCCGCAGCACCACCTCGCACTCGGGATACCGCTTGCGGAACTCCTCCGCCGCACCCGCGAGCAGCTGCCCGCCGGCGGCGGCGACGAAGGCCACGGTGATCGAGCCGGTGAGCCCGCGGCCCGCCTCGAGGGCCCGCTCGACGGCGCCGGTGAGCTGCGCCCAGGCCGGGCCCATCTCGTCGCGCAGCTGCCGCCCCACCAGGGTCAGCTCCACGCGCCGGCTGGTCCGCTGGAAGAGCGCGACACCGACGCGCCGCTCCAGCTTCGCGATGGTCTGGCTGACCCGGGCCGTCGACACGTGCAGCCGCTCGGCGGTGCGCCCGAAGTGCAGCTCCTCGGCAAGCGTCAGGAACGCCTCGATCTCGTGCCGCTCCAGCATGCCGTGTCCCCCTCTCCACCTGCGGCCGATCACCATACCCGCTCCGGATCCAAGGATTTCTCCCGAAAAGTGAGGACTCATCATGAAGATCCATACCGATCTGCGCACCGCCGTCCGCGGCCGCGTGCTGCTCCCCGGCGACGACGGCTTCGAGGCCGCCACCCGCCCCTGGAACCTCGCCGTGGACCAGCCCGTCCCGGCGTTCGTGGAAGCCGCTGACGCCGACGACATCGCGGCCACCGTGCGCTGCGCGGCCCGCGCCGGCGTCCCGGTGACCGCGCAGCCCAGCGGCCACGGCGCCGCGCCGGCCGTCGCCGGGGCGATCCTGCTGCGCACGGCCCGGCTCGACGAGCTGCACATCGACCCCGCGGCCCGTACCGCCCGGGTCGGAGCCGGCGTGGCGTGGGAGCGGGTCCAGGCGGAGGCGGCCCGGCACGGGCTGACCGGGCTGCCGGGCAGCTCGCCGGTGGTGACCGTCGCCGGATACACGCTGGGCGGCGGGCTGAGCTGGTTCGGGCGCGCGTACGGCTGGGCGGCGGACGATGTGACTGCCTTCGACGTCGTGACCGCCGAGGGGGTACGGGCCCGGGTGACGGCGGCGACCGACCCGGATCTGTTCTGGGCACTGCGCGGCGGCGGTGGCGACTTCGCGCTGGTCACCGCGCTGGAGTTCGCGCTGCACCCGGCCCCCGAGCTGTACGGCGGCCGACGGCTGTGGCCGGCCCGTAAGGCATCCGAGGTACTGGACGCCTTCCGCCGCATCACGACCGGCGCCCCGCGCGAACTGACCGTCTGGGCCGACCTGCTGAACTTCCCCGGCGCGCCCCCGATGGTCGCGATCGACGCCACCTACCTGGGCGCGGCGGCAAAGGCGCGGGAGCTGCTCGCCCCGCTGGACGCGATCGGCGACGCGATCTCCGACACCCGCGGCCCGCTCCCGCTCGCCGAACTCGGCTCCATCACCGCGGAGCCGACGACCCCGGGCCCCGGCGCCTCGCGCGCCGAACTCCTCACCCACCTGGACGACTTCGCGGTGAAGACCCTGCTGGCGGAGCCGATCGACCCGCTGCTGAGCGTGCAGCTGCGCCATGTGGGCGGCGCCCTGTCCGACCCGTCGGACAGCCCGCACGGTCCGCAGCCGGAGCCGTACGCGCTCTACTTGTTCGGTGTCCCGGACACGGACGGGACAGCGGTGTCCATACGGACCCGGCAGCAGGACCTGGTGACGGCACTCGGCTCCCGGGTGGCGGGCCGCAAGCCCTTCACCTTTCTCGCCCCGGGCGAGACCCCGGCGGACGCCTTCACCCCCGCGAGCCTGGCCCGCCTCCGTGAGCTGAAGCGCGACCGTGACCCGCAGGGGGTGATCCGGAGCAACTACCCCGTCCTCGGCTGAATCAGCTGGTCAGCTCATAGCTGGGGTCCGACTCGCCCGCCCCGCCGGCGGCTTCCGGCCGCCTGCGGGGCATCAGCAGCGCCGCGACCACCAGCGCCGCGGAGCCGCCCACCGCCGCCGCGAGGAACGCGTCATGGTTCGCCGCCTCCTGCGCGGCCACGATCAGCCGCGGGTCGCCGCCCGCCGCGGCCATGTCCCCGGCGAGGCCGCTGTAGGCGATGGTCGTGATGACCGCGAGCCCGAGCGCGCCGCCGGCCTCCTGGCTGGTGTTGATCAGCCCGGCGCCGATCCCCGCCTCCTCCTCGCTCACCCCGGTGAAGGCGGCGATCTGCAGGGTCACGTACACCATCCCGCAGCCGAGCCCGAGCAGCACGAACGGCGTCAGCAGATCGGCCGCGTACGAACCCCCGGCCGGCGCCCGCCACATGAGGAGCAGCCCGGTGACGGCGATCGTGAGCCCCGCCATCAGCACCGTCCGCGCCGCCAGCTTCGCGATCAGCCCGGACGCGATCCCCGCGCCCACCGCGACGGCCACGGCGAGCGGCAGATACGCGAAGCCGGCCTTCATCGGCGAGTAGCCGTACACCTGCTGCATGAAGATGCTGGCGAAGAAGAACAGCGCCGAGAAGGTGCCGAAGACCAGCACCGCCGCGATGTTCGCGGTCCGCATCGTCTTCTTCCGTACGAACCCGAGCGGCATGATCGGCGCCGCCGCCCGCGCCTCGATCACCAGGAAGCCGGCCAGCAGCGCCGCGGCGCCCGCCAGGCTCCCGACGGTTCGGCCCGTCGTCCAGCCGACGCGCGTGGCCTCGCCCAGCGTGAAGATGAGCAGCAGCAGCCCGCCGGTCAGCGTCAGCGCCCCGAGCATGTCGAACGGACGCCGCTCCTTCTCGCCCCGCACCTCGGGCACGATCCGCGGCGCGAGCAGGGCGGCGCCCAGGCCGACGGGTACGTTGACGAAGAAGATCCACTCCCAGCCGGGTCCATCGGCCAGCAGCCCGCCCACGATGACGCCGACGATCGAGGCGATCCCGGCCAGCGAACCCCAGATCCCGAGCGCCTTGTTGCGCCGCGGCCCCTCCGGGAAAGAGCTGGTCAGCAGCGACAGCGCGGACGGCGCGATCATCGCGGAGCCCAGCCCCTGGAGGCCCCGGGCCGCGATCAGCATCGGCCCGCTGACCGCGAAGCCCGCGGCCAGCGACGCCAGCGCGAAGACGACGAAGCCCGCCTGCAGCAGCCTCCGCCGCCCGAAGGTATCCCCCAGTCGCCCGCCCAGCAGCAGGAAGCCGCCGAGCACCGTCGCGTACGCGGTGACGATGTACTCCTGGCTGACCTCGGACATGTCCAGGCCCTCGCGGATGGAGGGCAGCGCGAGGTTCACGATCGAGATGTCGAGGAAGACCATGAACTGCCCCATGCAGAGGAAGGCGAGGATGGCACCGAGCCCGGCGCCCGCACCCTGTTGCGTAGATTTCGTAGAGGAAGTCATGCCCGTCTGACGGATGGCACGGCTTCGGTGTGACCGGTGGGGCGTCAGTCCTTCTTCGCCCGGCTCGGCTGCACCCGCTTCGGCTCGCCCGCCATCTTCGGATGGTCCGGCGGATACGGCAGATCGCCCAGGCCGCGCTCCGACTCGTCCTTGTCGGCCCACTCCAGCAGCGTCTCGAGGCCGTAGCGCTCGGCGTCCATGTCCGCGTGCACGTCGCCGACCTCGGCGTACCGCTTCGGCATGGTGCCGAGGTCGAAGTCGCGCGGCTCGGCGTCGTCGACCTCGGCCCAGGTCAGCGGCGCCGATACGGGCGCGTGCGGCTGGGGGCGTACCGAATAGGCGGAGGCGATGGTGCGGTCGCGGGCCGTCTGGTTGTAGTCGACGAAGACGCGCTCGCCGCGCTCCTCCTTCCACCAGGCCATCGTCACCTGCTCCGGCATCCGCCGCTCCAGCTCCCGCCCGGCGGCGATGGCGGCGCGGCGCACCTGCACGAAATTCCACTTCGGCTCGATCGGGATGAAGACATGCAGCCCGCGCCCGCCGGAGGTCTTCGGCCAGCCGGCCAGGCCCGCGTCGGCCAGCACCCCGCGCAGCTCGTGCGCCGCGCGCACCGCGTCCTTGAAGTCCGTACCCGGCTGCGGGTCGAGGTCGAGGCGCAGCTCGTCGGGGTGATCGGTGTGATCGGCCCGTACCGGCCAGGGGTGGAAAGTGAAGGTGCCGAACTGGGCCGCCCAGATCACGGCGGCCAGTTCGGAGGGGCAGATCTCGTCGGCTTTACGGCCGCTGGGGAAGGTGATGCGGGCCGTCGGGATCCATTCGGGCGTGTTCTTCGGAGCGCGCTTCTGGAAGAAGGACTCGCCCGTTACCCCGTCCGGATAACGCTCGAGGGTGGTCGGACGGTTCCTGAGCGCGCGCAGAATTCCGTCGCCGACGGCGAGGTAGTACTGCGCCAGGTCGAGCTTGGTGTAGCCCTTCTCCGGGAAGTAGACCTTGTCCGGGCTGGACAGCCGGACCTTCCGTTCGCCCACTTGGAGCTCCATCGCGGCACCCATGTCGGCAACGTTAAGGTGCGCGGGCCGCATCCGCCGCATAATCGGCGGCATGGATCTGCCGGTGATGCCGCCCGTAAAGCCCATGCTCGCCAAGCCCGCGAAAAAGATCCCGCCCGGGATGCAGTACGAGGCCAAGTGGGACGGCTTCCGGGCGATCGTCTTCCGCGACGGGGACGAGATCGAGATCGGCAGCCGCACAGGGAAATCGCTGGTGCGCTATCTGCCGGAGCTGGTGGCGGCGCTCAAGGCGAATCTGCCGGAGCGGTGCGTCGTGGACGGCGAGATCGTCATCGTCCGTAACGGCCGGCTCGACTTCGACGCCATAACGGAACGCATCCACCCGGCCGCCTCCCGCGTGAAGCTGCTGGCCGAGACCACGCCGTCGTCGTTCGTCGCCTTCGACCTGCTGGCGCTCGGCGACGATTCGCTGGTGGATACGCCGCTGACCGAGCGCCGCGCCGCGCTGGAGAAGGCCCTCGCCAAGGCCGCGCCGCCCATCCATCTGGCGCCGGCGACGACGGACGAGAAGGTCGCGGAGGGGTGGTTCGAGCAGTACGAGGGCGCGGGTCTTGACGGGGTCATCGCCAAGCCGCTGGACAGCCTGTACCGGCAGAACGAGCGGCTGATGACCAAGGTGAAGCACGAGCGGACCGCGGACGTGGTGCTGGCCGGTTTCCGCTGGCACAAGTCGGGCCCTGTGGTCGGCTCGCTGCTGCTCGGCATCAATGACGCGGAGGGGCGGCTGCAGCACGTCGGCGTGTGCGCGGCCTTCTCGATGAAACGGCGCGAGGAACTGGTCGAGGAACTGGAGCCGCTGCGGATGGAGTCGGTCGAGGGCCACCCGTGGGCCGACTGGGCGAACGAGGAGGCGCACGAGTCGGCCCGGCTGCCCGGCGCGCCGAGCCGCTGGTCCGGGCAGAAGGACCTGTCGTGGGTGCCGCTGCGGCCGGAGCGGGTGCTGGAGGTGGCGTACGACCACATGGAGAACGGGCAGCGCTTCCGGCACACGGCACAGTGGCGCCGGTGGCGCCCGGACCGCACGCCGGAGAGCTGCACGTTCGAGCAGTTGGAGGAGCCGCTGAGCTACGACCTCGGCGAGGTGCTGGGCGGCTCCGCCGCGGGACAGGGGTGAGATTTACCGGGGTTCCGCCCCGGACCCCGGCGGCGGCGGGGCGTCCATGTACGGGTTCGGCGGCTGCGCGATCCGGCGTACGTCGGTGACCCGCAGCGAGCCGCCCGGCCCGGTCTTGCCCGCGACCGTCACCCACTGATCGGCCGGCGGTGCGGTCGCGCCGCGCACCCGTACCTTCAGTGACTGGGAGTCGGCGGCGCAGCAGTTGACCACGAGCCGGGTGAGCTCCCAGCCGCGGCGATCCGGGGTGGAGAAGCCGGTCATCGTGACCGTACGGCCGCGCAGGCTCGCCGGGTCGCCGCCGGAGCGCTCCAGGAACTCGGTGAGCGTCATCGGCACCGGCCCGTTCCCCTTCGGCAGCGGCGCGAAGCGCGGCTTGGTGTCCTGCGTCGTCACGCGCTTGGCGGACTCCCGTTGCGCGGTGTACGAGCCGAGCGCGGGCGGCGCGAAGGCGAGCATGGCGAGCGCGGGCGGGACGAGCAGCCAGGCGACGCGGGGGGCGGAGCCGTGGTCGTGGCCGTGGTCATGGTCATCGTCCGAAGCATGCGCGTGCGCGGGCGCGCGGTCGCGCAGCCCGGCCAGCGCGGTCAGCACCAGGAGCACCCCGGACGCGATCAGGAACGGCCGCAGCCCCTCCTTCACGTACCGCAGATAGAGGTCCCCGACCAGGGTGATCCGCAAGACCCCGACACCCACCAGCAGCAGGACCAGCGCCTGCACCTTGCCCTTCACAGCAGCCACCACCCGGTGGCGAAGGTGGCGGCCACCGCGACCACCACGGTCGCCGCGGAGAAGCGCAGCGCGAAGGAGCGGCCGAAGGTGCCCGCCTGCAGGGCGATCAGCTTCACGTCCACCATCGGGCCGACCACCATGAACGCCAGCCGCGCGGTCGGCGAGAAGCCGGTGAGCGACGCGGCGACGAAGGCGTCCGCCTCCGAGCAGACGGCGAGGAGGATGGCGAGCCCTGCGAGGAAGAGGACCGACAGCCAGGGGTTGGCGGCGAAGGTCTCGAGGACCGAGTCCGGCACGGCGACGTTGAAGGTCGCGGCGGCCATCGCGCCGAGCACCAGGAAGCCGCCCGCGTGCAGGAAGTCGTGCTGGAAGCCGAGCCGGAACTCCGCCAGCCGGCTCTGGCCCGCCTGATGTCCCGTATGCCGCGCGGGCATCCGCAGCCACCGCTCGCGCCCGAAGCGCAGCCACAGCCAGCCCATCGCGGCGGCGGTGGCGAGGGAGGCGATGAGCCGGGCGGCGACCATCTCGGGCGCGTTGGGGAAGGCGACCGCGGTGGCCACCAGCACAACGGGGTTCACCGCGGGCGCCGACAGCAGGAAGGCGAAGGCCGCCGCCGGCGTCACCCCGCGCCGGATCAGCGACCCGGCCACCGGCACCGACGCGCACTCGCACCCGGGCAGCACCACGCCGGCCGCGCTGGCCACGGGCACCGCCAGGGCGGGCTTGCGCGGCAGCAGGCGGCTGAAGACGTGCGCCGGGACGAAGGCGTTGATCGCGCCGGAGACCAAAGTGCCGAGCACCAGGAACGGCAGCGCCTGCACGGCGATGGCCACGCACACCGTCTGCCAGGCGCGGAAGGCGGGATGCGTGAGCCACTCCCCCGCCCCCAGCGCCCAGCCGACGCCGACGGCGGCGGCCAGACCGAGCCCTGCGGAGACAGCCGCCGCCGGCGGGCCCTTGCGCGGAGTGCGCGGGGCCGCCGGCGGCGGCGCGACGGTTAAGCCCTGGGTGGTTTCCACCCCAGCACCTTAACCAGACAATCCACCTAAAACGGAGGAACCAAACTCAGTCGAAGAGCCGTCCGGAATTCCGCAGCGTGTGCTCCGCGACGTCCTTGCCGAGGTCGATGCCGGCCTCGTCCGCCGCCCTGGTGTGGATGCCGGAGAAGATGCGCGCGTCGACGTTCTCGTCGCTCAGCTTCTTCCAGGTCGTGTACGTCCGGGTGACGTCGGGCGCGGACGGGCTGGTCAGCTCGAACGGCTCGGTGCGCGGTCCGGCGAGCGCGTTCAGGATGCCCTCGGCGGAACCGGAGTACGTGTTGTGCCCGCTCGGATAGTCCGGGTGGGCCGGGGTGTCGTGCAGCGGGGTCCACTCCGGGTCCTGGTCGATCGCGCCGGCGCGGATGGCGGTGATCGGACGCCAGCGCTCGTACGCGTACTTGGTGTCGGAGGTGGCGATCTGCGTGTCCACGCTGGAGACGTGGAAGAGCGCCACCAGCCGCGCCTTCCCGGCCGCGGAGGCGTCGCTACGGGCCACCGCCACCCGCAGCGGCTCGGTGTAGAGCGTGAACGACGACCCGAGCCAGAACTGCGCGGTCTCCGTCTGCCCGGCGCTCCGCCGCGAATCCTCCTTCGCGCCGTAAGCCCGCACCTCGGCGAGGTCCTTCGCGTACGCCTCGGAGTCGAGAGCGGGCGGCGGGCCGAGGCGGTACTGGTCGGGGGACTTGAGCAGGAACGGCTTCGCCTGCCGGTTGCCGTACTGCGCGGCGGGCGCGTACGCGGGCAGCGTCGGCTGCCATATCCCCGGGGCGGCGGGCTTGACGGTGTACGGCGCGTTCACCGACTCCGGGTCCAGGCCGTCGCCCTCGCGGGACTTCAGCACGGCGGTGGCCTCGCGGGCGCCGGCGACGACGCCGCGGTCCTCGGCGGCGCCGTCCGGGACGGCGGCCAGGGTGTCCTGCAGCGCGGCGTCCAACTGATCCTTGCGAGCCGGAACCAGGGCGGTCAGCGCGTCGTGCACGGCCGAGGCGAGCGCCGCGTCGCGGTAGTCGCCGCGGTCGAGCCCGGTCGGGACCGTACGGGTGGCGCGGGCGGCGGCGAGCCAGCTGATCGCCCAGGAGCGGCTGTTGGTGACCTGCGTGGGCGCGCCCGCCGCGGCGACGGTCTCGGCGGTGATGTCGTACCACCCGAGTACGGTGTCCTTCTCCGCCGCGGGCTCCGCGGTGGCGGCCGGCACCGCCACGGCGCCGGCCAGCAGGGCGGCCGAGCCGAGGGTGACGAGGGCGGTACGGGATCGGGGCAGGCTCACGCGGTCTCCTCCTGGGTTACGGGTGCTGAATAGGTGCTGCGCGGGCGGGGCAGCCCGTAGTGCTCGCGCAGGGTGGCGCCCTCGTACGCGGCGCGGAACAGGCCGCGTTCGCGCAGGATCGGCACCACCTCGTCGGCGAAGGTGTCGAAGCCGCCGGGCAGGTGGGGCGGCATGACGTTGAAGCCGTCGGCGGCGCCCTGCTCGAACCACTCCTGCAGCTGGTCGGCGACCTGCACCGGCGTTCCGGCGATGACCCGGTGCCCGCGGGCCCCGGCGAGCCGGTGCAGCAGCTGCCGTACGGTCGGCCGCTCGCGCTCCACGAGGTCGACGATGAGCTGGAAGCGGCTGCCGTAGCCGCGCTCGCCGCTGCCGTCGATGAGGTCCAGCGGTACGGGCCCGTCGAGCGCGGCCTCGTCGAGGTCGACGCCGAGGAGCCGCCGCAGCAGCTGCAGTGAATAGGCGGGCTGGGTCAGGGCGTTGAGCTCGTCGCTCAGCGCCTGCGCCTCGGCCTCCGTGGAGCCGATGAAGGGGCTGATGCCGGGCAGCACGAGCACCTGCCGCGGATCGCGGCCCAGCGCGGCGGCCCGCTTCTTGATGTCGGCGTAGAACTCCTGCCCGCTCGCCAGCGTCTGGTGGGCGGTGAAGACCGCCTCGGCGTAGGTCGCGGCGAAGTCCCGGCCGTCCTCCGACGAGCCCGCCTGGACGTAGACGGGACGGCCCTGCGGCGTGCGCGGCGTGTTGAGCGGCCCGCGCACCCGGAAGTGCTTTCCGTCGTGGTCGATGTCGTGGATCTTGTCGGTGTCGGCGAAGACCCCGCTCTCCTGGTCGGCGACGAGCGCCCCGTCCTCCCAGCTGTCCCAGAGGCGGGTGACGACGTCCGTGAACTCCCGCGCCCGCCCGTAGCGTTCGGCGTGCACCGGGTGCTCGTCCAGGCCGAAGTTCTGCGCGGCCTGCGGGGCGCCGGTGGTGACGATGTTCCAGCCGGCGCGGCCGCCGCTGAGGTGGTCGAGGGAGGCGAAGAGCCGGGCGAGGTTGTACGGCTCGGTGTAGGTGGTCGACGCCGTGGCGATCAGCCCGATCCGCTCCGTCGCCGCCGCGATGGCGGACAGCCAGGTGAACGGCTCCAGGCGGAAACGGCTGGCGTGCCGGACGTTGTCGGCGAGCGACGGGCCGTCGGCGAAGAAGACGGCGTCGAAGGCCGCCGCTTCCGCGCGCCGGGCCAGGTCCTGGTAGAAGCGGATGTCGAGCACCCGGGACGGGTCGGAGCCGGGGTGCCGCCAGGCGGCCTCGTGGTGGCCGCCCGGGTAGACGAAGAGGTTCAGGTGCAGCTGCCGGGTCATGCGGGGACCTCCACGTCGACGCCCAGCTCGGTGAGGAGCCGGGCGCGCAGCGCGGCCTGCTCGGGCCCGCCGCCGGTGCGCGGGACCTCCACCGGCACGTCGGCGGTGATACGGCCCTCGTCCAGCACCGCGACCCGGTCGGCGAGTGCGATGGCCTCGTCCACGTCGTGGGTGACGAGGAGGACAGCCGGCCGGTGCCGCTCGCACAGCTGCCGCAGCAGGCCGTGCATGCGCAGCCGGGTGAGGGCGTCGAGGGCGCCGAACGGCTCGTCGGCGAGGAGGAGTTCCGGCTCGCGGACGAGCGAGCGGGCGAGCGAGACACGCTGCTGCTCGCCGCCGGACAGCTCGATCGGCCAGGCCCGCTCGCGTCCTTCCAGGCCGACCTCGGCGAGGGCGGCGCGACCGCGCTCGGCGGCGTCGGGGCCCGGCAGGCCGAGGGTGACGTTCTCCAGCAGCCGCTTCCAGGGCAGGAGGCGGGCGTCCTGAAAGACGACGGAGGCATTGCGGGGCGCTTCGAGCATCCCGGCGCCGCTCACCCCGTGGTCGAGGCCGGCCAGGGCCCGTAGCAGCGTGGACTTCCCGGAGCCGCTGCGGCCGAGCAGGGCCACGAACTCGCCGGGTGCGATGCGGAGTTCGAGGTCGTCGAGCACCCGGCGGTCGCCGAAGGAGCGGACGAGACCCTCGATCCGTACCGCCGCCGCCTGCTCGGTCAGCTCTCCAGTGTGCGCCGCCATGTCAGCGTCCTCCTCTGCACGAGTCGTACGGCTGCGTCCGAGAGCAGGCCGAGGAGGCCGTAGACGACGAGGCCGACGATGATCACGTCGGTCTGGCCGTACTGGCGGGCGAGCTCCATCATGTAGCCGATGCCGCTGGTGGCGTTGACCTGCTCGACCACCACCAGGGCGAGCCAGGCGTTGGTGACCGCGAAGCGCATGCCGAGCAGAAAGCCCGGGAGCGCGCCGGGCAGGACGACGTGGCGGACGAAGCCGGTGCGGGTGAGGCGTACGGTCTCGGCGAGCTCGGCGTAGCGGCCGTCGATGGTGCGCAGGCCGTTGTGGGTGTGGATGTAGACGGGGATCAGTACGCCGAGGGCGATGGTGATCACCTTCATGGTCTCGCCGATGCCGAACCACAGGATGAGCAGCGGGATCAGGGCGAGGGAGGGGATGGCGCGCTTGATCTGCACCGGGCCGTCGATGACGCCTTCGCCGATCCGGCTGAGGCCGGAGACGACGGCGAGGACGAGGCCGGCGGCGGTGCCGAAGACGAGGCCGAGGGCGGCGCGTTGGGCGGAGGTGGCGAGGTTGCCCTGCAGCCGGCCGTCGGCGATCAGGTCGCCGGCGGTGGTGACGACGGTCCAGGGGGCGGAGAGGTTGCGCGGGTCGATGAAGCCGGCGGCGGAGCCGAGCGACCAGATGGCGATCAGCAGCACCGGGCCGAGGGCCCAGCCGTACGGGATGGGCTTGCCGGGGCCG
>NZ_JAAKZV010000173.1 GCF_011044975.1 Streptomyces coryli | reverse complement strand
GGCAGCCGCCACCCTGCCGGGGCGGCGGCTGCCTGCTGCTCCACTGGCTGCCCCACGCGGGCGGCTGGTCCTGCTGCTGCCCGCCACCCGCTTCGCCCTGATCACCGGACGGCGCGTCCTGCTCGGGCGGAGCCGCCTCCGGCGAGGAGGGCGGAGAGGAAGGCGAGGAGGAACCGGACGACGACTGCGTCTCCCGCAGGATGGCACCGCTCGCACCCGTCGCGCCGATCGCGCCCGTCACGATGGCCGCGCCAACCGCGCCCGTAGCGCCGGCCGCGCCAGTCACGCCGATCGCCCCCGCCGGGGCCCACGTGCCCGCCGGGGACCCCGCCCCCGTCGGGGCGATTGCGCGCAGCAGCGGCAGCTCCCCCGCGAAGACAGTGGGCTGAGGGAGTCGGAGGGCCGCGCTGCGGCGTCGGTCCGGCTGCATGTGGAGGCCGTCTTCTCCTCGGATCGTTTTGGATTCGCCTATACCGACGCTACCCCGACGGGTCCGCTCAGTCCCGTGAGGGGCGCCTTCCGCTACCACGGTGCCGGTAAGAGGGCCCTCCGACACCGGGTATCGTTTCGTACGTCTGAACAATCCCCCGTCTTACGGAGTGCGCCATCGTGGCCCCGCCGAAGCCGCCCTCTCGCCTCGTTGTCCTGGTGTCGGGCTCTGGTACGAATCTCCAAGCCCTGCTCGACAACCTCGCCGATGCCGAAGCTCCCGGCGCCGAGGCACCCCCGTACGAGATCGTCGCCGTAGGCGCCGACCGCCGCGGCATCGCGGGCCTGGAGCGTGCCGAGCGCGCCGGCGTCCCCACTTTCGTGGAGCGGGTGCAGGACCACAACACCCGCGACGACTGGGACCGGTCGCTGGCCGAGGCCGTCGCCGCGTATGAGCCGGATCTGGTCGTCTCGGCCGGCTTCATGAAGATCGTGGGCAAGCACTTCCTGGCCCGCTTCGGCGGCCGGTTCGTCAACACCCACCCCGCGCTGCTCCCCAGCTTTCCCGGTGCGCACGGCGTCCGCGACGCGCTCGCGTACGGCGTGAAGGCCACCGGGTGCACCGTCCACTTCGTCGACGACGGCGTCGACACCGGCCCGATCATCGCCCAGGGCGTGGTCGAGGTCCGGGACGCGGACACCGAAGAGACGCTCCACGAGCGCATCAAGGACGTCGAGCGACGGCTGCTCGTCGATGTCGTGGGCAGGCTGGCCCGCGACGGCTATCGCATTGAGGGACGAAAGGTTTATGTCGGTGAGTAACCAGGTCACCAACCCGGAGCGGCGCCCCATCCGCCGGGCCCTGATCAGCGTCTACGACAAGACCGGCCTGGAGGAGCTGGCCCGCGGGCTGCACGAGGCGGGCGTCGCCATCGTCTCCACCGGCTCCACCGCCGGAAAGATCGCCGCCGCCGGCGTGCCCGTCACGAAGGTCGAGGAGCTGACCGGCTTCCCCGAGTGCCTGGACGGCCGGGTGAAGACCCTGCACCCGAAGGTGCACGCGGGCATCCTCGCCGACCTGCGGCTCGACTCGCACCGCGAGCAGCTGGCCGAGCTCGGCATCGAGCCGTTCGACCTGGTGGTCACGAACCTCTACCCGTTCGAGGAGACGGTCGCCTCCGGCGCCTCGCCCGACGAGTGCGTCGAGCAGATCGACATCGGCGGCCCGTCGATGGTCCGCGCCGCGGCCAAGAACCACCCGTCGGTCGCGGTCGTGGTCAACCCGGCCCGTTACGACGATGTGCTGAAGGCCGTCGCCGACGGCGGCTTCGAGCTCGCCGACCGCAAGCGCCTCGCCGCCGAAGCGTTCCAGCACACGGCGGCGTACGACGTGGCCGTCGCGATGTGGTTCAACTCCGGCTACGCCACCGAGGAGGAGTTCCCGCCCTTCCTCGGCGTCACGTACGAGCGCAAGAACGTGCTGCGTTACGGCGAGAACCCGCACCAGCCCGCCGCGCTCTACACCGGCGGCTGCGGCGGCCTCGCCAATGCCGAGCAGCTGCACGGCAAGGAGATGTCGTACAACAACTACACCGACACCGACGCCGCCCGGCGCGCCGCCTACGACCACGACGAGCCCTGCGTCGCGATCATCAAGCACGCCAACCCCTGCGGCATCGCGGTCGGTACGGACGTCGCCGAGGCGCACCGCAAGGCGCACGCCTGCGACCCGGTGTCGGCGTACGGCGGCGTGATCGCGGTCAACCGCCCCGTCTCGAAGGAGATGGCCGAGCAGGTCGCCGAGATCTTCACCGAGGTCATCGTGGCCCCGGCTTACGAGGACGGCGCCGTGGAAGCCCTGCAGCGCAAGAAGAACATCCGGGTGCTGCGCTGTCCCGAAGCCCCGGACTCCCCGGCCGAGTTCAAGCCGATCGACGGCGGCGGGCTCGCCCAGATCACGGACAACCTCCAGGCCGAGGGCGACGCCCCGGAGAACTGGACCCTCGCCGCGGGCGACGCGCTGCCCGCCGACGAGCTGGCCGAGCTCTCCTTCGCCTGGCGCGCCTGCCGCGCCGTGAAGTCCAACGCCATCCTGCTCGCCAAGGACGGCGCCACGGTCGGCGTCGGCATGGGCCAGGTCAACCGCGTCGACTCCGCGAAGCTCGCGGTGCAGCGGGCGGGCGAGGAGCGGGCGCGCGGCGCGTACGCCGCGTCGGACGCGTTCTTCCCGTTCCCGGACGGCTTCGAGGTGCTGGCCGAGGCCGGGGTCAAGGCCGTGGTGCAGCCGGGCGGTTCGATCCGCGACGAGCAGGTCGTCGAGGCCGCGAAGAAGGCGGGCGTGACGATGTACTTCACCGGGGCGCGGCACTTCTTCCACTGAGCGTGCAGCACGCGAAAGGGGGCGAGGGCCGAAGCCCTCGCCCCCTTTCGCGTCGTACGGCTAGACCTTCGGCCGCTTGAACCACGCGGCGGACTTGCCCTGCGCCGCGAAGATGATCAGCAGGATCGACAGCACCGTCGTGATCAGGCCGAGAGCCGCCGTGATCAGGCCGCCCATGATGCCGAAGGCGCCGTAGACGATGGTGCAGATCCGCACCGCATTGCCACCCTTGCCGTGCTGCAGGGCCAGCACGATGCCCAGAAGGACGCAGATGGCGGTGACGCCGACGAGCGTGTACATCACGCCCGTACCGATGTCGGATATGAGGTCGAGATCCTCACTGGCGGCACCGGTGCCGGCGTTCTTGACCTCGTCCTCGATGTCCGGGATCAGGACGGTGACGGCGATGACACACCAGATCGTCTGCACGAGTGCGATGACGAAGAGGAAGACCTGGTTGGCCCGCACGGTCCCCGGCATGGTCGAAGGCCCCATCGGCGGACCGCCGTAGGGCGCCCCCGCGGCCGGCGGGCCCGGGTAGCCGTAGCTGGGCTGGGCGTACCCGCCGGGCTGCTGCGGCTGTTGCGGCGGCTGACCGTAGGGGTTGTTCGGATCCGGGTAACTCATGATGGCCTTCCGCGGATCAGTTGGGGCGCAGGATGCGGCCCTGACCGTCGGTCTTGTCGTTGCTCGACAGGATCATGATCCCGTCGATGAGGCCCCACAGGCCGCCGGCGCCGCAGGTGACGACCGAGACCACGAGCTGCCAGACACCGGTCTTGGTGTCGCCCATGTAGAAACGGCCGGCGCCGAAGCCGCCGAGGAAGATGCCGAGGAGGCCCGCGGCCATCTTCGACTTGTCCGAGTACGGGCGGCCGTACGGGTCCACGCCGTACGGCGCGTTCGGGTCGCCGGCGTACTGGCCGGGCATCGCGCCGGGCATCGGCTGCCCCGGCTGCTGCTGCGGGTAGCCGTAGCCGGGCTGCTGGCCGGGCTGCTGCTGCGGGTAGCCGTACCCCGGCTGCGGCTGCTGGCCGGGCTGCTGCGGCTGGCCGGGCTGCTGGGCGTACGGGTTGTTCGGGTCCGGGTAACTCACTTGCGGTTCCTCCGAGCGGTTCTGGAGCGGGGACATAGAGCGCTCACACCGGGAATCACCGACTGGTCCCCCCCGTGCCGCGGCTGTCGGCGGCCCATGCTGCCGTTCGGGCGGCTTGTCCGTCCAGTGCAGTTCCGGAATTAGGGACTTTCGTCCGTCTCGGTTGTGCCCGGATTGGTATGTGGGGCGCCCGATCGGCGAAGATGTGCGTATGACCGCCCAGATCCTCGACGGCAAGGCCACCGCGGCCGCGATCAAGTCCGAGCTCGCCACCCGCGTCCAGGCGCTCAAAGCCCGCGGCATTGCGCCAGGGCTTGGCACGGTCCTGGTCGGTGACGACGTCGCCAGTCACAAGTACGTCGCCGGCAAGCACCGCGACTGCGCGGAGATCGGCATCGCCTCGATCCAGCGCGAGCTGCCCGCCACGGCCACCCAGGAGCAGATCGAGGAGGTCGTCAGGGAGCTGAACGACGACCCGGACTGCACCGGCTACATCGTCCAGCTGCCGCTGCCCAAGGGCATCGACGAGAACCGCATCCTGCAGCTGATGGACCCGGCCAAGGACGCCGACGGCCTGCACCCGGCGAACCTCGGCAAGCTGGTCCTGAACGAGCCGGCCCCGCTGCCCTGCACCCCGTACGGCGTGATCCGGCTGCTGCGCCAGTACGGCGTGGAGCTGAACGGCGCGGAGGTCGTGGTCGTCGGCCGCGGCGTCACCATCGGCCGGTCCATCCCGCTGCTGCTCACCCGCCGCTCGGAGAACTCGACGGTCACCCAGTGCCACACCGGCACCCGCGACCTGTCCGCCCATCTGCGCCGGGCCGACATCATCGTGGCCGCGGCCGGGGTGCCGCACCTGATCAAGCCGGAGGACGTGAAGCCGGGCGCCGCGGTGCTCGACGTCGGCGTCAGCCGCGACGAGCACGGCAAGATCGTCGGGGATGTGCACCCGGGTGTACGGGACGTCGCCGCCTGGATCTCGCCGAACCCGGGCGGGGTCGGCCCGATGACCCGGGCGATGCTGGTCGCCAACGTCGTGGACGCCGCGGAGGCGGCTGCCGGGGTGACCCGCTGATGTCGTCTTCCGAGGCCGCTTCCGAACCGATCGGCGACAAGGTCGGCAGAGGCACCCGTCGCCCCGAGGGCGGCGGACGTACGGCCGGCGGGGACGCGCCCGCGCCGGCGCGGCAGTGGCCGCTGCTGTCAGTGCTGGGCGCGGTCGCGGTGGGGCTGCTGATCACCACCTTCGACCACTTCAGGCCCGGCTGCATCATCATCGGGGCCGCGCTGCTCGGGGCCGGTGTGCTGCGCTGGATGCTGCCGAATGTCGGCATGCTCGCGGTGCGGTCGCGGTTCACCGACGTGGTCACGTACTGGTTCCTGGGCGCGGCGATCATCTTCCTGACGCTGCTGGCGCTTCCGGCGCTGATCTCGGTGCCGTTCCTCGACGACGTGCTCCACTTCACACTCTGAGCGCTTCTGCCCGGTACGCCCACGGGGGGCGCACATCAGTAACCGTGTTGTAGCAAGCGCACCTGTGCGCCCCCGGCGCGGGACCTGACATCCTGGTGACCAGCATCCCGACGGGTAGCGAGACCAAGGACGGTCACGGGCAGGGTGATCGCGCCTGCGCCGTCGTGGGGGGTGCAGGGCATACGGGGATATGGGAGGACAATTGCCTCGCTGGAGAGATCTGCCGGAGGAACTCGACCCACAGGTGCGCGAGTTCGCCAGCCAGCTGCGCAGGCTGGTGGACCGAAGCCGGCTGAGCGTCTCCGCCGTCGCTGACCGTACCGGCTACAGCCGGTCGTCGTGGGAGCGCTATCTCAACGGGCGGCTGCTGCCGCCGCAGGGGGCGGTGGAAGCGCTCGCCGAGGTGACCGGCGCCAACGCCAGGCATCTGCACACCATGTGGGAGCTGGCCGAGCGGGCCTGGAGCCGCGCGGAGATGCGGCACGACCACACGCTCGAGGCGATACAGGTGGCCGAGGCGCGGGCCGCGCTGGGCGAGTTCGGCCCGGCGCCGGCGGTGGGCGGCAACGGGCGTGGCGGCGGCGCGCCGCCGAAGCCCGCGAAGAAGGCGGCGAAGAAGGCGGCGGCGCAGAGCCCGGCGCCGAGCCCGTATCCGATGACGGCACCGGCCGCGGGCGGACCGCAGCGTCCCAAGCGCCGCAACTACGCGGGTATCGCGGCGGTGGCGGGTGCCGCGGCGCTGATCATCCTGGGCTCGGTCGTCGCGGTCACCCAGCTGGGCGGGGACGACAAGAAGACGGCGGACGACCCGAAGAAGAGCCCGAGCGCGTCCGAGAAGAAGCTGCCCAACGGCGTGAAGTGCGCCGGCGACGACTGCACCGGCAAGGACCCGGAGGAGATGGCCTGCGGCGGCATGGAGTTCGCCAATACGCCCGACAGCGTCGCCGTCGCGGGCGCCACCGTGGAGGTGCGGTACAGCAAGTCCTGCGATGCCGCCTGGGCCCGGATCTCCGGCGCGACGCCGGGCGACACCATACGGATCACCGTGCAGCCGGCGGGCGAGAAAGCGGTCACCCGGTCCGCGGCGGTGACGTCGGGCGGCACCACGTACACGAAGATGGTCGCCGCTGCCGACTCGGCGGACGCCAAGGCCTGCGTGGACCGTACGAAGAGCGGGGCGGGGAAGGCCTGCACAGGCGAGTGACCTGCGGGTTACGGCCGGGTGATCCGTCCCACAGGGGAGCGTGGCATGGGGAAACCGGGTGTCGGATAGATTGGCACCGGGTGCCCCATGACCGAAGCGGTGCCCGACTCACACAGCTCGCCTGGAGATGACAGCCATGACCCGCACCCCTGTCAACGTAACTGTCACCGGCGCCGCCGGACAGATCGGCTACGCGCTGCTGTTCCGCATCGCATCCGGTCAGCTGCTCGGCGCGGATGTGCCGGTCAAGCTGCGCCTTCTGGAGATCCCGCAGGGGGTCAAGGCCGCCGAGGGCACCGCCATGGAGCTCGACGACTGCGCCTTCCCGCTGCTGCAGGGCATCGACATCACCGACGACCCCAACGTCGCCTTCGCCGGCGCCAACGTGGCCCTGCTGGTCGGCGCCCGTCCCCGTACCAAGGGCATGGAGCGCGGCGACCTGCTCGAGGCCAACGGCGGCATCTTCAAGCCGCAGGGCAAGGCCATCAACGACAACGCCGCGGACGACGTGAAGGTCCTGGTCGTCGGCAACCCGGCCAACACCAACGCCCTCATCGCCCAGGCCGCCGCCCCTGACGTGCCGGCCGAGCGCTTCACCGCGATGACCCGCCTCGACCACAACCGCGCGATCGCCCAGCTGGCGAAGAAGACCGGCGCCTCGGTCTCCGACATCAAGAAGCTGACGATCTGGGGCAACCACTCGGCGACCCAGTACCCGGACATCTTCCACGCGGAGATCGCCGGCAAGAACGCCGCCGAGACCGTCAACGACGAGAAGTGGCTGGCGGACGAGTTCATCCCGACCGTCGCCAAGCGCGGCGCGGCGATCATCGAGGCCCGCGGCGCGTCCTCGGCCGCCTCGGCCGCCAACGCCGCCATCGACCACGTGCACACCTGGGTGAACGGCACCGCCGACGGCGACTGGACCTCCATGGGTATCCCGTCCGACGGCTCCTACGGTGTCCCGGAGGGCCTCATCTCCTCCTTCCCGGTCACCTGCAAGGACGGCAAGTACGAGATCGTCCAGGGCCTCGACATCAGCGACTTCTCCCGCACCCGCATCGACGCCTCGGTGCAGGAGCTCGCGGAGGAGCGCGACGCCGTTCGCGGCCTGGGCCTCCTCTGAGATCTGCACCACACCTACACAAAAGCGGCGGCCGGCTCCCTCGGGGGGAGTCGGCCGCCGCTTTTGGCATATGCCCGGATTGACCTCACGGATTGATCACGGAGCGGTAAGGAGAAGGGCAAGTTGTATACCCAGCGTGCATGTCCGGGGAGGGGTCGGGCAGGGTTACGGATTGCCGCCGAGTGAAGGTCGGCAATATCCAGGCAAGAAGGGCAGTTCGGACGTGCAGCAAGTAAACAGTCTGTTTGTGGACGGCGCCTGGCGCCCCGCCGCCGGCGGAGGCACCAGAGAAGTCCTCGACCCGGCTGACGCGTCCGTCATCGCCGTGGTCGCCGAGGCCGGCGCCGAGGACGTGGACGCGGCCGTCGCCGCCGCCCGCCGCGCCTTCGATACGGGCCCGTGGCCGCACACGCCCGTCGCCGAGCGCGCCGCGCTGCTGCGCCGGGTCGCGGACCTGCTGCAGCGGGACCGCGAGGAGATCGGCCTCATCGAGTCGCGGGACACCGGGAAGACCCTGGAGGAGGGCCGTATCGACGTCGACGACGTCACGGCCGCCTTCCGCTATTTCGCCGACCTCGTCATGAACGAGTCGGGCGGCCGGGTCGTGGACGCCGGCGACGCGGACGTGCACAGCACCGTCGTGCACGAGCCGCTCGGCGTCTGCGCCCTGATCGCGCCGTGGAACTACCCGCTGCTGCAGGCCAGCTGGAAGGTCGCCCCGGCGCTCGCCGCGGGCGACACCTTCGTGCTGAAGCCCAGCGAGGTCACCCCGCTGTCGACCCTCCACCTGATGAAGCTGCTCGCCGAGGCCGGGCTGCCCGACGGGGTCGCCAACCTCGTCACCGGCGGCGGCGACCCGGCCGGCGCGCGGATGTCCGAGCACCCGGACGTCGACCTGGTCTCCTTCACCGGCGGCCTGGTCAGCGGCACCAAGGTGATGAAGGCCGCCGCCGACACCGTCAAGAAGGTGGCCCTGGAGCTCGGCGGCAAGAACCCCAACGTCGTCTTCGCCGACGCCTGCGCCACGGACGAGGGTTTCGACACCGCCGTCGACCAGGCGCTCAACGCCGCCTTCGCGCACAGCGGCCAGGTCTGCTCGGCCGGCTCCCGGCTCATCATCGAGGAGTCGGTCCGCGACCGCTTCGTCACCGAGCTGGCCCGTCGCGCCGAGCTGATCCGGCTCGGCCGCGGCACGGACAAGGGCGTCGAGTGCGGCCCGCTGGTCTCGGCGCAGCAGCTCGCCAAGACCGAGGCGTACGTCGACTCCGCCATCGCCGAGGGTGCCGAGGTGCGGGCCGGCGGCAAGCGCCCCGAGGGCCTCGGCGACGGCTACTTCTACCGGCCGACCGTCCTCGACGGCTGCCACCGCGGCATGAAGGTGATCCGCGAGGAGATCTTCGGCCCGGTGCTGACCGTGGAGACGTTCCGTACCGAGGACGAGGCCGTCGAGCTCGCCAACGACACCGAATACGGCCTCGCGGGCGCGGTCTTCACCGCCGACGGGGGCCGGGCGCGGCGGGTGGCCGGGCGGCTGCGGCACGGCACCGTGTGGATCAACGACTATCACCCCTATCTTCCGCAGGCGGAGTGGGGCGGCTTCGGCAAGTCCGGCATCGGCCGCGAACTCGGGCCCGCGGGGCTCGCGGAATACCGCGAGACCAAGCACATCTACACCAACCTGCGGCCGCAGCCGGTCCGCTGGTTCGGCGGCGAGGCCTGACGGCCGTACCCGCGGTGCATCACGAGCAGCAGCGCAGGAACGAGGAGCAAGACACCATGGACAAGCCTGTCCAGACATACGACTACGTGGTGGTCGGAGGCGGCACCGCAGGGTCGGTCATCGCCTCCCGGCTGACCGAGGACCCGTCGGTGACGGTCGCGGTGATCGAGGGCGGTCCGACCGACATCGACCGCGACGACGTGCTGACCCTGCGCCGCTGGATGGGGCTGCTGGGCGGCGACCTCGACTACGACTACCCGACCACCGAGCAGCCGCGCGGCAACTCGCACATCCGGCACAGCCGGGCGAAGGTGCTCGGCGGCTGCTCGTCGCACAACACCCTCATCTCCTTCAAGCCGCTGCCCGGCGACTGGGACGAGTGGGCCCAGCTCGGCGCCGAGGGCTGGCACGCGGCCGCCATGGACCCGTACTTCGGCAAACTGCGCAACAACGTGGTCCCGGTCGACGAGAAGGACCGCAACCCCATCGCCCGCGACTTCGTCGAGGCCGCCCAGGCGGCCACCGGCGTGCCGCGGGTCGAGGGCTTCAACAAGCAGGCCTTCGAGGACGGCGTCGGCTTCTTCGATCTCGCCTACCACCCGGAGAACAACAAGCGCTCTTCGGCATCGGTTGCGTATCTTCACCCGCACATCGAGGCCGGGGACCGTCCGAATCTGACGCTTCTGCTGGAGACTTGGGCGTACCGGCTGGAATTCGACGGTCAGCGGGCGCGCGGCGTCCACGTCCGTACGAAGGACGGCCAGGAGCTGCTGCTCGAAGCCGGGAAGGAGGTGGTCGTGTGCGCCGGTGCGGTTGACACCCCGCGGCTGCTGATGCACTCCGGCATCGGGCCGAAGAAGGATCTGGAACAGCTCGGCATATCCGTGTCCCACGACCTGCCGGGCGTCGGCGAGAATCTGCTCGACCACCCGGAGTCGGTGATCGTCTGGGAGACCGACGGGCCGATACCCGACAACTCCGCGATGGACTCGGACGCGGGCCTGTTCGTGAAGCGGGACCCCGGACACCGCGGCCCCGACCTGATGTTCCACTTCTACCAAATACCCTTCACCGACAACCCCGAGCGGCTCGGCTACGAACGCCCGCCGCACGGCGTGTCGATGACACCGAACATCCCCAAGCCCAAGAGCCGCGGCCGTGTCTATCTGACCAGCGCCGACCCCGAGGTCAAGCCGGCTCTGGACTTCCGCTACTTCACCGATGAGGACGACTACGACGGGCAGACGCTCGTCGACGGCATCCGCATCGCCCGCGAGATCGCCAGGACGGAGCCGCTGGCCCACTGGCTGAAGCGCGAGGTCGCCCCGGGACCCGAGGTCACCGGCGACGAGGAGCTCAGTGAATACGCGCGCAAGGTCGCGCACACCGTGTACCACCCGGCGGGCACCTGCCGGATGGGCGCGGCCGACGACGGCCTGGCCGTCGTCGACCCGGAGCTGAAGATCCGGGGCCTGGAAGGCATCCGGATCGCCGATGCCTCCGTGTTCCCGGCGATGCCCGCCGTGAACCCGATGATCTGCGTGCTGATGGTGGGGGAGAAGTGCGCGGAGATGCTTGCAGCCGACCACCGAGGAGAAGCCAAATGACGACCACCGGGAGCGCGGAACATACCCCGCCCGCCCGCGGGCGGAGCCCGCAGTCCGACACGAGTGAGGCCGAGGCGGCACCGGCGGACGCCGCTCCGGTGTTCTCGGTCCGTAATCTGTGGAAGGTCTTCGGCCCGAAGGCGGACAAGATACCCGGCGGCCCGCACGCCGGTCTGCCGCCGGCCGAGCTGCGCAAGACCACCGGCTGCACCGCCGCCGTCCGGGACGTCTCCTTCGACGTCAAGAAGGGCGAGGTCTTCGTGGTGATGGGCCTGTCGGGTTCCGGCAAGTCCACCCTCGTACGCTGCCTGACCCGGCTGATCGAGCCGACCTCCGGCAGCGTGCACATCGACGGCGAGGACGTCATCGCCATGGACAAGAACCGGCTGCGCGAGCTGCGCCGGCACCGCACCGCGATGGTCTTCCAGAACTTCGGCCTGCTGCCGCACCGCACGGTCTTCGACAACATCGCGTACGGCCTGGAGATCCAGGGCATGGGCAAGGCCGAACGGCGCGCCAAGGCCCAGGAGATGGCGGCCAAGGTCGGCCTCGAAGGCCTCGGCGAGCGCCGCCCGCGGCAGCTCTCCGGCGGCCAGCAGCAGCGTGTCGGGCTCGCCCGCGCGCTCGCCGTGGACCCCGAAGTGCTGCTCTTCGACGAGCCGTTCAGCGCGCTCGACCCGCTGATCCGCCGGGACATGCAGGAGGAGGTCATCCGGCTGCACAGCGAGGAGGGCCGGACGATGATCTTCATCACCCACGACCTGAGCGAGGCGCTGCGGGTCGGCGACCGCATCATGCTGATGCGCGACGGCGGCATCGTGCAGATGGGCACCCCGGAGGAGATCGTCGGCTCGCCGGCCGACGACTATGTGCGCGACTTCGTGCGCGACGTACCGCGCGAGCAGGTCATGACCGTACGGTCCGCGATGCGGCCCGCGGATGGCGACGAGGCCGGCACCGGCGTCGCGCTGCCGCCGGAGACGCTGGTCAGCGAGGCCATCGAGGCGGTGGCCCGCAGCGGCGAGCACGCCCGCGTCATGGACGAGGGCAAGGTGCTGGGCGTGGTGGACCACGAGCGGCTGCTCGGCGTCGTGGCCGGGCTGCCCGCGGAGGCGGCGGCAGCATGAGTGCCGTTACGTCTCTCCGTAAAGCCGCGGCGCCGCCCGAGCCCGATGCCAAGCCCGGGCTGCTGAGCACCCGGCGCGGCCGCAAGGGCCTGGCGATCGTCGTGCTGGCCGCCGTGTTCATCCCGCTCGCCATCGCGCTGGGCGGCAGCGGCAGCTGGCCGAACGACCTGACGGTGGACGTCAGGACGCCGCTGGACGACTCCTACCAGTGGGTGGCCGACAACCGGGACTCCAACCCGGTCTTCACGTACTTCCTGCTGCACCTGGCCAACAACTCCACCTCGGCCGTCGACGGCGTGCTGAGCTTCCTGGAGCTGCTCGGCTGGCCCGGCTCGATCGCCCTCTTCACCGCGATCGCGTACTTCGCCGCCGGCAGCGCCCGCAAGGGCGCCAAGGTGGCGGGCATCGCGCTCTTCGCGTTCGGCGTCTGCGGGCTGCTCGACATGTGGGAGCCCGCCATGGAGACCATGGCGCTGATGACCGTGGCGGTCGCCGTGTCCGCCGTGGTCGGGCTGCTGCTCGGGCTCGCCTCGGGGCTCTCCGACCGGTGGGAGACCATCCTGCGGCCGGTCTTCGACACGATGCAGATCATGCCGGCGTACGCCTATCTGCTGCCGTGTGTGCTGATCTTCGACATCGGCAGCCCGGCGGTGCTGCTCGCCACGGTGATCTACGCGGCGCCGCCGATGGCCCGGCTCACCGCGCTCGGCCTGCGCGCCGCCGACCCCGCCGCTATGGAGGCCTCGGCCTCGCTCGGCGCGAGCCGGATGCAGCGGCTGCGGACCGCGCGGCTGCCGCTGGCCCGCAAGGAGATGATGCTGGGGCTCAACCAGACGATCATGATGGCGCTTTCGATGGTGGTCATCGGCTCCGTCGTCGGTGCCGCGGGCCTCGGCGACGAGGTGTTCAAGGGCCTGGCCCGGGTCGACGTCGGACAGGCGGCGGTGCCCGGCATCTGCATCGTGCTGATCGCCATCTGGCTGGACCGTACGACCGCGGCCGCCGGCGAGCGTCTCGACGAGGCCACCGGGGGCGGTGGCCCGTCCTGGCTGCCGCCGGCCGTGATCGCGGCGGTCACCGTCGCCGGCGCCGTACTGGCGGGCGCGCTCGGCAAGAAGGAGTGGCCGGAGGGCTGGACCGTCGACCTGACGGGTCCGATCAGGGACGCGGTCGAGTGGTTCACCGACAATCTCGGCGCCGGCGTGCCGGTCCTCGGCGGCACCCAGACCTGGTCCGAAGGCTTCACCGACTGGGTGCTCAACCCGCTGCGCGACGGCCTGCAGTCCTCCCCCTGGTGGCTGCTGGTGCTGCTCGCCGCCGCCCTCGGGCTGCTCGTCGGCACCTGGCACAGCGCCCTGGTCGCGGCCCTCGCCATGTCCGGCATCGGCGTGCTCGGCCTGTGGTCCAAGACCCTCGACACCCTGTCGCAGGTCCTCGGCGGCATCGCGCTGACGCTGGTGCTCGGCTTCGCCATCGGCATCCTGGTCGCCCGCTCCGAGCGAGTGGAACGGCTGGTCAGACCGGTGCTGGACGCGCTGCAGACGCTGCCGCAGTTCATCTATCTGATCCCGGTGGCGGCGCTGTTCGGCGCAGTCCGTACCGCCGCCATCTTCGCCGCGGTGGCCTATGCGCTGCCCGCGGTCATCCGCATCACCGCCCAGGGCATCAAGCAGGTCGACCCGGCCGCGGTCGAAGCGTCCCGCTCGCTCGGCGCCAGCACCTTCCAGCAGCTGCGCCAGGTGCAGCTGCCGCTGGCCCGCCCGGCCCTGCTGCTCGCCGTCAACCAGGGCATCGTCCTGGTGCTCGCCGTGGTCGTCATCGGCGGCCTGATCGGCGGCGGCGCGCTCGGCTACGACGTGGTCTACGGGCTGCAGAAGTCCGAGTTCGGCATCGGCCTCGGCGCCGGTGTGGCCATCGTCCTGCTGGGCCTCGTACTCGACCGCGTTACCCAGCCCACCGTTCTCAAGCAGAGGAAGAACTCCTGATGATCACTTACAAGCGAACTACCACGGCCCTCGCCATATCGGCGGTGTCCCTGCTGGCGCTGAGCGCCTGCGGCAAGGCCGAGACCGGCGGTGGCGGCGGCAGCGCCGACTCCGTCACCATCACCGTGCCGTCGTGGGTGGGCGCCGAGGCGAACGCCGAGGTCGCGAAGTACCTGCTGGAGAACGAGCTCGACGTCAAGAACGTCAAGACCCAGCAGATGACCGAGACCGTCGCCTTCGACGCGCTCAACACCGGCAAGGCCGACGCCATCCTGGAGGACTGGGGCGGCGTTCCCAAGAAGGTGACGCAGTACGTCGACAAGAAGAAGACCGTCGTCCGCGGCGGCGACCTCGGCGTCACCGGCCACATCGGCTGGTTCGTGCCGAAGTACTTCGCCGAGGAGCACCCGGACGTGCTCGACTGGAAGAACCTCGACAAGTACGCCGACCAGCTCAAGACCTCCGAGACCGGCGACAAGGGCCAGATCCTCGAGGGCGACCCGTCGTACACCACGTACGACGACGCGATCATCAAGAACCTCGGGCTGAACTTCAAGACCCACTACGTCGGTTCCGAGGCCGGGCAGATCACCGAGATCGCGAAGAACGTCAAGGCCAAGAAGCCGTTCCTCACCTACTGGTGGGAGCCGCAGTGGATGAACGAGGAGTGGGGCCTCAAGGAGGTCAAGCTCCCGCCGTACAAGGAAGGCTGCCAGGACGACGAGAAGGCCGTGAAGTGCGGCTACCCCGACACCCCGCTGCAGAAGTACCTCAACGCCGACTTCGCGAAGGACGGCGGCAAGGCCGCTGAGTTCCTGAAGAACTTCAAGTGGACGAATGAGCAGCAGAACGAGGTGGCGGTGATGATCGCCAAGGACAAGATGAAGCCCGAGGACGCCGCCGAGAAGTGGGTCAAGGCGAACAAGTCCACCTGGGAGAAGTGGATCCCGAAGGACTGACGCTCACCCTTGGGTGCACGGCGGCCGCCGGAGGCAACTCTCCGGCGGCCGCCGCCGCGTTTTCCCCGTGGTCCGGAGGAACTGGGCGGTGTGCCAACGGTGTCCCTCTGGTATGAGATGAGGGCCGGACGGCGTAAGTCCGGCTACTGCCAGGGGGGTTGGCGTGAGCGGTGGTGGGGGCGACAGGCCCGAGTGGTGGGACGAGGCCGCCGGCGAGTGGCGGACCCGGCAGCCGGGCGACCCCGGCGCGCAGGCGCGGGCGTACCAGCCGACGCAGGCGGGCTTCCCGACCGCGCCGGGCGCGGAGCCGGGGCCGCCGACGCCGCCGCAGTTCACGCCGCATCCGGACGCGCCGTACTCGCCTGGACCGGGTTACGAGGAGCCTCGTCCCGAGCCACCCCCGCGCGGCGACCGTAAGGCCGCCATCGGCATCGCCGCGGCGCTCGTGTTCGGCGCGGGGCTGGCGGCCGCGGGCTTCTGGCTGTTCGGCGGGGAGGACGAGACGCCGGCGAAGCCGGGCCCGGGGGCGTCGTCCCCGGCGGAACAGAAGGACGAGAAGCCTCCGAAGGGCGAGGGCGAGGACAAGGACTCCGCGAAGCCCTCCGACCCCGGCTATGTCACCGCCCGCGGCGAAGGCTTCACCTTCCTCGCCCCGCAGGACTGGGCGCGCCGCGCCAAGGGCGCCATCGTCTTCTACGAGGAGAACGGCCAGGCGGAACAGTTCGTCCAGGTCTACGAGGTGACGGAGACCAGGGACCCGTACGAAGCGGTGCGGATCATCGAGCGCACCAAGCGCAGCAACAGCGGTTACGTGCGCAACGGCCTGCGCGACTACGACGATTACTCGGAGTACGACTACTCGTACACCGACTCCGCATACGGCCCCCGCCGGGCGCTGGTGCGCGATCAGCGCACGCCCGACGGGAAGCTGTATGCCCTCGTCGCGGTCGGCCCCGCCGACGGCTGGCCCGAGCAGCGGCAGCGGATGGACCAGCTGGCCAACTCGCTGTGCTCAGGCGCCGACTGCCCCTCGTAGCTCGGCGGCGATCTCCCGCACCCGCTCCATCGCCCGGGCGTGCAGCCCGCCGCCGAAGGTGACCCGGGTCGCGCCCAGCTTCCCCAGCTCCGCCGGGGACGGACCGCCGGGGACGGCGATCGCGTTGAGCGGGAGGCCGATCTCCGTCGCCAGCAGCTTCAGGTGCTGCGGCGGGGCCGCGATCGGGTAGACCGCGTCCACCCCGGCCGCGGCGTAGCGGCGGCCGCGCTCGACCGCCGCCTGCGGGTCCGCCTCGCCGCGGATGAAGGTGTCGATACGGGCGTTGATGAAGAGCCGGTCGCCGGCCGCCTCCCGGACCGCGGCGAGGAAGTCCGCCTGTTCTGCCGGGTCCTTGAGGGTCTTCCCCGGCAGGACCGAGTCCTCCAGATTGCAGCCGACCGCCCCCGCCTCCAGCAGCCGCTCGACGATCTCCTTCGGCGGCAGCCCGTAGCCGGTCTCGATGTCCGCCGTTACGGGCACGTCCACGGCCCGCGCGATCCGGCGCACGGCCGCGAACATCTCGTCCGGCGGGGTCAGCCCGCCGTCCCCGTAACCGAGGGCCTCGGCCACCCCGTGGCTCGGGGTGGCCAGGGCCGCGAAGCCGGCGTCGGCGAAGGCGCGGGCGCTGGCCGCGTCCCAGGGGCCCGGGAGGACGAGCGGGTCCCCGGGGACGCGGTTGTGGTGCAGGGCGCGGAATTCCTCGACTCCGCCGCCCGTCACGCGTACTGGCCCGGCTTGTAGTGGCCGCCCGGGGTGCGGGCGGAGACGTTGAAGCGGTTCCAGGTGTTGATCACCGCGATGATGCCGATCAGCTGGGCGATCTCCTGCTCGGTCCAGTGCTTGGCCACCCGCTCGTACACCGCGTCCGGCACGTGCCCGTCGGTGAGGACCGTGACCGCCTCGGTGAAGGCGAGCGCCGCCCGCTCCTTCTCACTGAAGAACTCGTCGGCCTCGTCGAAGGCCGCGACCAGGGAGATGCGCTCCTCGGTCTCGCCGTGGTGGCGGGCGTCCTTGGTGTGCATGTCGATGCAGAACGCGCACTTGTTGATCTGCGAGGCCCGCAGCTCCATCAGATACTTCAGCCCCGGGTCGATGCCCTGGCCGACCTGCTGGCTGAGGGCGAGGGTCGCCTTGTAGATGTCGGGGGCTGCCTTGTAGAGGTTCAGTCGCTGTGTCATGGCTCCACCGTAGGCTCCCGGCAGCCCAGGTGTATGGTGCAATTTCATGGTGTCTTCCTGGGCCAATTCGCTGGACCTGCATCTGGACGTACGGGGTGGGGGACGGGGC
>NZ_JAAKZV010000172.1 GCF_011044975.1 Streptomyces coryli | reverse complement strand
GGTATACACGACGCCGAACACCCACTCCGCGAGGAAGGGTTCATCGGCCGGCTGCTGCGACCCCGTATCGGCCCCGAACAGCCTGGCCACCAGCTGCGCCGGAAAGCCCACCACGATCGGCGCCAGCAGCCCGGTCGCCACCCACAGCGGAAGCAGCAGCAGCCACCCCGGCAGCCGGCGGCCCCAGGGCCGGGTGAGCGCGAAGGCCAGCACGATGACGGCGGCGTCCATCACCACCGTCGCGGTGTTCGCCGCGAACAGCGCACCTTCACTGCGGCGCAGGTCGCTGCCCGCGGGGATCCCGACATGACTGCCGCTGAGCCAGGCGAGCTTGAGCGTCAGATACGGCACGCAGGCGGCGATGGCGAGGGCCCGCAGCGCGGGGCGGAGCCGGTCGGCGCGACTGGGGCGGCTCGTACGACGGGTACGGCTGGTTGGCGCCCCGGCAGGGCGCAGCACAGTGTCCATGCGTCCACGCTCCCGCCCCCGCCGCCGCGGGACGTCCCCCGCCGCGACGATCCGCCTCCGCCGCGCGGGGGAGGAACACCCGCCGCCGGGCTACAGGTGCCGCGTAGCCAGCGTCAGCCGGTCCCTGGCGTCCTGCAGGGCGTCCTTGATCATCTGCTCGTGGCCCGGGGTCAGCCGCGCCACCGGCACCGAGCAGCTGATCGCGTCCCGGGCCGGCGTCCGATACGGGATGGCGACGCCGAAGCAGCGCAGGCCGAGGGTGTTCTCCTCGCGGTCCACCGCGTAGCCCTGCTCGCGGATCGCGTGCAGGTCCTCGATGAGCTCGTCGATGTCGGTGATCGTGTGCTCGGTCAGCGGCCGCAGCGTCTCCGGCAGCAGCTTGCGCACCTGCTCGTCGGTGTGGGTGGCGAGGATCGCCTTGCCGAGCGAGGTGGAGTGCGCGGGCAGCCGGCGGCCGACCCGGGTGAAGGGCCGCAGGTAGTGCTGGGACTGCCGGGTGGCGAGATAGACGACGTTCGGCCCGTCCAGCCGCGCGAGGTGGATGGTCTCCGTCGTGTCGTCCGAGAGCCGGTCCAGGGTCGTACGGGCCGCGGAGACGACCTCGTCGCCGTCGATGTACGAGGTGCCGACCAGCAGCGCGCGGACGCCGATGCCGTAGCGCGTGCCGGTCGCGTCCGTCTCCACCCAGCCGAGATCGGTGAGGGTCCGCAGCAGCATGTACAGGCTGGATTTGGGGTAGCCGACCGCCTGCTGGACATCCGCGAGGCTGTGCATCCCGGGGCGGCCCGCGAAATACTCGAGCAGCTCTACGGTGCGGACCGCGGACTTGACCTGGCCGCCCTGGGCTGTCTCGTCAGCCGACATGCGCGCTTGACCCTTCGCTCGTCAAAAGGATAGACCGTACGTATTCATGGATGAAGACGCTGTTCAGTATATCGAACAGGGTCATGCGCCGAACCTACTTCCCGTGGAAAGGACACCGCGGTGACCGCACCAGTCTGGAGCGTCGACCCCCGTAACGGAAAGCAGCGGGAGGAGGTCGCCGCCGAGGCGAGCCCCGAGGAGGTCGACGCGGCGGTACGCGCGGCCCACGCCACCCTCGCCTCCCTCACCGACCGCAGCATACGGGCGGCGCTGCTGCGCGCCGCGGCCGACCAGTTCGAGGCGCACACCGAGCAGGTCGTCGAGTGCGCCGACGCCGAGACCGCGCTCGGCCCCGGCCGGCTCAGCGGCGAGCTCGGCCGCACCTGTTACCAGTTGCGCGCCTTCGCCGACGTGGTGGAGGACGGCCGCTTCCTCGACGTCATCATCGACCACGCCGACGCCACCCTCACCCCGCCGCGCCCCGACCTGCGCCGCTGGAAGGTGCCGGTGGGCGTCGTCGCCGTCTACGCGGCCAGCAACTTCCCGCTCGCCTTCTCCGTCCCCGGCGGCGACACGGCTTCCGCGCTGGCCGCCGGCTGCCCGGTCGTCATCAAGGCGCACCCCGACCACCCCGCCACCTCCGAGCTGGCCGCGGCGCTGCTGCGCCGGGCGGCGACCGAGGTCGGCCTCGACGAGGGCGTGATCGGCCTCGTCCACGGCTTCGAGGCGGGCGTCTCGCTGGTCAAGCACCCGCTGGTGGCCGCGGCCGGCTTCACCGGCTCCGTACGCGGCGGCCGCGCCCTCTTCGACGCGGCGGCGGCGCGGCCGAAGCCGATCCCCTTCCACGGCGAACTCGGCAGCCTCAACCCGGTGGTGGTGACCGAGGAGGCGGCGCAGGAGCGGGCCGAGCAGATCGGCGCGGGCCTGGCCGGCTCGATGACGATGGGCGTCGGCCAGTTCTGCACCAAGCCCGGCTTCGTGCTGGCTCCGGCGGGCCCGTCCGGTGACCGGCTGCTGAAGTCTCTGACCGAGGCCGTGAGCGACTCCGAGTCCGGCGTGATGCTCGACGGCCGCATGCGCGAGGCCTTCCTCGCGGGCGTCCAGGAGCGGGCGGCGCTCGACAGCGTCGAGACCCCGGTGACGCCGGGCGCGGGCGGCGAACACACGGTGAGCGCGGGCTTCCTGACGGTGGACGCGGCGTGGCTGACGACCGGCGAGGCGCATGACCTGCTGCTGGAGGAGTGCTTCGGGCCGGTGACGGTGGTCGTGCGGTACTCGTCGCGCGACGAGCTCACGGACGTACTGGCAAAGCTCCCCGGAAACCTGACGGCCACGGCCCACATCGGCGAGGCCGAGGCGGCGGGCGAGGGCGCGTCGCTGCTGGCCGACCTGACGCCGCTGGCGGGTCGGGTGCTCGTGAACGGCTGGCCGACGGGTGTCGCCGTCGCTCCGGCGCAGCATCACGGCGGTCCGTACCCGGCGACGACGTCGGCGTCGACGTCGGTGGGCGGCACGGCGATCGAGCGGTGGCTGCGGCCGGTGGCGTATCAGGACGCGCCGGAGGGACTGCTGCCGGTGGAGCTGCGGGATGGCGATGGGGGTGGGGTGCCGCGGGTGGTTGATGGCGTGCGAGTGGGGTGACGGCGGCTGGTCGCGCCTGGCGGCGCTCGTCCTCGAGCGCCGGACGGGCTTGAATCTGCGCTGGCGCGCCGCGGCCTCAATCGCCGGCCAGGCTTGATCCCGGCGCTGCGCGCCTTGGCCTCAATCGCCGGCCGGGCTTTGATTCGGTGCAAGTTGCGCCAATATCAAGCCCGTCAGGCGTTTGAGGACGAGGCGCGTCAGCGCCAATTCAGCCCGGCCGGCGTTTGAGGCCGAGGGGGTCCGGGGGCGGAGCCCCCGGGTTCAAGGGCAGCCGAGGGCCTCGGTGAAGGAGCGGGTCAGTGCGGTCGGGGAGGTGATCGCGGTGCCGACCACCACCGCCAGCGCCCCCGCGGCCAGCGCCTCGGCGGCCTGAGCCGGCGTCGCGATACGGCCCTCCGCCACCACCGGCGTGCGGATCGCGGCGGCCAGGTCGGCGACCAGGTCCAAGTCCGGCCCGGCCGCCCGCGGCGGCCCCGGCACGTAGCCGGAGAGGGTCGTCGACACGAAATCCGCTCCCGCGGAAGCGGCTTCGCGGCCCTCCACGAGGTTCGAGACATCGGCCATGACCAGGGCCCCCGCCGCGTGCACCGCGCCGACCAGCTCGGCGAAGGTGCTGCCGTCCGGCCGCGGCCGCGCCGTGGCGTCGGCGGCCACCACTGCTGCCCCCGCGTCGACCAGCGCCAGCGCGTGTCGCACGGTCGGCGTGATGCGGACCCCGCTCTCGGCGCCGTCCTTCCACAGCGCGATCACGGGGAGGTCGATGGTCGCGACGGTCGCCGCGACGACCTCGGGGCCGTTGACGCGGACGGCCGCCGCGCCGCCGGCCTGTGCGGCGCGTGTCATGCGGACGAGGGTGTCGGGGTGGCGCATCGGGTCGCCGTCGGGTGCTTGGCAGGAGACGATCAGTTGGCCGGTGAGGGCGTCGGTCAGAGGCGCGGTCATCGGGTTGCTCCGGTGGGGTGCGGCTGGTGCAGGGGCTGGGTGCGGGTGAGGGCGGCGGCGCCGAGCACCGCGGCGTCGTGGCCGACGCGGGGTGGCTGCGGGGTCAGGCCCTTGAGGCTGGGGATGAGTTCGGCCTCGAAGGCGTCGCGGAGCGGGGCCCAGTAGGCGGCACCGATGCGCGGTACGCCTCCCGCGACGACGACGCGATACGGAGCGAGGCCGTTGGCGAGCCCGCCCAGGACCCGGCCGGCCGCCCGCGCGCCGAGCGCGATGGCGGCCGCGGCGTGCGCGTCGCCGCGGGCAGCGCGGGCGGCGACCACCTGCAGGCGCTCGGTCGGCGACCCGGTGGTACGGGCGTAGTGGGCGGTAATAGCCGGGCCGGAGGCGATGGCTTCGAGGTGACCGGCGCCGCCGCAGGTGCACGGCAGCCCTTCCGCCTCGGGACTCGGCAGATGCCCGAGATGCCCGGCGGCGCTCGCGACACCGATCAGCACCCGCCCCGCGACGGCCACCGCCCCGCCGACGCCGGTGCCGATCGCCGCGTAGATCAACGGGGCGTCGTGGGCCCCGCGTTCGTCACCGGAGGCGCCTTCGCCCAAGCCCTCCCCAAGCTCGGTGCCCGCCGCCGCTCGCACATCGTTGTCGCAGGCCACCGCCAACCCGGTCCGCCCGGCCAGCCCGCTCGCCAGCGCCGTCCCCGCCAAGCCCCGGATCGCGTCCGTAGAGCTGAGCACGACCCCGGACCCCGGATCGATCACCCCCGCCGCAGCAACGCCGACGGCGGCGCAGCCGGGCGCGCGCACCGCCTCCACCGCCTCCGCCAGCGCGTCCAGTACGGCCTCCGCCCCCGCGGTAGCCGGAGTGGCGAGCGTATGCCGGGCGAGGATGACCCCGCCGCCCCCGACCAGGGCGGCGTCGATCTTCGTGCCGCCGAGGTCGAGGCCGACAACGGGGGGCGGGGACATGGTGGCTCCGTTCCTTGTTCCTTGGATCTACGAGGCGGCAGTAACGGTGAACGTGCTGTCACCGTAAGCATGTTGGCTGCCCCGCACCTGATAATCGGCCGTCGCCTTCACGCTCCCGGCCGCCGCCCCGCCCGGCACCGAGACCGGCACCTTCACCGTGGCGCCCTCGCCCGGATCGAGCGCCGGGACTGCCACCGCAGGCGCCCCGTATCCCGCCGGCAGTCGCAGCGAGACCGAACCGGCGGGCAGCGGTGCGTCGTTCTGGCTGACGATCCGTACCGAAACCGACGTGGTCGCGCCCGCCGGCAGCGACGCCGGCGGCGTCACCGTGACGGGGGCGCAGACGCCCGCGAGCCACTGCAGGTCGAAGGACGAATATGTGATGTGACGGTAGTTGTCGCGCTCCCAGAGCAGGCCCATGCGCGGGTTCGCGCCGGTGCCGTCCGTGAGCGGGGTGAGGGTGGAGTAGCCGGCGGAGCCGGACTCGACCGTCCTGCGGATCGGCCAGTTCTCGCCGTTGTCGCAGGAGAGGCGGACGGTGAGGTTGCTGCGGCCGGCGGAGTTCGCCGTATTGCTGAACAGCAGCCAGGACGCGCGCGGGTGGGAGGCGGCGACGTTCGGCGCGAAGCGGGTGATCGAGCCGTTGTTCGCCGGGTCCGGCAGCTCCGTGTCCTGCTTCAGGGGTGAGTACGTGGCGCCGCCGTCCGTCGAGTACGCGACCGTGCGGTACGGCGCCGCGCGGTTGTTGAGCATGATGCGGCCGTCCGAGAGCTCGACCGTCTTGTTCTCGTCGCCCGGGCCGACCGGGGTGCCGGTCCGCCACGTGGCGCCGTGGTCGTCGCTGTACGCGCTGACCGCGTAGTTGGTGCCGTCGCGGCGGATGGCGTACTGCTGGATCAGCCGCCCCTTGTACGTGCCGTGCCGCACCTGGATGCCCTCGCCGGAGGCCGCGAACACCCCGCCCCAGGCCGGGTTCTTGATGTCGGCCGTGATCCGCTCGTGCTTCCAGGTCAGGCCGTCGTCGTCGGAGTAGCTGTAGTCGGCCTGGAGGACGTCCGGGTCGCTTTCGTCGTTGCCGGTGGCCGAGCCGGCGAAGCCCTGGTTCACGGAGGCGGCGTAGAAGAGGAAGATGCGGCCCGTTTCGCGGTCGACGAGCAGGCTGGGATCGCCGTAGCCCTGCGGGGCCGGGTCCTTGCGGACGATCCGCTGCGGCTGCCAGGTGGTGCCGCCGTCGGTGCTGCGGCGGATCACCACGCCGATGTTGCCGGGCAGGTCGGCGAGGGTGGGGCGGGCGTCGTACGAGGCGAGCAGGGTGCCCTTGGTGGTCTTGGCGAGGGCCGGGATCCGGTAGTGCGGGGAGCCGGTGCCGGCGGTCGCGAGGTCCTGGGAGGTGAGCGCGCGGGCGGCCGCGCCGTGGGCGCTGGGCGTGAGGGCGGCGGTGACGGCGAGCGCGGCGGCGAGGGCGGCGAGGGGGAGTCGTCGCTGCATGGGTGGCCTCTCCATGAGTGAGAGCAGACGTCTGATGTCTGCTGTCCGGGGACCCTAGGCATCCCCGCGATGGACGTCAAGTGCGTGCGGGGGTACGGGGGCCCAGGGCCCCGCGGCGGAGCCGCTCAGCGGCGGGCCCGGGCCTCCGCGATCCGGCGGCGCAGCGGCACGTAGTGCTCGCTCAGCGCCGCGGTGAACCCGGCGGCGTCCCGGGTGCGCACCGCGTCCACGATGCGCTGGTGGTGGGCGATGGTGGCGGCCTGGTCCTCGTGCGTGAACACGTCGAGGTGCGGGGCGACGATGACGTACACATCCCAAAACGCCGCGGACAGCTGCCCGATGAGGTCGTTGCCGAGCGGCGCGACGAGCAGGGTGTGGAAGGACCGGTCGGCGTCGACGAAGCCGTGCCCGGCGCCGTCGCCGGCCTCGCGCATCGTGTCGACCAGCCCCTGCAGGCGGTCGATCTGCTCCTCGTCGAGGCCGTCCAGCAGCCGCTCGGCCATGCCCCGCTCGAACAGCTCGCGCACCTCGATCAGATCCGCCAGCACCTGGAAGTCGTCGTCCGGGCTCAGCAGCCCGCGGAAGGTGAGGCTCTCGATCAGCGCGGACAGGCTCAGCCGGCCGACATACGTGCCGTGCCCGTGCCGCACCTCGACGATGTCGAGCGCGGTGAGCACCTTGATCGCCTCGCGCACACTGGACCGGCTGGCCCCGAGCGCCTCGCACAGCGCGGGCTCGGTCGGCAGCGGGTCGCCCGGGCGGAGCCGGTTGCTCAGGATGTACGTCTTGATCCCGTCGACGACTTCCTGCCGCAACGGCTGCCGCCGCGCGGTGCCCTGTTCCGCCGCCACCCGGTGCCCCTCTCGTAGGTACAGGGCCACGCTACCAAGGGGTCAGACATCAGATGTCCCGCCCGGCCTGCGCTCAGCGGAGGCGGACGTCCGTGCAGCCGTGGAGCTTCGCGGACCGCTCGGCGAAGGCGGTGAGGGCGTCGCGGAGGAAGGCGCGGGGCGGCTTCGCCGTGGTGTCGAGGAGGCGGGAGAGGGTGTAGACGGCCGTACTCGGGCGGCCCGGGCAGGTGGCCTCGGCCCGCGCCTCGAAGCTGGTCTGCAAGGGATCGGTGCTCTCGTATTCGCGGCCCGTCGAGGTCAGCCTGCGCTGGTCGTCGGCGAAGGTGCCGTAGAAGGAGGAGAGCCGGAGGCCCTCGTCGGGGCGGCCGGACGCGGGGACCAGGAAGCAGTCCTCGATCGGGCTTCCCGGCGCGGTCGCCGTCGTCTCCAGCATCCGGGGGTACGTCCGTGAGCCGGGGACGCCGCGGCAGGTGCCGGTCGCGGCGGCCGGCGCGACGGTGTCCTTGCGGCGGGCGTCCTGCCAGTCGAAGAGCGGCGGCACGCTGCGCACCGGCTTGCCCGGCTTCGCGTCGCAGCCCCATTTCTCCGCCGCCCGGTGGGCGGTGCCGGTGGCGAGGCGGGCGAGGTTGGCGCGGTGGGAGGGCTCCCGGTAGGAGCGGTCGGTCCAGTTAGTGGCGTAGAGGGTGAGGCTGTCGGGTTTGTTACGGCAGGCGAGGGTGACGATGGCGTGGCCCTCGTCCCGGTCGCCGTCGAGGTGGTGGTTGAGCATTCCGGACCAGCCGCTGCCGATCGGGCTGGAGCCCCACGCCTGGTAGTTGTCGGTGTCGCGATCCGCCTCGATGTGCGGGGCCCAGGCCCGGGAGCGCCACTCGAGATTGATGACGGTGCGCTTGTGGTAGCCGTCGTCCACGTCGATCCAGCAGGTCCAGCGCTTGGTCTTCGACCCGATCGGAGTCCCGTGCCTGGTCCGCGCCTTGAGGTGCTCGTCGCCGAGCAGCGCCCGCGCCTCACCCGGATCCACGGCGCCGTCGCAGGCCGCCTCGACGCCGCGCGCGTCCTGCCAGCGGTCGTACGTCCCACTGCCGAAGAACCAGCCGGCGGCGACCGCGAGCACGGCTATGAGGGCCCCGGCACTTTTGATCAATTTGCTGCGCACCGCGGCAGCCTAGCCGGAACCTTCCCAGGTCAGCCGAGCGCCTTGCGCAGCGCCAGGACCAGGTCGTCCGTGGTACGGGCGTCGCGCACCGCCAGCCGCAGCCAGTCCGGGCCGAGGCCCGGGAACGTGTCGCCGCGGCGCAGGGCGAAGCCGAGGTCGCGGAGGCGGGAGCGGAGGGTGGTGGCGGCCGGGGTGTGGAGGAGGACGAAAGGCGCGGCGGCCGGGGTGACCGGGGTGAGGTCTTCGAACTCGGCCAGGCGGGCGAGGAGATGGGCGCGGTCCGCCGCGATGGCGTGGGCGGCGGCTTCGGCCTCGGCGAGGACGGGCGGGGAGGAGCAGGCTTCTGCCGCGGTGAGGGCCGGGGTGGAGACCGGCCAGAGGGGCTGGGCCTGTTCCAGGGCCGAGATGACCTGCGGGTCGGCCAGGACGTAGCCGATGCGGAGGCCTGCCAGGCCCCAGGTTTTGGTGAGGCTGCGGAGGATGACGATGCCGGGGGCGGGGCGCAGGGCTTCCGGTTCGCCCGGGACGGCGTCCATGAAGGCCTCGTCCACGATCAGGGTGCGCCCTGGACGGGCGAGTTCGCGTAGCGCGGCCGCCGGGTGCAGGACCGAGGTCGGGTTGGTGGGATTGCCGATCACCACCAGGTCGGCGTCCTCCGCTACGGCCGCCGGGTCCAGGCGGAAGCCGTCCTCCGGCCGCAGCAGCACCCGGCCGACCTCGTGGCCCGCGTCCCGCAGCGCCGCCTCCGGCTCGGTGAACTGGGGGTGGACGACGACCGGTTTGCGGGGCCGCAGCGCGCGGGCGATCAGGACGAAGGCTTCCGCGGCGCCTGCCGTCAGCAGGACGTGGTCCGCGGGGACGCCGTGCCGGGCCGCCACCGCCGCGCGGGCGCGGCGGCCGTCCGGGTAGGCGGCCAGGTCGTCGAGGGACGCGGCGATACGGGACTTAAGCCACGGCGGCGGCGTCCCCGCGCGGACGTTGACGGCGAGGTCGGTCAGCGCCGCGCCGCTGCCGCGGACCTCCGCGTCGCCGTGGTGGCGGAGGTCCGGGGCGGGCGTCGTGTCAGTGGTGGGCGTGGGCATGGTGGTGTCCGTGGCCGTGTCCGTGGTGATGGTCGCCGTCCTCGTCCGGGTGGTAGTGCGGCTGCTGCGGCAGGCCGACCTTGTCCTCGAAGCCGGGGAGGGCGATGCGGTAGACGCAGGAGTCGCAGTTCATCCGCAGGTCGCCGGCGACCGCCTCGCGGTAGCGCTCCATGACCAGGTCGAGCAGCTCCGGCTCGGGGCCGATCACGTCCGCGGTGCGGATGTCGAGGTCCGGGTGGTCCGCCGCCCAGGTGCGGGCCTGGTCGCGGACGCGGTCCGGGAGGATGCCCGTAAAGAGGAAATACGGGAGCACGACGATCCGGCGGGCGCCCAGGCGGCGGCAGCGGTCAAGGCCTGACGGCACGTCGGGGGCGGCGAGGGAGACGAAGGCGGTCTCCACGCCCGCGTAGCCGCGGCCCTCCCAGAGGAGGCGAGCGGCCTTGTGGACCTCGGAGTTGGCGTCCGGGTCGGTGGAGCCGCGGCCGACGAGGAGGACGGTCGTGTCCTCGCGGGGGGCTCCGGCGAGCGCCTCGTCCACCCGCCGTTCGAGGACGGCGAGGAGGCCGGGGTGCGGGCCGAGGGGGCGGCCGTATGTGTAGGCCAGGCCCGGGTGGCGGTCCTTCTCGCGGGCGAGCGCCGCGGGGATGTCGCCCTTGGCGTGGCCCGCGGAGACCAGCATCAGGGGGACGGCGGCGAAGCGCCGTACGCCCCGGGCGGTGAGCTCGGCGACGGCGTCGCCCAGCGGGGGCGGGGAGAGCTCGATGAAGCCACCCGCCACGGGGAGTCCGGGGTTACGGACGCCCAGCTCGCGCACGAACGCGCGGAACGCCTCCGCGCCGGCGTCGTCCCGGGTGCCGTGGCCGGCGATGAGGAGGGCGGGGGAGGACGGGTTGGGCGCGGTCACTGGGACTCCTTCGAGGTGGTGCTGGTTGGTGCGGGTGTGTAGAGCAGGGCGTTCAGCGCGGCGGCCGCCACGGCGGAGCCGCCCTTCTCGGAGATGTTGCTGACGGCGGGGAGACCGCTCTCGCGCAGCGCTGCCTTGCTCTCGGCGGCGCCGACAAAGCCGACCGGGAGGCCGATGACGAGGGCCGGGCGGGTGCCGAGGCGGATGAGCTCCTCGAGGGCGGTGGGCGCGCAGCCGATGACCCATACGGCGCCGGGGCCGACCTCGTCGTACGCAAGGTGGACGGCGTGCGCGGAACGGGTCAGGTCCGCCGCCGACTTGGCCTCGGCGAGGCGGCAGACGGTGGGGCGGGCGGTGATGCCCGCGGCGACCATCTCGACGTCGGTGACGATGGGCGCGTTCGTGCGGTGCAGCGCGAAGTGGGCCTGCCGCAGGGCCGCTTCGTCGCAGACCAGGTCGTCGGCGTAGCCGAGGTCGGCGCTGGAGTGGATGACGCGCTCGACGACGGCGCGGGTGAGCGGCGGGAAGTGGCTCGTGTCCAGGCGGGCGCGGAGGCGGCGGAAGGACTCGGCCTCGATGGGGTGGACGGTTCTGGTCGCGGTCACTCGAGCTCCTCGATGGCGTCTGCCGGGCAGACCTCGATGCATTCGAGGCAGCCGGTGCACAGGTCGGGGCGTACGTGGAGGGTGCCGCCGTGCGGGCGGAAGGCGTGCGTCGGGCAGGTGAGGAGACAGGCGCCGCACCCGGTGCAGTCGCCGGTGACGGCCACCAGGGCCTGCTGGGCAGGGGGCATCAGACCTGCCACCGGTACCCCCGGGGTGTCACCATCCGGCCGCCGGCCACCCGCGTCGCGGAGTTGCCGACCACGACCACCGACATCATGTCCACCGTCTCCGGCGCCAGTTCGCCGAGCGTCGTCACCCGGCACGACTCGCCGGGGCGGGAGGCGTTACGGACCACGCCCACCGGCGTCCCGGGGGAGCGGTGCTCCGCCAGCAGGCCGAGGGCCTTCGGGAGCTGCCAGTCGCGGCCGCGGCTGCGCGGGTTGTAGAAGGTGACGACGAAATCGCCTGCCGCCGCGGCCCGTACCCGCTGCTCGATGACCTCCCACGGCGTGTGCAGGTCCGAGAGGCTGATCGACGCATGGTCGTGGCCGAGGGGCGCGCCGAGCAGCGCGGCGGCGGCCAGGGCCGCGGTCACGCCCGGTACGCCGACCACGTCGAAGTCCGCCGTGGTGTCCGCCGCCACCAGGGCAGGGGACGCCATCGCGTACACGCCCGCGTCGCCGCTGCCGATCAGCGCCACGGCGTGTCCGGCGCGCGCCTCGGCGACGGCCGTACGCGCCCGCTCCTCCTCGGCGCCCAGGCCCGACTCCAGCACCCGCGTGCCGGGGCGGAGCAGGTCGCGGATCTGGTCCACGTACTGGTCGAGGCCCACGACCACCGACGAGCGGCGCAGCTCGTCGCGGGCCCGCGGGGTGAGCAGGTCGCGGGCGCCGGGGCCGAGGCCGATGACGGTGAGCCGGCCGCGGGGGCGGCGGCGGGCGATGGCGCAGGTGGCCATGGCGGGGCGGCCTTCGGGGGCCGACTTCTGTTTGGGTACGGCGAGTTCGGCGCCCGCGCCCGCCTGGGCCAGCGCCGCGGCCTCGGCCACGCTGGGAGTGCCGACGGCGGCGAGCGGGGCGGCGGAGGGGTTCGGTACCGCGATGGCGGCGAGCGCCTCGGCGGAGTGGGTCAGCAGCGGCACGCCGAGGTGCTCGGCGGCGGCGAGCAGGCCCGGCTCCGCGGCCTTGGCGTCGACGGTGGCGAGGGCGGTGACGGATCGACGGGTCAACCGGTTGCCGGAGAGGGTTTCCTCGATCAGCCCGATGACCTCATCGGCCGGGGCGCCGCTGCTGGCGCCGACGCCGACGACGAGGGACGGGGGGTGCAGGGCCACGGTGTGCGAGCACCGGTCGGCGTCCTTGTCGGTGACCAGGATCTGGTGGCGGTGGGGTGTGTCGTGCCGGCCGGGCGTCGGGTCGGCGTGGGCCGAAGCTTCGTCCGCCGGCCGGACGTTCCCGGGCAGGGCGGGCAGCGGCCAGACGGCGTCGGCGCGCAGCGTGACGCCGTCCCCGTCGAGCACGGCGCGGGAGACGGCGGCCACCGCCCCCGACACCGGCCAGCCGAGCTGGTCGAGGCCGGGCAGGCCCACCGCGTCGGAGGCGGTGGTGATGACCGGGCAGCTGCCCGGGAAGACGTCCGCCACCTGCTGCGCGAGCGCGTTGGCGCCGCCGCCGTGGCCGCCGGTGAGCGCCACGACGTGCTGCAGACCCTCGTCTACGCAGACCACGCCCGGGTCGTTCGCCTTGTCGCTCAGGAGCGGGGCGAGGACGCGTACCGTCGCGCCGGTGGCGAGGAAGCAGACGAGCTGTTCGCACTCGCCGAAGGCGCGCCCGATCGCCTCGCGGACCGGGCCGTCGTAGACCCGGCAGCGGCCTGGCAGTGCGGCGGCCAGCCGGTCGCGGGCGGTCGCGCCTGCTCGGGTGGCGGAGATGAGGCCGATCATTGCGGTGCTCCTGATAGCGCTTCGGGGCGCAGGCCCCAGAGGACGAAGACGGGGTTGGTGGCGGCGAGTCGGGTGACCTCGCCGGGGAGGGGGGCCAGGCGGGAGGACTGGAGCAGGACTCCGTCCACGGCGAGGCCCGCGGCGGCGAGTTCGGCCTGTACGGCCGGGACGCGGTCGAGGGCGGCGAGGGTGACGACGACGGCGCGACGGGCGCGGTGGGCGGCGGCCTTCGTCACGGCGGCGAGTTCGGCGCCACCGCCGCCGACGAAGACCGCGTCGGGGTCGGGGAGTCCGGTGAGGGCGGCCGGGGCGGTGCCGTGGACCGTCTGTACGCAGACGCCGTGCGCGGCGGCGTTGGCGCGGATGCGTTCGGCGCCGTCCGCGGACTTCTCGACGGCGATCGCGGCCGCGCCGAGCCGGGCGCACTCGATGGCTACGGAGCCGGAGCCGGCGCCGAGGTCCCAGACCAGATCGCCGAGGCGGGGGGCGAGGCGGGAGAGCGCCAGGGCGCGTACCTCGAACTTCGTGATCATGCTGTCGCGGTGGTCGAAGTCCGCCTCGGGCAGGGCCCATTGGGCGGGGGCGACGGAGGCGCCGGCGATGGTCCGCGGGGTGGCGGCGAGGGCCCGGCTCTCGTCGAGGGAGATGACCACACTGACGGCCTCGGGCCAGCTGCGGGTCGCCGCCTCGGCGGGGGAGAGGCGGACCACTTCCTCGGCGGGCGTGCCGAGGGCGTGGGCGACGAGGAGGGTGCGGGGCAGGCCGCTGAGCGCGGCGCCGATCTCGGCGGGGCCTGCGCCGGGGCCGGTGAGGACGGCCGTTTTGGGGTGGGCGCGGCAGACGTTGACGGCGGTACGGAGGGCGCGGCCGTGGGCGCTGACGACGGCGGCGTCGTCCCAGGGGAGGCCGGCGCGGGCGAAGGCCTGGGCTATGGAGGGGGTGGACGGGTGGACGTCCAGCGCGGCCGGGCCGAAGCGCGCGGCGAGCACCCGGACTATGCCGAAGAAGCCGGGGTCGCCGGAGGCGAGGACGACGACCGTGCCGTCCGCCACCTCCGCGATCCGCTCCAGCGCCGGCTCCAGCGCCCCCAGCACCACCCGCTCGGCGCCCGCCGGCAGCTCCGCCGCCTCCAGGTGCCGCTTCGCGCCGACCACCAGCGCCGCCTCCGCCACCCGCGGCGGAGGCGCGCCCGTACCCACGCCGATCACCTTGATCACGGCAGCAGCCCCCCGCCCCAACTGGCCATCAGCCGTTGCCCGGTGAAGTCCACCATCGCCGCCTCCGCGGCGACCTTCCGCTCCACGAACCGCTCCATCACATCGGCCACCCGCCGGCACAGCTCCGTACCGGCCGGCTCCAGAACGCCCGCGGCCTCCCACAGCTCGTACGCGTGCCGGGCCGTGTTGGCGCCGCCGACCTCCTCCGCCAGCCGCTCGTCCCCGCCCACCGAGCGCGTCACGTCCGCGAGCACGCCGGGGTCCACCTTCGAGCGCGTGTAGTGCGTCATCAGCACCCCGGCCGCCAGCTTGGTCAGCTTCCCCGCCATGCCGACGAAGATCACCCGCTCGACACCGCCCTCGACCGCCTTCTTCAGCGCCGCCCCCGTGAAGTCCCCGACCTCCACGAAGCACACCTTCGGCAGCTCCGGCAGCAGCGCCATCGCGCCCCGCTCGGTACGCCCCCCGGTGCACAGCACCACGGCCCGCTCGCCCTGCGCGGCAGCCACGGACACCGCCTGCTCGACGCTCGCGCGCCAGGAGGCCGTCGAGAACGGCCGGACGATCCCCGTAGTCCCCAGAATCGAGATGCCGCCGAGAATCCCGAGCCGCGCGTTGGTCGTCTTCCGGGCCCGCACCTCGCCGTCCGGGACCGAGATCGTGACATCCACGCCCCGCGCCTCCAGATCGATGACCTCGGAGACCGCCTGCGTGATCATCTCGCGCGGGACCGGATTGATGGCGGGGCCGCCGACCTCGAGCCCCAGCCCGGGCTTGGTCACCACGCCGACCCCGACCCCGCCGTGCAGCTCGATGCCCGGCGCCTCGCGCCAGCTCGCCGTGGCCGTCAGATACGAGCCGTGCGTGACGTCCGGATCATCGCCCGCGTCCTTCACCACCACCGCTTCGGTACGGCCCGGCCGCAACTCGTCCGAACGCTCCACCGCGAACGTCACCCGCCGTCCCGACGGCAGCCCCACCTCCACCCACTCCTGCGCCTCCCCGGTCGCCAGGTGCAGCGCGGCGGCGCGCGCCGCGGCGGAGGCGCAGGTGCCGGTGGTCCAGCCGGTGCGCAGGGCTTTGGGCCGGACCTTGGCGGTACGCGGAAGGTCCGGCTCGCGGAGTTCGGGTTCGTCGTTCATGTCAGCAGGATCGGGTGGTCAGCCGCGGGACTTGAGCGCTCTGCGGGCCTTGGGCTCCGCCTTGCGGAAGCCGTGGAAGTGCCCCGGGTGGTACAGGTGCGAGCGGGTGCCGGACGCCGCGAGCGCCGGGCCGACCAGGAAGAGGGTGTGCTTCCAGAGCTTGTGCTCCTTGACGGTGTCCTCGAGCGTGCCGATGGTGCACCGCAGCACCAGCTCCTCCGGCCAGGTCGCCTGATACGCCACGACGACCGGTGTCTCCGGCCCGTAACCCCCCGCCAGCAGCTCCGCCGCCAACTGCCCGGACCGCGCCGCCGAGAGGAAGACCGCCATGGTGGTCCCGTGCCGTGCGAACTCCCGCACCTCCTCACCCGCCGGCATCGGCGTCTTGCCGCCGCCGAGCCGGGTGAGGATGACGGACTGGGCGACCTCGGGGATGGTCAGCTCCCGCCCGGCGATCGCGGCCACGGCGCTGAAGGAGGAGACACCGGGGATGATCTCGACCGCGATGCCTATCTCCGCGCACCGGTCCACCTGCTCCTGGGTGCCGCCCCACAGGGCCGGGTCGCCGGAGTGGATACGGGCTACGCGCAGGCCGTCGCGGGCGGCGCGCTCGTATACGGCGACGACTTCCTCGAGGGACAGCGCGGCCGAATCGAGGATCTCCGCCTCGGGCCGGGCGTGTTCGAGGACCTCGGCCTGGACCAGGCTTGCCGCCCAGATGACGATGTCCGCTTCGGCGATGGCGCGGGCGGCGCGGAAGGTGAGCAGGTCGGCGGCGCCGGGGCCGGCTCCGACGATGGTGACTTTGGCCTGGGCGGTCACAGCTTGCCTCCGCGCGTGCCGTCGCGCCGGGCCGGCGCGATGAGGGTGGACAGGTAGGGGAGCGGGGCGTCGTCCGCGGCGAGGTCGGCGGCCGGGCGGATGGACTCCTCGGGGAGGCCGAGGGCGGAGCCCCAGACGGCGCCTTCGGTACGGTCGCTGGCCTGCAGCGCCGCCGCGACCTCGGCGGCCTGGCGGCCGAACTTGTACGCCACCACCGTGCCGTCGCCATCGAGGGCCTGCTTGAGCGCGGCGGCGCCGGCGGTGACGGGGACGAGGGTGAGTGGCTCCGTGCCCTCGGTCAGCACCGCGCCGCTGCGGGCCGCGAGGTCCTGCATCGCGGTGATGCCGGGGACCGTCTCGACGCGTACCTCCGGCAGCAGCCCGGTGACCGTGGCGGCGAGGTAGGTGAAGGTGGAGTAGACGTTCGGGTCGCCGATGGTCGCGAAGGCGACGGTGCCGTGCTGCCGCAGCAGCTCCGCGACCTGCTGCCCGGCCGCGTCCCAGGCCGCCTCGCGGCGGGCGTGGTCGCTGCGCTCGTTGAGGGCGAAGACGATGCGGACGACCTTGGCGGCGTCGACGTAATGCAGGACGGTCGCCTCGGCGCGGCCGGGCCCGGTCGCGTCCTCCATGACGGGGACGACGACCGCGGCGGCGTCGCGGAGCGCGTTCACGCCCTTGACGGTGACGAGTTCGGGGTCGCCGGGGCCGACGCCTACGCCGATCAGGCGGGTCATGCGGGGCACCTTTCGGTGAGGCGGAGGGCGGTGGCGGGGTGCGCTGCCCAGTGGGTGTGCAGATAACTGGCGTGGACGCCGCCCTGGACAAAGCCTTCGGTGCGGCGGGGCGCGGGGTGGGTAACGCCCCACGCGGGGGTGTCCGTCTCGCCGTCGACGGCGGTGCGGTGGAATTCGTGGCCGCGGACGCGGGTGCCGGCGGGGGCGAGGACGTTGTCGGTGAGGGCGACGGCGTCGCGGTAGCCGAGGGTGAGGCGGTCGGTCATATGGGCGTGGGCGTCGAGGATGCCGCACATCTCGGCGCCGTCGAGGGTGCGACAGAGGTAGAGCAGGCCGGCGCATTCGGCGGCGATGGGGGCGCCGGTGGCGGCTAGGTCGGTGACTTGTTCGCGCAGGGGCTCGTTCGCGGAAAGGTCCGCCGCGTACGCCTCGGGGAAGCCGCCGCCGATGACGAGGGCCGAGGTGCCGTCAGGCAGCGCCTCGTCGTGGAGCGGGTCGAAGGGAGCGACGGTCGCGCCAGCGGTGCGCAGCAGCTCGGTGTGCTCGGCGTAGGAGAAGGTGAAGGCGGGCCCAGAGGCGATCGCGACCACCGATTCGCTTGGGCGGGAGGGATTCCCCAACCCCGCCCCCTCCC
>NZ_JAAKZV010000171.1 GCF_011044975.1 Streptomyces coryli | reverse complement strand
GCCCAGGACTGCCTCTACCTGGTGGGGGGTTGCGGGGCCCAGGACCACGCGGGCGCGGGTCTGGCCGCGGACGGCGGTGGTCAGGGAGTCCGTGGCGTCGAATTGGTCGGCGACCACGACGGTGACGTTCGCCGGGCGGCCGTGGATCAGCGGGACCCGCAGCAACTCCTGCGGGTCGCCGCGGCCGTCGGCGGCCGCGAGGTGGGAGAGGACCGCGGGGCGGTCGACGATCAGCCACAGGGGGCGTGGGCGGGCGCCCGCCGCGGCCGCCGTCGAGTCGCCCGCCAGGCGGCGCTCCGTCTCGCGTGCCGCCCAGTCCAGTACGCCGATCGCGCCGCTGAGGCCGCTCTCGACGCCCAGCACCCCGGAACGGCCCGCCAGGCACGCGTACTCGCCGGTCCCGGCGCCGTCCACGACGATCACATCGCCCTGCCGCACGGCCTGCAGCGCCAGCGAGCGCAGCAGCGTCGTGGTGCCGGTGCCGGGCTGGCCGAGGACCAGCAGGTGCGGGGCCGTCGAGCGGACGCCCGTACGCCACAGGACCGGCGGCTCGTCCCGCTCGGTCTCGCCGGCGCGCACGGGGACGGTGCGGGGCACGGACGCCTGGTCGGTGATGCCGAGCAGGACCTCGCCGGGGCCGGTGACGAAGCGCTGCGCGGTTACGTCCACGGGGAGCGGGGCGAGGACCCGCACCCAGAGCAGGTTCTCCTCCTCGTACCAGTCGAAGTGGTATTCGCGGCCCCGCCCGAGCTTCGCGTGCAGCACCCGCTCGACCACCGCGCGCTGCGCCTGCTCGCCGTCCCGGAAATACCCGGGATAGCGGATGCGGAGCGCGCTGGGCTTGCCGCCGTCGTCGAATTCCGCTTCGCTGAATACGGCGTGCCAGTCGCCGCCGTGCGCATAGGCGGGGTTCGGGTCGCCGTCGACCGCGAAATACGGGACAAGGGCCTCGTACAGCATCCGCAGCCGGGAATCCGAGGGCGAGGTCCCCGGTGCATCGGATTCCTCCGCGTCCGCCTCTCCTGCGATACGGTCCCGCCCCATCCAGGCCGCCACCGCGATCAGCGCGGCCACGGCGATGACCGGTCCGAAGGGCATCAGCCAGGTGAAGAGCAGGCAGGCCCCGACGAGGAACAGCAGCGGTCCGCGCCGGTCCCGCGGTGTCGCCAGCCACTGCTGCCGCACCACCGCGGCCAGCCGTGCCGTCCCGCGGGACAGCGTCAGCAGCGGGGACAGCGCCTCGCCGGCGCCGTCCGCGAGCTCGCGTCCGCGCCCGGCGTGTCCGCGCCGCTCGCCGCTGGTGAGGATGCGCGGCAGCGGCCGTCGTGTCACTTCTTCACACTCCGGCAACTGTCAGATCTTGATCCCGCCCAGCAGGCTGGCAAGGCTGGCGCCGCCCGCCTTGATGCTGGGGGCGATGGCGGTACCCGCAAGGTAGAAACCGAAGAGCGCACAGATGATCGCGTGCGAGAGCTTCAGTCCGTCCTTGCGGAAGAAGAGAAAGACAATGATTCCCAGCAGTACTACGCCGGAGATTGACAGAACCACGTTGTTCTCCAAGTGAGGACGACGGACCGTCGCGATTCACTTACAGCGTGGCACCGGGGAGTGGTTGCACATAGCTGTGAATGGGTGATTCGTAGTAATTCACTCAAGCGGACTTGCGTAACTTGCGGGCGCGTCGAGAACGGTGTGCACCACACTGTGCGCCGCCCCCAGCAGCGGCCCGTCGGCCCCGATCGCCGACACCTCGGTACGCACCGTGCGCGCCGGATCCGCCACCCGGCCGCCCAGCTCCGCCTCGAGCGCCGGCAGCATCCAGGGGGCGAGTCCGGCCAGCGCGCCGCCGAGCACGACGGCGCCCGGGTCGAGCATGTTCACCGCCCCGGCCAGCGCGATGCCGAGCGCCGTGCCGGCCTCCTCGAGGGCGGTACGGACGCGCGCGTCGCCGGCGGCCGCGCGCTCGGCCAGGAGCGCGATGCGGGCGCCGGGGCCCGGGTGCCGGCCCGCCTCCTCCTCGGGCGCGAGCCCGCTCGCCCGCAGCACCGCCTCCTCGCCCGCGTACTGCTCCAGGCAGCCGCGCCCGCCGCAGCCGCAGTCGGGGCCCTCGGGCCGTACCGGAACATGGCCGAGCTCGCCGGCGAAGCCGTGCGCGCCGCGCAGCAGCGCGCCGTCGACGACCAGCGCGGCGCCGATGCCGATCTCGGCGGAGACGTGGATGAAGTCGCTGGCGACGGGGGTGGGGGCCAGCCAGAGCTCGGCGAGCGCGCCGAGATTGGCCTCGTTGTCGACGGTGACCGGGAGCCGCGCGGTCAGCGCCGGGTCCAGCAGGGCCGGGATCTCGACGCCCTTCCAGCCCAGGTTCGGGGCCCGTACGACGGTGTCCGTGCCGCGGGCCACCAGGCCGGGGACGGCCACCGTGAGGCCCGCGGGGCGCAGTCCTGTGGACTCGGCTTCGGCGGCGACGGCGGTGACGAGGCGGCCGAGTTCGGCGAGCAGCGGCTCGGGCGCGCGGCCGCGGTTGGCGGCGTCCACGGCGATCCGGGCGACCACCTTGCCGCGCAGGTCCACGGCGCACACCGACAGGTGGTCCACGCCCACTTCGGCGCCGATGCCGCAGGGGCCGTTCTCGTTCAGGGCCAGGGCGGAGCCGGGGCGGCCGACCGTGCCGGGGCGTCCTGGCCCCAGCTCGGTGATCAGGTCGAGGCGCAGCAGCTCCTCGACGAGCGCGGAGACCCCGGCGCGGGTCACGCCGATCCGCGCGGCGACGGCGGCGCGGGAGAGCGGGCCCTCGGCGGCGAGGGTGTGCAGCACGAGGGAGAGATTGCGCTGCCGCATCGCCTGCTGGGTGTTGGGCAGGGGCGCTGCCACGGCCGGCTCCTCTCCTCTGGTCTGCGGGAACGACTCTAGCGAAGCCTGAAGATGCTCAGTCTGAGCAACTAATCCATGCACACTGCTTGTTCTGCGCAGGTTGGTGGCTGCATGATGGCGGCTCCCAGCCGGTCGGAGGAGGTCAGCGTGGATCTTCAGCTTCTGGCGGCGCTCGTGCTCGGAATCGCCACGATCATCGTGATCGTGCTGCGCACCCGGCTCGACGCGTTCGTCGCCCTGCTCATAGCCTCCCTGGTGACGGGCTTCGTCGCCGGGGCGCCCGCCAGCAAAGTGATCGAGTACATCACCACCGGATTCGGCACGACGCTCAGCTCGATCGGCATCGTGATCGGCCTCGGCGTCGGCCTCGGCAAGATCCTCGAGGTGTCCGGCGCCGCCGATGCCCTCGCCCGCACCTTCGTACGCGCCCTGGGCAAGGGCCGCGAGCCGTGGGCGATGGGCGCCACCGGCGCCGTCGTCTCCATCCCGGTGTTCTGCGACTCGGGCTACGTCATCATGAACCCGCTCGCCCGCTCCATCGCCCGCGTCAAGCGCGCCGGCTACGTAACCCTGGCCCTCGCGCTCGGTTGCGGGATGACGCTCACCCACCACCTGGTGCCGCCCACCCCTGGACCGCTCGGCGTCGCGGGCATCCTGGGCGCGGACCTCGGCGGGCTGGTGCTGGCGGGGCTCGCCTTCAGCGTCGTGCTGCTGCCCGTCGTCGTGGGGTACGCGAAGTGGATGGGGCCGAAGCTGGAGAGCGAGATCAGCACGGAGGTGCGGGAGGCGGTCTACGGCAAGGCGGAAATCCCGGCGACCGCCGCGCGCGTGGGCGGTGGCGGCGCGGACGCGCCCGTCGATAAAGCGAGCGGCTACGACGACAGTCCCGCGCAGCCGGACCCCGCCGCCGCGCTCGGCACCCCGCCCGCGGGCGCGAAGCCGCACCGTGTGGGCGCCTTCACCGCCTTTCTCCCGCTCCTGGTGCCGCTGCTCCTGATCGTCGTGAACACCGTCGCCACCGCCATCGACAAGAACTCCCAGGGCGAGGCCGCCCTCAAGGACGAGACGAAGTACGACCCGTCCCCGGTCCCGGAGGCGCTCGCCTTCATCGGCCACCCGGTCGTCGCGCTGCTCATCGGCCTCGTCCTCGCCGTATACGTGCTGCTGCCGCGCTGGATCCCGCGCAGCAAGGTCGGTGGCTGGCTCGCCGAGGCCGCCGCCTCCGCCGGGCTGATCATCCTGATCACCGGCGCCGGTGGCGCGCTCGGGCAGGTGCTCCGCGAGACCGGCGTCGGCGACGAACTGGCCGAGACCATCTCCTCCTGGAGCCTGCCGGGCGTGCTGGTGCCGTTCCTCGTCGCCTCGCTGGTAAGGGTCGCGCAGGGCTCCGGCACCGTCGCGATGATCACCGCGGCGTCCGTCTCCGCGCCGCTCGTCGACGGCCTCGGCATCTCGGCGCTGCTCGCCGCGCTGGCCTGCTGCGCCGGGTCGATGGTGTTCAGCTACTTCAACGACTCGTACTTCTGGGTCGTCACCCGCTTCACCGGCCTCGACGGCGTCGCGGCGATGCGCGGCTGGTCCGGCATCACGACCGCCGTGTGGGCGGGTTCGCTGCCGCTGCTGCTGATCGCGAGCCTGTTCCTGTGACCGGCGCCCCTGCGGTACTCGTCGTCGCCGACGACCTGACCGGCGCCAACGCCACCGCGGCCGGCTTCGCCCGGGTCGGGCTGCGCGCGGTGACGGTCGGCGCCGGGCAGGACCCGGCGGCGGTCGCCGAACTCGCGGACCGCTTCGACGCGGTGGTCGTCAGCACCGACAGCCGGCACTGCCCGCCCGCGGAGGCGGCCCGGCGGGTCGCCGCCACCATCGCCGCGGCCGGCCCCGCGCGGCTGGTCAGCAACCGCGTGGACTCCACCCTGCGCGGCAACCCGGGCGCGTCCACCGCCGCCGCCCTGGAGGCGGTACGGGCCGCCACCGGGCGCCGCGCCGTCGCCCTCTGTGCCCCGGCCCACCCCGGCGCCGGGCGGCACACCGTGCAGGGCACCCAACTCCTCGACGGCGTCCGCCTGGAGGAGACGGAGCTGGCCCGCGATCCGCGCTCCCCGCTGCCCACCTCCGACGTCGCCGCCCTGCTGCGCCGCCAGGCCGACCTGCGGATCACCCACCTGCCGCTGGCCGCCGTCACCGGCGACCCGGCCGAACTGCGCGCCCTGGCCGGCAAACAGCTCGCGACGGGCACCGAGGTGATCGTCGCGGACGCGCTGACCGCCGACCACCTGCGGCGGGCCGCAGCCGCCGCCGTGGCCGCGGGTCAGGGCGAGATCGCGTGGGTGGGTGTGGACTCCGGCCCCGGCTCGGTGGCCCTGGCGCTCGCGCTCGGCCTCGGCGGCCGCGCCGAGGCGGCCCCGTTGCTCGCCGTGTCCGGCTCCGCGACGGCGCTGACCCGCACCCAACTCGCCCGGCTGCGCGCCGAGGAGCGGGTGCATGTCGTACGCCCCGTGCCGTACGGCCGCGGCCCGGTGCCCGATGTCGCCGCCACCGCGGCCGTCCTGGGCGAGGCGCTCGCCATCGCAGGTCCCGGCGAGGTGGTGCTGCTGGCGACCGTGCTCGACGAGGCGGATGTGGTCCCGCTGAGCGGGCCGGACGCCGAGGCGCTGCCGGCGGCCCTCGCCCGCGCCGTACGGGCCGCGCTCGAACACCGCCCGGTGGACGGCGTCTTCGCCACCGGCGGCGATGTCTCCGCCGCCCTCTTCGCCGAACTCGGCGCCCTCGGCCTGGACGTCGAGGAGGAGCTCGTCCCGCTGGCCGTCGCCGGCAGCTTCGTCGCCGGGCCGTGGGCCGGGCTGCCCGTCGTCACGAAGGGCGGTCTGGTGGGCGACGCGGGCACCACCCTGGCCTGCGTCGCCCACCTGCGCCGGGCGGCGGCCGCCGCGCGCAGACTCGTACCGGCAGCCCGAACGCGCACCGCACCACAGCACTTCCAGCAAAGGAGCCACCGATGACCCGTCCCGTCCTCGCCGTGACCCTCGGCGACCCCGCCGGCATCGGCCCGGAGATCACCGCCCGTACGCTCGCCGAAACGGCGGGCCAGGAGGACCACCACGGCGTCGCGGTCGGCGACGCCGCCGCGCTGCGCCGCGGCGCGGAGGCGTCGGGACTCGACGTCGAGGTGCGTACGGTCACGGACTTCGCGACCGCGCCCGCGGGCCCCGGCGTCATCGATGTCTACGACACCGGCGTGCTCGGTGCCGACCTGCCCGCCTGGGGCGAGGTCGACGCGCGCGCCGGACGCGCCGCCGTGGCCGCCATCGAGACCGCCACCCGGGCCGCGCTCGACGGCGAGGTCGCCGGGATCGTCACCGGGCCTATCAACAAGGAGGCGATCTGGCAGGCGGGTTCGAAGCACCTCGGGCATACGGAGATGCTGGGCGAGCTGACCGGCGTCACCCGCCAGAACACCATGTTCGTGGTGCGCAACACCGCCGCCGAAGGCCACCACCTGCGGATCTTCTTCACCACCCGGCACGTCGCCCTGCGCACCGCCCTCGACCAGCTCACCAAGGAGCGGGTCGGCCACGCGATCCGTGAAGCGGCCACCGCGCTGCGCGTGTTCGGGGTGTCCGAGCCGCGGCTCGCCGTCGCCGCCGTCAATCCGCACGGCGGCGAGAACGGCGCCTTCGGCGACGAGGAGATCGAGCACATCGGCCCGGCCTGCGAGGCGGCCCGCGCCGAAGGACTGGACGTGCATGGTCCGATCCCCGCCGACTCGGTCTTCCACCAGGGCCTGACCGGCCGGTACGACGGCGTGCTGTCGCACTTCCACGACCAGGGCCATATCCCGGCCAAGACCTACGACTTCGACGGCACCATCTCCGTCACCGTCGGCCTGCCGATCCTGCGCACCTCGGTCGACCACGGCACGGCCTTCGACATCGCCGGCAGCGGCCGCGCCGACCACGCCACCATGCTGTCGGCGTATCTTGCCGCCGTGGACTACAGCCCGTACGCGGACCGGATCCGCCGGGCGTACGGCTGAAATGGCTGAAGGGGAGCGAGCGGTGGGGCAACCGGCAGCACGGCGCGGCACCAGGGAGCGGCATGAGGCGCTGCTGAAGCTGCTGCGCGAGGGCACCACGCAGGTGGAGGAGCTGGCGGCGGCGCTGGCCGTGTCGCCGTCGACCGTGCGCCGCGACCTCGGCCGGCTGACCGAGGACCGCAAGGTGGCGCGCACCTACGGGGGAGCGGTGGTCCCGGAGGCGTTCCATGAGCGGCCGGTGGGGGAGAGCGCCCTGATGCGGCGGCAGGCGAAGGAGGCGATCGCGGACGCGGCGCTCGGGCTGGTGCCGGACACCGGCGCGATCTTCGTGGACGCCGGCACCACGTGCGCGGCGCTCGCCCGCCGGCTGGCGGCCGCGGACGCCGGCCGCAGCATGGTCGTCACCCGCGGCCTGGAGACCGCTCTGGCCCTGTCCGAGTCGCCGGACATCGACGTCGTGATGCTCGGCGGCAGCGTCCGCCGGCTCAGCCACGGACTGGTCGGGCCGCTGGCCGATCTGGCGCTGGAGCGGCTGTCGTTCGCGACCGCGTTCCTCGGCGCGGACGCCGTCGATCCGCGCCGCGGGGTCGGCGAGCCGACGCTGGAGGAGACGGCGGTCAAGGAGCGGGTGGCGGCGCGGGCGGAGCGGGTGGTGGTGCTCGCCGACGCGTTGAAGCTCAGCGTGCCCCAGGCGCCCTCGTGGGCCCGGCTGCCCGCGGGCTGGACGCTGGTGACGGACGGCGACGCGCCCGCGGATCTCACGGACGCGTGCGCGGCCGCGGGCGTCGCGTTGATACGGGCCTGAGCGGGCCGCTCAGTCCTTGCGGCCGGTGCCCCAGTCCTCGCTCAGCGAGGGCCCCAGCTGGTCCAGATACGCCATCGTGCGCTCGCGCGCCGCGTCCACCGTCACCTCGGCGTTCGTGCCCCAGTGCCGCGCGGCGGCCTGCATGACTCCCGTATACGCGGCCACCACCACCCGCGGCCGCGGGTCGGTCTCCAGATCGACGCCCTCGCGCCGGGCGATCTCGGCGGCCAGCCGCTCGGAGGAGTCGATGGAGCGGCGCAGCAGCACCGCCACCAGGGCGGGGGTCTGTTCGATGGTCTGCCACATCCGCATGTAGACGCGCACCGGCACGGTGTCCTCTATCGACGCCCCGATGCCGTTCCAGGTGGACTCGATCGCGATCCGCATCGCCTGCGACGGCGGCACCCCGGGCGGCTGCTCGCGGACCGCGGCGAAGAAGCGCTGCTCGATCATGTCGTGCAGGGCGAAGGCGACGTCTTCCTTGGTGGCGAAGTAGCGGAAGAAGGTGCGCTGGGAGACGTCCACGGCGGCGGCGATCTCGTCGACGGTGGTCTGCTCGTAACCCCGCTCGATGAAGAGCTCGATGGCCGCGCGGATCAACGCCTCCCGGGTGCGCTGCTTCTTGCGCTCTCGCAGTCCCGTCACTCGCAACTCCGCCCTTCGGATCGCGGTCAGCTTACCCGTCACGCCCTGTCACACCGCCCTGACCTGCGTCAGTCACTGCCGCATGAATGTGTTTGTCATTTGTCAGCTGCTGACATTAGCTTGGGGACCATGACCACCGACACCACCACGGGACCGCCGCCGAGCGATCCCGTCGCCGCCGGCGGCCCGCGCAAGTCGCTCCGCGGCCATCCCTGGCTCACCCTCCTGTCCGTCGCCATAGGCGTGATGATGGTCGCCCTCGACGGCACCATCGTCGCCATCGCCAACCCGGCCATCCAGCAGGACCTGGGCGCCTCGCTCGCCGACGTCCAATGGATCACCAACGCCTATCTCCTCGCCCTCGCCGTCGCCCTCATCACGGCGGGCAAGCTCGGTGACCGCTTCGGCCACCGGCAGACCTTCATCATCGGCATCGTCGGCTTCGCCGCGGCCTCCGGCGCGATCGGTCTGTCGACCAGCGTGCCGCTGGTCATCGCCTTCCGCGTGGTGCAGGGCCTCTTCGGCGCGCTGCTGATGCCGGCCGCGCTCGGCCTGCTCCGGGCGTCGTTCCCGGCGGAGAAGCTGAACGCCGCGATCGGCATCTGGGGCGCGGTCATCGGCGCCTCGACCGCGGCCGGGCCGATCGTCGGCGGCCTGCTCGTCGAGCACGTCAGCTGGCAGTCGGTCTTCTTCATCAACGTGCCGGTCGGCATCGCCGCCCTGGCACTCGGCCTCGTCATCCTGCTCGATCACCGCGCGGAGCACGCGCCGCGGTCGTTCGACATCCTCGGCATCGTGCTGCTGTCCGCCGCGATGTTCAGCCTCGTCTGGGCGCTGATCAAGGCCAACGAGTGGCAGTGGGGCAGCGGGAAGACCATCGCCTTCCTCGCGGCCTCCGTGGTGTGCTTCGTGCTCTTCGTCCTGTGGGAGCGGAAGGCCAAGGAGCCGCTGCTGCCGCTGGAGATGTTCCGCTCGGTGCCGCTGTCGGCGGGCACCGCGCTCATGGTGCTCATGGCCTTCGGCTTCATGGGCGGCCTCTTCTTCGTGACCTTCTACCTGCAGAACGTGCACGGCATGAGCCCGGTGGACAGCGGGCTGCACCTGCTGCCGCTGACCGCGATGATGATCGTCGCCTCGCCGCTGGCGGGTGCGGTCATCACCAAGATCGGGCCGCGGGTGCCGCTGGTGGTGGCGATGCTGCTGACCGCGGTGGCGATGTTCGGGATGTCGACGCTGGACGCGGAGAGCGGCACGGCGGTCACGTCGCTGTGGTTCGCGCTGCTGGGTCTCGGTCTTGCGCCGGTCATGGTCGGCGCCACGGAGGTCATCGTCGGGAACGCGCCGCTGGAGCACGCCGGTGTCGCGGGTGGTCTGCAGCAGGCCGCGATGCAGGTGGGCGGCAGCCTCGGTACCGCGGTGCTCGGCGCGGTGATGGCCGCGCGGGTGGACAGCGACCTGCCGACGCGGTGGGCGGAGGCCAAGCTGCCGCCGATGGACGACAAGACCGAGTCGGCGGTCAAGGGCGCGGCGGAGGTCGGGATGGCACCGCCGCCGCCGAAGGGGACGCCGGAGCAGGTCGTCGAGGCGATGCGGTCGGTGGTGCACGGGTCGTTCATCTCGGGGATGGGGCTTGCGCTGACCTGCGCCGGGGTGATCGCGGTGGTGGCGGCGGGGATTGCGCTGTTCACGAAGCGGGGGGCCGGGGAGGCCGGCCCGTCGGTTCACGTGTAGGTACCTTCTCGGCGGCTCCGCCGCCGTATCGGCGCTTCGCGCCTCGTCCTCAAGCGCCGGACGGGCTTGATAGCCCGTCCGGCGCTTGACGGCTTACGCCCGGAACAGGGGCCCCGCCCCGTCCAGCACCGAGCCGATCCGGCTCAGTGTCTCGTCGTCGCGGTCGATCGCGTCGTACGTGCGGCCCTCCGCCGTCGCCCACCGGCGTGCGACCGCCGCCGGGTCCTCGCCCAGCAGCAGGCCCGCCGCCTGGGCCGCCGCGCCCAGGGCGACCAACTCCTGGGCGTGCGGGACCTGTACGGGGCGTCCGGACAGCCGGCGGACCGTCTCCCGCCACGCCGTGCCCTGCGCCCCGCCGCCGATGAGCAGCAGTGGTGCGGAGGCGTCGGCGTCCTCGCCGGCCACCTGTTCCAGGGCCGTGAGCAGCGCGAACACCGCGCCGTCGTACGCCGCCTGCAGCAGCTGTCCGCCCGTCGTCGCGTGCCGCAGCCCGTGGATCAGGCCTGACGCCTCCGGCAGGTCCGGCGTGCGCTCGCCGTCGAGGAACGGCAGCATCACCGCCGTGCCGCCGGGCTCCACCTCCTCGCGGAAGCGGCCCAGCAGCGCCGCGACCCGGTCCACGGCCAGCGTGCAGTTGAGCGTGCAGGCCAGCGGCAGCCAGCCGCCGCGGGCGTCGGCGAAGCCCGCCACCACGCCGGTCGGGTCGGCGGGGCGGCGCCGCGACACCGCGTACACCGTCCCGGACGTGCCGAGGCTCAGCACTGGCTGGCCCGGACGCAGGCCGAGGCCGAGGGCCGCCGCCATGTTGTCGCCGGTCCCGGCCGCGACCAGCGCGCCCTGGGGGAGTGGCAGGCCGAGGTCGGCCCGTACCGTGCCCGCAGCCTCGCCCGGGGCGAGCACCCGAGGCAGCCGGTCGGCCGGCAGCCCGACGTGCGCGAGCGTCTCCGCGTCGTACGCGCCCGTGCCGCCGTCCCACCACCCGGTGCCGGAGACGTCGCCGCGGTCGGTCGTCGCCTCGCCCGTGAGCCGGCCGGTGAGGTAGTCGTGCGGGAGCCGCACGGCCGCCGTCGCGCGGGCGTTCTCCGGCTCGTTCTCCGCCAGCCACGCCCACTTCGTCACCGTGAAGGACGCCGCGGGCACGCTGCCCGTGCGCTCCGCCCACGCCTTCGGGCCGCCGAGGCCCGCGACCAGGCGGTCGCGCTGCGGCGCTGAGCGGACGTCGTTCCACAGCAGCGCCGGGCGTACCGGACGACCATCGGCGTCCAGCGTGACGAGGCCATGCTGCTGCCCCGCCACGGACACCGCCGCCGCCTCCCGGGCGGGCTCGCCGCACGCGGCGAGCGCCGCGCCGAGCGCCTCCCACCACTGCTCAGGATCGCTCTCCCGTCCCGCGCCCCGGCTGACGGTGTGCGGCGCCTGGCCGGAAGCCACCACCTGCCCCGTCTCGCTGTCGACGACCAATGCCTTGCAGGACTGCGTGGAGCTGTCCACGCCGACCACCAGCGGCCCCATTCGTCTGCCTCCGACCCTCTGCGCTCTTCCCACGGCTGGCTGTGCATACTAATTTGTCAAACGGCCTTACGAAATACGTCGGACGACGGAGACGGAGACGGCAATGGACTACACGCCCGTGCCCGAGGACAAGTTCACTTTCGGTCTGTGGACCGTCGGCTGGCAGGGGCGCGACCCGTTCGGCGACGCCACCCGCCCGGTGCTCGACCCGGTCGAGTCCGTGCAGCGGCTCGCCGAGCTGGGCGCGTACGGCGTCAGCTTCCACGACGACGACCTGATCCCCTTCGGCTCGTCGGACTCCGAGCGCGAGGCGCACGTCAAGCGCTTCCGGCAGGCGCTCGACACCACCGGCATGAAGGTGCCGGCGGCCACCACGAACCTCTTCACCCACCCGGTCTTCAAGGATGGCGCCTTCACCGCCAACGACCGCGACATCCGCCGCTACGCGATCCGCAAGGTGATCCGCAACATCGACCTCGCCGTCGAGCTGGGCGCCGAGGTATATGTCGCCTGGGGCGGGCGCGAGGGCGCCGAGTCCGGTGCCGCCAAGGACGTGCGGGTCGCGCTCGACCGGATGAAGGAGGCCTTCGACCTGCTCGGCGACTACATCACCGAACAGGGCTACAACCTGCGCTTCGCCATCGAGCCCAAGCCCAACGAGCCGCGCGGCGACATCCTGCTGCCCACCGTCGGCCACGCCCTGTCGTTCATCGAGCGGCTGGAGCGGCCCGAGCTCTTCGGCGTCAACCCCGAGGTCGGACACGAGCAGATGGCGGGGCTGAACTTCCCGCACGGCATCGCCCAGGCGCTGTGGGCGGGCAAGCTCTTCCACATCGACCTGAACGGGCAGAACGGCATCAAGTACGACCAGGACCTGCGCTTCGGCGTCGGCGACACGCGGGCCGCCTTCTGGCTGGTGGACCTCCTCGAGTCGGCCGGCTACAGCGGGCCGAAGACCTTCGATTTCAAGCCGCCGCGCACCGAGGACATCGCGGGGGTGTGGGCATCGGCCGCGGGCTGCATGCGCAACTACCTGATCCTCAAGGCACGCGCCGCCGCCTTCCGCGCCGACCCCGCGGTGCAGCAGGCGCTGCGCGACTCCCGCCTCGACCAGCTGGCGCAGCCGACCGCGGCCGACGGGATCGCCGGGCTGCTGGCCGACCGGTCCGCCTTCGAGGACTTCGACGTCGAGGCCGCGGCCGCCCGCGGGATGGCCTTCGAGCGGCTCGACCAGCTGGCGATGGACCACCTGCTGGGGGTGTAGCGGGCCGGAATGTAAGGCTCCGGGAGGCGGTCCGTCCCGGGTTCGTTACGAGCCTCGAACGCACTCGCGGACGCGGCAATAGTGGCGCTCATGAGCACACCACCGCCTCCCGGACCTCCTCCGCCACCACCCGAGGACTACGGCGCGTACCCCGGGCCGCCGCAGCCGGCGCCCGGGCGGCGCCGGGCCGTGATCTTCGCGGCCACCGGCGCCGCGGCGCTGATCGCCATCGGCGCCGTGGCCTACGCGCTGACCGGCGGCGGGGGCGAGGAGGACTGCGGCTGCACGCCGCCGCCGCGCTCGCCCTCGGCGTCGGAGTCCGGCGGCACCTCGCTGCCGACGAAGCTGCCCAGCAAGCTGCCGACCAAGCTGCCCAGCGAGATTCCCAGCGAATGGCGGACCAAGCTCCCCTCGGACTTCCCGAGCAAGCTCCCCTCGGACTTCCCGACCGATCGACTCCCCACCAGCCCGGAGGACTTGCCGACGGAGCTGCTGCCTGATCAATAGGGTGACTCGCTTGGCATGGACACTTCCCGAGACGCCTGTGCGCTGCTACGACAGAAGTGACTGTCGTCACAGAACGGGGAGTGTCCATGAGGCTGGCCAGAGTTACGTCCTGGGCGGGTGCGCTGTTACTCGCCGCGTTCACGGCCCTCGTGACCGGAGCGGGCACCGCACACGCCGCCGAGCCGCCGTACGTGGCGCTCGGCGACTCGTACTCGTCCGGCGTCGGCGCCGGTTCGTACGACTCGGCCAGCGGTGACTGCCGGCGCAGCACCCGCGCGTACCCGAAGCTCTGGGCCGACGCGCACGGCCCGTCCGCCTTCGCCTTCGCCGCCTGCTCCGGCGCCAGGACCACCGATGTCACCGCGACCCAACTCGGCGCCCTCAACGCCGACACCGGCCTGGTCAGCATCAGCATCGGCGGCAACGACGCGGGCTTCGCCGACACGATGACGACCTGCGTGCTGCAGTCGGAGGCCAACTGCCTCGCCCGCGTCGCGGAGGCCAACGCCTACATCAACGGCACGCTCCCCGGCCGCCTCGACGCCGTATACGACGCCATCCGCGGCAAGGCCCCCGCCGCCCGGGTAGTCGTCCTCGGCTACCCGCGGCTCTATACGCTGGGCGGCTCCTGCGTCGCGGGCCTCTCCGAGAACGAGCGCGCCGCCATCAACGAGGCCTCCGAGAATCTCAACTCCGTAACGGAGAAGCGCGCGCTGGATCACGGCTTCACCTTCGGCGACGTGCGGGATACCTTTGCCGGCCACGAGATCTGCTCGGGCGACTCCTGGATCCACAGCGTCACCTGGCCGGTCGGGGACTCCTACCACCCGACGGCCGAGGGCCAGTCGCTCGGCTACTACCCGGTGCTGGACGGCATTGCCTGAGCACCCGGTGCGGTGAGGAGGCGGTGACGGTGCAGCGCTGGGGGAACGTGACCGCGATCGCGCTGTTCGTGGTGATCGCCGCCCTCACCGCCGCCAGCGGCACCGTCCCGTCCGGCAGGGCGGCGGCCGCCGAGACGCGCGCCAAGGGCGGGCAGTCGGCGCGGCCGCCCGCGTCCGCGCGGACGGAGCGTACGGAACGGCCCGGGCGGACCGAGCGGCTGGAGCGGCCCGGGCCGAGTGCCACCGCGACGCCGTCGCCGTCCCGTACGCCGAGCCCGTCCCCGTCCCGTACGCCCTCCGCCGAGGAGGCGGTCCGCGACGCGCTCGCGGGGCTCGGCGGGCACGCCGGGCGGTACGCGATCGCGGTGCGGGATCTGGAGACCGGCGCGTCGGCCGGGCGCGGCGCCGGGACCGGCACGTACGACACCGCCAGCATCGTCAAGGTCGACATCCTGGCCGCGCTGCTCCTGCAGCATCAGGCGCGCGGCACCGAGCCCACGCGCGGGCAGCGCGAACTCGCCGCCGACATGATCCGCTCCAGCGACAACGACGCGACCGACGTGCTGTGGCGCGCCATCGGCGGCGCCGCGGGTCTGGACGCCGCCAACAAGACGCTCGGCCTGTCGGGTACCAGCGCTGGTCAGGCCGGGCGCTGGGGGCTGACGCAGACGGTCCCCGCGGACCAGGTACGGCTGCTGCGGGCCGTCTTCGGCGAGGACTCCCCGCTGAGCGCGGAGTCGCGCGCCTTCATCGGCGGGCTGATGGGGCGGATAGTCCCGGGTCAGGACTGGGGCGTGCCGGCGGCGGCCGCGCCGGAGGCGCCGCGGGTGGTCAAGAACGGCTGGCTGCGGCGCAGCACCACCGAGCTGTGGGACATCAACAGCATCGGCCTGGTGGCGTACGACGGTCACCTGGTCCTGGTCGCCGTGCTCTCCGCGGACCAGCCCACCCGGGAAGCGGGCATCGCGCTGGTGGAGCGGGCGGCCGCGGCCGCCGTACCCGCATTGGTGGATAACGCGTCGCACTGATCCACCGGCCGCTGAGAGCATGGCCGGGTGAGCGACGAGTCCGCGGCCGAATTCCAGGACCTGCTGCGGCGGGTCACCGGTGACGACCGGGTGGCCGGGGTGGTGCTCACCGGCTCCCGGGCGCGCGCGGGGGCGGCCACGGAGCGGTCGGACTACGACGTGCTCCTGGTGGCGCGCGGCGACCCGCGCGAGCTGCCCGACGGCGAACGGCGCCGGGACAGCCGGCTCGACATCGTGCCGATGTCCCTGGCCGACTTCCGTACCCACGCCATCCCCGGCGCACCCGACGAGTGGAACCGCTACGCCTTCACGCACGCCCGCGTCCTCAAGGACACCCCGGACGGCCTGATCGCCCGGCTGGTGGCGGAGAAGGGGACGCTCGCCCCGGAGGAGGCGCGGCGGATGGCGGCGGGGTGGCTGGACGCGTTCTGCAACGCCGTCTACCGCTGGCTGAAGAACGCCCGCGACGGCCGCCTGGTCGAGGCGCGGCTGGACGCCGCGGAGGCGGTTCCGCCGCTGCTGACGCTGCTGTTCGCGCTGCACGGGCGGGTGCGGCCGTACAACAAGTACCTGCTGCGGGATCTCGCCGAACACCCGCTCGGGCCCCCGGAGTTGAGCGCCGAGCGGCTGGTGCCGCTGCTCGAGGAGGTCCTTTCCGCGGGCGCGCCCGAGACCGCGCACCGGCTCTTCCGGATCGTGGAGCCGCTGGCCCGGGCGGCCGGGCACGGGGACGTGATCGACAGCTGGGGTGACGACGCGGCGCTGATGCGCGGGTGATCCCGGTGCTTCAGGCGCCCTTCGGTGCGCTGCCGAAGTGCTTCTTGTACGTGCGGGCGTACGAGCCGTCCTCGCGGGCCTTGGCCAGGGCGTCGTTCGCGGCGCCGAGGATTTCCTTGGAGCTGCGGCGGGCGGCGAAGGCGTGCCGCTCGCCGGTGCTGACGGCGGCGGTCTCGGCGCCGTCCTTGGCGAAGCCCTGCGCGGCGGACGGGGTGGCGAGTCCGGCCTGGATCTTGCCGGTCTTGACGGCCTTGAGGAGCGGGTCGAGTTCGTCGTAGACGATCACGTCGGCGTCCTTGGCCTTGTCGTCGGCGTAGGCCTTGGCGGCGGTGCCGGACTGGACGCCGAGCTTCTTGCCCTTCAGGTCGCCGAGGTCTTCGTACTCGGCGTCCTTCTGGGCGACGAGCGCGTGGTCGGCGGGCGCGTACGGCTTGGTGAGCGCCATGGTCTTGCGGTGCTCGGCGGTGGCGGTGACGCCGGCGGCGAGGTCGCAGGTCTTCGCCTTGAGGGCGGCGCCGGACTCGATGTCGGCGAGGGACGCCTCGACGATCCGCTTCTTGGCGCCGATGTCGTCGGCGATGCGGTCGGCCAGCTGCTCCTCGAAGCCGGCCGCCGCGGCCGGGGGAGCGGCGCAGACGGTGAGCGTGCCCTTCTTCACCAGGGGGAGGTCGGAGGCCTCGGTGCCGGAGTCGCCGCAGCCGGCGAGCAGCGCTACGGCCGCCGCAGCGGTGGATATTTGCGGCAGGGAACGGACGAAAGGCACGAATGCTCCTGGGCAGAAGTGGGGGGTCGGATATGGACCTTGCGGCATCTTGCCATCGGTGAATGTGCCGCCGCTACGGAGTCCGGTTTCCTGCGCTTTACGGGAGCGGGCGCGGCGGCCGCGGGCCGGTGTACGTGCCGCTCGGGCGCATGCGCAGCGGCCGCTCGTCGTACTCCTCCAGGGCATGGGCGATCCAGCCCGCGGTGCGGGCGACGGCGAATACCGTCTCGCCCGCCTCGGCGGGCATGCCGGAGCTGAGCGAGAGCACGGCGAGGGCCATGTCGACGTTCGCGTGCAGCGGGGTGTGGCGGCGGGTGAGCTCGGCGACCTGGTGTGCGGCCTCGAGTGCGTGGTGCGCGCGCGGGACGCCGTCGAGGAGGGTGAAGAGCAGCTGCGCGCGCGGGTCGGGGCCCGGATAGAGCCGGTGACCGAGGCCGGGGACGCGGCGGCCCGCGCGCAGGTGCTCGGAGACGACGGCGGTGGCGCCGCGCTCCAGGGCGTCGGCGAGCATCCGGTGGGCCAGGCCGCTGGCGGCGCCGTGCAGCGGGCCCTCGAGGGCGCTGAGGCCGGTGGAGACGACCGCGTACGGGTTGGCGTGGGCGGAGGCGGCGACGCGGGCGGCGAGGGTGGAGGCGGCCAGGTCGTGGTCGATGAGCAGGGCGAGGGCGGTGTCGAGGACGCGGACCGAGGTGGTGTCGGCGGGGCGGTCGGTGAGCCGG
>NZ_JAAKZV010000170.1 GCF_011044975.1 Streptomyces coryli | reverse complement strand
GTGGGTGGGAGCAGCCCCCGGTCACCCAGCCGCGACAAGCGGCTACGCTTGCAAGCGTGGTAGCACCTGACTTCGCCGAAGCCCTGAAGGCCCTCCGCTCGACGATGGAATCGATCGAGGCCGTTCTCGATCTCGACTCCCTCCGGGCGGACATCGCTGCGCTCGAAGAGCAGGCGGCCGACCCCACGCTGTGGGACGACCAGGAGAACGCCCAGCAGGTGACGAGCAAGCTCTCGTTCCTGCAGGGGCAGCTCCGTAAGATCGAGGAGCTGCGCGGCCGCATCGACGACGTCGAGGTGATGCACGAGCTCGCCGAGTCCGAGGACGACAGCGACACCCGCGCCGAGGTCGAGACCGAGCTGGTGTCGGTCGGCAAGGCCGTCGACGAGCTCGAGGTCCGTACGCTCCTCTCCGGCGAGTACGACGCCCGTGAGGCGATGGTCAACATCCGCGCCGAGGCCGGCGGCGTCGACGCCGCGGACTTTGCCGAGCAGCTGCAGCGGATGTACATCCGCTGGGCCGAGCGCAAGGGCTATCCCACCGAGGTGCTCGACACCTCGTATGCGGAGGAAGCCGGCATCAAGTCGACGACCTTCACCATCAAGGCGCCGTACGCCTACGGCACCCTCTCCGTCGAGCAGGGCACGCACCGCATGGTGCGCATCTCCCCGTACGACAACCAGGGGCGCCGGCAGACCTCCTTCGCCGGTGTCGAGGTGCTCCCCGTCGTCGAGCAGACCGACCACATCGAGATCCCGGAGAACGAGATCCGGATCGACGTCTTCCGGTCGTCCGGCCCCGGCGGTCAGTCCGTCAACACCACCGACTCCGCGGTCCGCATCACGCACCTGCCCACCGGCATTGTCGTCTCCTGTCAGAACGAGAAGTCGCAGATCCAGAACCGCGCCGCCGCCATGCGTGTCCTGCAGGCCCGCCTGCTCGCCAGGCGCAAGGAGGAGGAGCAGGCCAAGATGAACGCCCTCAAGGGCGACAGTGCCGGCTCCTGGGGCAACCAGATGCGGTCGTACGTGCTGCAGCCGTACCAGATGGTCAAGGACCTGCGGACCGACCACGAGGTCGGCAACCCGACCGCCGTTCTCGACGGCGACATCGACGGCTTCATCGAGGCCGGCATTCGCTGGCGCAAGCAGCAGGAGCAGCAGCAGTAACGACCGCCGCTGAAGTGGAAGTTGCGGATCCTGTCACAATCCGGCGAACACGCGCCTGACTTGTCCGTTCTTACCGGGCATCTCCTCCCCTTTGCGCTTGACGCGCGTGTGAGTAGAGGGAAAGCTGAACCGCCGGATCGGCATTGGCTTTTTATACGGCTACTGGGGGTAGCGGTTAATGACTAGGAAGATGCGCGTTCGCGTGGCACGGATCGCCGCTGGCGCGGTGATTGCCGGCGGTGCCTCGCTTACTGCCGCGGGCGCCGCCCTGGCCGTGGACGGCCCGGACGCGACCCCGAAGGCGAGCACGCAGGCGGAGCCCAATGATGCAGAGGACGGCGGCCTCATTGGGGAGCTGATCGGCGGCGGTGACACCGGCGGCGACACCGAAGGTACCGGCGGCGACACCGAAGGCATCGGCGGTACCGCTGCCACCGGCGGCGACACCGAAGGTACCGGCGGCGACACCGAGGGCACGGTCACCGGTGGCGACACCGAGGGCACCGTCACCGGTGGTGACGACGGCGGCTCGGACACCGGCGGTGACACGGGCGGCGACACCGGCGGTGACACCGGTGGCAACGCGACCGGTGGCAACGCCACGGGTGGCCAGACCACCGGCGGCGGCGACACCGGCGGCTCGACCGGCGGTAACGGTGGCAACGCCACCGGCGGCCAGTCCACCGGCGGCGGCGACACCGGCGGCTCGACCGGTGGCGGCGGCGCGGACTGTGACATCGAGGACGGCACCGTCGTCTGCGACACCGACACCACCGGTGGCACCGGGACGACCGGCGGCGGCGCTCAGCCGGCCGGGAACCAGAAGCCGCAGGAGGAGCTCGCCGAGACCGGCGCCAGCGAGACGACGTTCCTCGTCGTCGGTGCGGCGGTCATGATCGCGGGCGGCGTCGGCTTCCGCTTCCTGCCGCGCGTCATGGACCGCGGCCAGGCCGCGTAAGCACGGCACGGACGTACGAGAAGGGCCCGGAGCAGCGCTCCGGGCCCTTCTCGCATGTCTGGAGTCCGGGGGCGTGGCCCCCGGGTCGAGGTGCTCTACGCCGTCTGGTGCTCCAGGTACAGCACCGCCGTGATGGCCGCCAGGAGTCCGATCAGCCACAGGATGACGGTGGGGCTGAGGCTGAAGCCGCCGTTTTCCCGCTGCATGCGCTGCCTGCTCGCCCGGCAGACCGGGCAGCGGCCCTCGCTGACGGGACCGGCGCAATTGGCGCACACCAACCAGTCGCGTGTCATGCGCTCGCTCCTCCCTCCCCCTCGTCCGTACGCCCCGCGCACGCCCCAGAGACAGGGGGGCCGAGGCGTTCCTCCTACCACTGTGCCAGCTTCGGGCCGATTCCACGTGTCCAGTCCGTCACGAGGGGGCACCAGGCGTGCACCCGGAGGCGCCCGGGGGCCGCCGGGCACCGGGGCCAACCGTGACGAAACGCACCAACGACCGGCGGCGACTGCGCACCCGGCGCACCTTCGCGTAGTGTCTCAGCGTCCAGACGGGAGGCGTCCCCGCTTCCTCCGCTCACAAAACAAGGCCGCTACGTGGTGCACCCGTGATCCGATTCGACAACGTCACGAAGACTTATCCCAAGCAGAACCGTCCTGCGCTCAGGGACGTCTCGCTCGACATCGAGCGCGGCGAGTTCGTCTTCCTGGTGGGCTCCTCAGGTTCCGGAAAGTCGACCTTTCTGCGCCTGATCCTGCGCGAGGAGCGGGCGTCTCATGGCCAGGTGCATGTGCTCGGCAAGGATCTGGCCAGGCTGTCCAACTGGAAGGTGCCGCACATGCGGCGCCAGCTGGGCACCGTATTCCAGGATTTCCGGCTGCTGCCGAACAAGACCGTCGGCGAGAACGTCGCTTTCGCCCTCGAGGTCATCGGCAAGCCGCGCGGCCAGATCCGTAAGACCGTCCCCGAGGTCCTCGACCTGGTCGGCCTGGCCGGCAAGGAGGACCGGATGCCCGGCGAGCTCTCCGGTGGTGAGCAGCAGCGGGTCGCGGTGGCGCGGGCCTTCGTCAACCGCCCGATGCTGCTGATCGCGGATGAGCCGACGGGCAACCTGGACCCGCAGACCTCGGTCGGGATCATGAAGCTGCTGGACCGGATCAACCGGACCGGCACCACGGTGATCATGGCCACCCACGACCAGCAGATCGTGGACCAGATGCGCCGCCGCGTGATCGAGCTGGAAAAGGGCCGACTGGTCCGCGACCAGTCCCGCGGTGTGTACGGATACCAGCACTGAGCTGCCCGACTAGCTGGAAAGGACGGGCATGCGCGCCCAGTTTGTGTTCTCGGAGATCGGCGTCGGTCTCCGCCGAAATCTCACGATGACCTTCGCGGTCATCGTCTCCGTGGCCCTGTCCCTCGGCCTCTTCGGTGCCTCGCTGCTGATGCGGGACCAGGTCGGCACGATGAAGGGCTACTGGTACGACAAGGTCAACGTCTCCATCTTCTTCTGCAACAAGGCGGATGCCGAGTCCTCCGACAATTGCGAGAAGGGTGCCGTCACCGCCGAGCAGAAGAAGGAGATCCGGGCCGAGCTCAACGATCTGAAGATCGTCGACAGCGTTCAGTACGAGTCCGCCGAAGAGGCGTACAAGCACTACAAGGAGCAGTTCGGCGACTCGCCGCTGGCCTCCTCGCTGACCCCGGACCAGATGCAGGAGTCCTTCCGCATCAAGCTCACGGATCCGGAGAAGTACCAGGTCATCTCCTCCGCCTTCGCGGACAGACCCGGGGTCCAGGAGGTCCAGGACCAACGGAACCTGCTGGAGAACCTCTTCAACCTGCTCAACGGCATGAACTGGGCCGCGCTGGGCGTGATGGCGCTGATGCTGGTCGTTGCGATCATGCTGATCGTCAACACCGTGCGGGTGTCGGCGTTCAGCAGGCGCAGGGAGACCGGGATCATGCGCCTGGTGGGCGCGTCCAGCTTCTATATCCAGTTGCCCTTCATCATGGAGGCGGCCATCGCCGGGCTGATCGGCGCGGGCTTCGCGTCGGTGCTGCTGGTCGGCGGCAAGTACTTCATGATCGACAACTGGCTGTCGGAGAAGATCCTGCTGATCAACTTCGTCGGCTGGGACGCGGTGATCAAGGTGCTCCCGCTGGTCTTCGCCATCGGTCTGCTGATGCCTGCGCTGGCGGCGTTCTTCGCCTTGCGCAAGTACCTGAAGGTGTGACTAATCGGACTGACGCGGGCGGTGGAACGTGGGGTCAACTCCCCATCCACCGCCCGTGTCTGTCCTAGACTCAGCCGCATGTCGGGTCCGTCTGACTGCGTCCCGCCCCGCGCTTTCCGCCGCGGGGCCGCCCTGACGTTGGTCTTCGCAGGGGTGCTGGCCACCGGAGCCGCCGCCGGTACGTTGACGGAGGCCGGCAGCGCCGTACGGCTGCCGTCCAAGTCGGTCGCCGACGAGGCCACGGGCACCCGCCGGGCCGCCGAGCCCGGCCACAAGGCCGACTCCGACGCCCGCGAGCTCGTCAGCCGCAGCGGAGACCGCTGGTCAGCGGCGTACGGGCCGCGTGAATACGAAGACTTCCAGCAGACCCTCGACGGCCGCTATGTCGGCGTCGGGCTGTGGATCGCGCAGTCCCGCGGGCGTGACGTGATAAAGGTCACCCGGGTGCAGCCCGGCGGCCCCGCGGACGAGGCCGGCATCCGGGCCGGGGACGCGCTGCGTACCGTCGACGGCCGCCGGGTGGCAGGCCAGCCGGTGACCGAGGTCGTCGCCCGGCTGCGCGGTACCGACGCCACCGCCGCGCCCGGCAGCGCCGTCGCCCTGGGCCTGGAGCGCGACGGCCGCCGCTGGGAGCGCACGCTGCACCGCGCCCGGCTGCAGGCGCGCCCGGTGACGGTGGACCGCTCCCGTACGCCGTCCGCGGCCGCCACCACCATCAAGGTCACCTCCTTCACCAAGGGCAGCGGCGCCGAGATCCGGGATGCCGCCCGCGCGGCCCGCGGCACCGGCGTCGTCCTCGATCTGCGCGGCAATAACGGCGGCCTGGTCCAGGAGGCCGTCACGGCCGCCTCGGCCTTCCTCGACCGCGGCGTGGTCGCCACGTACGACAATCGCGGCGACCAGCAGGCGCTCTACGCCCCGGCCGGCGGCGATACGGGCACGCCCCTGGTCGTCCTCGTCGACGGCGGCACCATGAGCGCCGCCGAGATGCTCGCGGGCGCGCTGCAGGACCGGGGGCGGGCGGTGGTGGTCGGCTCCCGTACGTTCGGCAAGGGGACCGTCCAGCTGCCGTCCGAGATGCCCGACGGCACGGTCGCCGAGCTCACCGTCGGCACGTATCGCACGCCCGCGGGGCGCGTCCTGGAGGGCATCGGCGTCGAGCCGGACCTCGCCGTGGCGGGCGGCAGGGATGCGGAAGCCGAGGCGAGCCGGGTATTGAGTGGCCTCGGAGGCGGGCTCTAGGCGACAATGTCCCGGCTATGGCTAAGCAAAAGGACAAGGACTCCGGGCGCAAACTCGTCGCGCAGAACAAGCGGGCGCGCTACGACTACAACATCCTGGACACGTACGAGTGCGGGATCGTGCTGACCGGCACCGAGGTGAAGTCGCTGCGGCAGGGACGCGCCTCGATCGTCGACGGCTACATCCACATCGACGGCGGCGAGGCCTGGATGAGCAACGTCCACATCCCCGAGTACACCCAGGGCACCTGGACGAACCACGCCGCCCGTCGCAAGCGCAAGCTGCTGCTGCACCGCGACCAGATCGACAAGCTCGAGGCGAAGTCGCAGGAGTCGTCGCACACGATCGTGCCGCTCGCGCTGTACTTCAAGGACGGCCGCGCCAAGATCGAGATTGCGCTGGCGAAGGGCAAGAAGGAGTACGACAAGCGGCAGACGCTGCGCGAGAAGCAGGACCGGCGGGAGGCCGAGAAGGTGATCTCCGCGGTGCGGCGGCGGCAGCGGAGCTGACCTGCGGCGCGGTGGCTGCCCGGCGTGGGGAATGCGCTGGCCTGTCGGGGCGTTGTTCCCGTACGATGGCAGTGCTGCCCACGGAGGCGGCGCCGTTTGAAAACACCACATGGGGATGATCGGTTTCGACAGCGGATGTCGAAGCAGGGGAAGCGTGTCGAGGAAGCGGCAATGATCTCGTTAACCATATGTCGCAACCAATAATCGCCAATACCAAGCGCGATTCCTTCGCCCTCGCTGCCTAAGTAGCGACTCGCGAAGTGTCAGCCCGGGGCTGTTCCCGCTCCGGATCCTGGCATCAGCTAGGGGACTCACCGTAGCGCCCGGTCACGGGGCGTAATCGGGACATCTAACAGTGACTGAGCCCGTCGGAGACTTGTCCGCGAGATCTCCGGGGCCGAGAAAATCACAGCGGACTGCACACGGAGAAGCCCTGGTTCCGCACCGTTGGACGCGGGTTCGATTCCCGCCATCTCCACCATCCCATGTAGTCGAAGCAGGCCCACCCCGTCCGGGGTGGGCCTGCTTCGTTGTGCGGCCGCAAGGGCTCCGGCTCGGGGTGTCGGGTGCATAACGGTGTCGCACTTGTTTAGACCAAAGCTCTGTCCGGGCTCTTGACCCCGGGGTTGTCCGGCCACACTCTTCAACACACACAGCGAGCATCTGCTGATCAATCAGCCCAGTGGGGGTGGTGGATGAGCACGACGGCATCCGGGGTGGAGGCGGCTGCGAAGCCCGAGGCCCCGGCCGGCCTGGCCCGGCGGATCTGGCACAACTATGTGTTACGGCGCGTCCTTCGCAGTCTGTTCGTGATCTGGGTCGTCACGACCGCGATGTTCTTCATGCTGCGGCTGCTGCCCGGGAATCCCGTCGACACCTTCATCGCGCAGCAGATCAGAGGCGGTTCGACGTACGAATCGGCCGCCGCGACGGCCGCGAATCTCTTCACCTTCGACCCCGAGACCCCGCTGATCCAGCAGTACTTCGACTATCTGTGGGCGCTGCTCCACGGCGACCTGGGCAACTCGCTCGACCCCGGCACCACCGTGATGGAGCAGATCGCCGCCAGCCTCCCCTGGACGATCTTCTCGGTCGGCTACGCCCTGCTCATCGCCATCGGCCTCGGGCTGCTGCTCGGGCTCGTCATGGCCTACCGCCGCGGCGGCTTCCTCGACCACTCGATCTCCATGGTCGGGTCCACGCTGCACGCCATCCCCAACTACCTCTTCGCGATCATCGTGGTCGTCTTCGGCGGCGTGCAGCTGGGGCTCTTCAACGTCTCCGAGACCCGCGGCACCCACACTGCCGGCGTCGAGCCGGGGTTCAACTTCACCTTCATCGCCGATGCCTTCTACCACGCCTCCATACCCGTCACCGTCTACGTCCTGACCACCTTCGGCACCTGGGCGCTGGTGATGAAGGCCTCCACCATCACCACGCTGGAGGAGGACTACGTCACCGTGGCCCGCGCCCGCGGCCTCAGCGGGCGGCGGATCGGGACGCAGTACGTAGGGCGTAACGCCGTGCTGCCGATGGTGGCGCAGATCGCGACGCAGGGCGGGTTCGTCTTCGGCAGCGCCATCTTCGTCGAGCTGATCCTGAAGTACGACGGGGTGAGCGCCGAGCTCTACGCGGCCGTCAACGACCGGGACTACGCCACCGTGCAGGGGATTCTGCTGATCATGACCATTGTGATCGTCTTCGCCAACCTCCTCGCGGAGATCGTCAATTCGATGCTCGATCCGCGGATCCGCGAGTCCGAGAGCGGGGCCGTGGGATGACCGCCGTCGTATCGCCCACCGTCGCCGAGCCGGCGCTGGCGCAGAGCACGGGCGGCCGGGCGGACGGGGTGCTGCGGCTGCTGGTCCGCAGCAAGTCCGGGCTCGCCGGGCTGATCGTCGTGGTGCTCATCATCGGGATGACGATCTTCGCGCCGCTCTTCGTCGACGAGCACAACCCCGTCCACGCCGACAACCGGTGGGCCGGGCCCAGCGGCGACCACTGGCTGGGCACCGACCACGCCGGGAAGGACGTGCTCAAGCAGGTCGTGCTCGGCGGGCGCACCATCCTCTACGTCGGCTTCTTCGCGGCGTTCATCACGCTCGCCATCGCCGTGGTGTTCGGCTCCCTGGCCGCGTACTACCGGGGGAAGCTGGATTCGGCGCTGCTGCAGCTGACCGACGTCGTGATGACCGTGCCGGCCGTCGTGCTGCTCGCCGTCGTCGGCGCCTTCTTCGGGCTGACCTCGCCGACCATGCTGGCGCTCCTGCTCGGGGTGATCACCTGGCCGGTGCTGATGCGGTCGATCCGGGCGCAGGTGCTCTCGCTCAAGGAGCGCGAATTCGTCGAGGCCGCGCGGCTGCAGGACCTCGGCAGCATGCGGATCATCTTCGTCGAGATCGTGCCGAACATGGCCGGCTACATCCTGATCAACTTCATCATCGCGGTCACCAACGCCATGTACGCGCTGGTGGGGTTGTACGTCCTCGGCCTCGCCCCGCTCGCCGGCGCCAACTGGGGGATCATGATCCATCAGGCCTGGACATACGGGGCGATCTACCTCCCCGAGGGGCGCGCCTTCATCCTCGCCCCGGTGTGCGCCATCGCGCTCTTCCAGCTCGGCCTCGTCATGCTGACGCGCGCCCTGGAGGAGACCTTCAACCCGCGGCTGTCGAGGGGGTAGGCCGATGCCGGTTCTTTCCGTACGGGATCTGCGCATCGGCTACCGCAGCGGCGGGCGGCTGGTGGAGGCGGTCCGCGGGGTGGACTTCGATCTCTATCCGAACGAGGCGCTCGCCCTCGTCGGCGAGTCCGGCAGCGGCAAGTCCACGCTCGGCCTCGGGCTGCTGCGGCTGCTGCCGCGCACCGGGCAGATCACCGGCGGCGAGGTGCGCTACCGGGCACCCGGCGGCGATCAGGTGGAGGCCACGGACTACGACGTGCTGAGTCTTGAGGGCACCCGGCTGCGGCGCTTCCGGTGGAGCGAGGCGGCCATGGTCTTCCAGGGCGCGATGAATGCCTTCAATCCGGTGCTACGGATCGGGGAGCAGTTCGCCGACACCATGCGGGCGCACGCGCCCGAGGGGCGGCTCGGCCGGGAGGACATCCGCGAGCGGGCGGGGGACTGCCTGCGCTCGGTGCGGCTCGAGCCGGGGCAGGTGCTCGGCTCGTATCCGCACGAGCTCTCCGGCGGCATGCGGCAGCGGGCGCTGATCGCGCTCGCCATGGTGCTGGAGCCGCGGGTGCTGATCCTCGACGAGCCGACGACGGCGCTCGATCTGCTCACCCAGCGGGCGATCGTCGACATGCTGCAGGAGCTGCGGGCCGAGCGCGGCTTCGCGATGATCTTCATCTCGCACGATCTGGCGCTGGCGTCCGAACTCGCCGACCGGGTGGCCACGATGTACGCGGGGCGGATCATCGAGTCGGGGACGGCGGACGACCTCTTCCGCGAGCCCCGGCATCCGTACACGGCAGGGCTGATCGGGGCCGTGCCGACCGTGCACGGCGGGGCGCTGGAGCCGGTGTCCATCCCGGGGGCGCCGCCCGACCTCGCGCGGCTGCCGGCGGGGTGTTCGTTCGCGTCGCGGTGCTCGTACGCCGTGGACGAGTGCCGGACTACGGATCCGGGGCTGCTGATGGTCACCGACCGGCCGGCGGGCGAGACGTCGCACGAGGCGGCGTGCCTGCGGTGGGAGGCGGTCCGGATGCCGGCGATGGCACTGCAGGATGAGGAGGCCGGGAAATGACCGGCGCTGCGTCTGATCAAAGCGTGCTGCTCGACCTCAAGGCGGTCTCGCAGACCTTCCACAGCAAGCGCGGCGCCCTCCCCGCCGTCCGCGACGTGTCGCTGAGCGTGGGCCGGGGTGAAGTGCTCTGCCTGGTCGGCGAGTCCGGCTGCGGGAAGACGACGACGGCGCGGATGGCGGCGGGGCTGGCGAAGCCCGTCGCCGGGAGCGTGGAGTTCGAGGGCGCGGACATCTGGCAGCTGGGGAAGCGGGAGCGGGTGGCGTACCGCAAGGCGGTGCAGTTCATCCACCAGGATCCGTATGCCTCGCTCAATCCGATCCGCACCGTCTACGCGACCCTCGCCGCCCCGCTGCGCAAGCACGGCCTGGCGGGGTCCCGCAAGGACGCCTGGGAGCAGGCGGCCGCGCTGCTCGCGCGGGTGGAGATGACGCCGGCCGCCAACTTCCTGAACAAATACCCGCACCAGCTCTCCGGCGGCCAGCGCCAGCGGGTGGCGGTGGCGCGGGCGCTCGCCCTCGGCCCGCGGCTGATCGTCGCCGACGAGGCCACCTCGATGCTGGATGTGTCGATACGGGTCGGCGTGCTGCGGATGCTGTCGAAGCTGCGCCAGGAGCTGGACGTCGGATTCGTCTTCATCACCCATGACCTGGCCATCGCCCGGCACTTCGGGACCGGCGGGCGGATCGCGGTGATGTACCTCGGCCGGGTGGTGGAGCACGGCCGCACCGAGGACGTGATCGGCGACCCGCAGCACCCGTACACCAAGGCGCTGCTCAGCGCCGTACCGGACCTCGCTCCCGGACCGCGGCGGGACCCCGGGCTGCGCGGTGTCGATATCCCGGACCTGGCGGCGCTGCCGAGCGGGTGCACCTTTCATCCGCGGTGCCCGCTGTACGTGCCCGGGACCTGCGATGCCGTCGAGCCGGAGCTGCTCGAGGCGGCGGGGCGCGAGGTGGCCTGCCATGTGGTCGCCGGGCAGGCGGACGCCGCTCCGGCCGACGACACCCGGGAGAAGACCGGGGGCGGCGTCTGATGGAGGTCCTCGCGCGCCTCGCGCTGACCCTGGCGGCCCTCATGGTCGTGGGTTCGCTGCTGATGCTGGGGGCGACCGAGTCCGGCACCCCGGAGCGCACGATCACTCTGTTCAGTCTCATCGGCGGCGCGGTGGCCATGGCCGCGAGCGTGGCGCTGATACGGATCGGCCGCCGGCGGGCGGAACCCGTCAGCAACGGCAACGACTGACGTAGGAGGAGGGGGAGATGACCGACATTGCACCGTCCGACATCTCACGCAGGCGGCTGTTCCAGATCATGGGGCTCGGCACGGTGGCTGCCGTGGGCGTCCCGGGTCTTGCGGCCTGCTCCAAGGCGGACCCGGAGGACGACAAGAACAAGACCGGTGAGTTCCACGGCGCGTATCCGTTCAACAAGCCGCCGGCCGGGCACTTCAACCGCGGTGGCGGGCCGATCGGCCTGGCGCCGGTCGCGATGTATCTGATCGACGGGCCGTACAGCGATCTGATCCACTCCGTGGGCGCGTACTGGGACTGGGCACAGAAGAAGTTCGTCTACTACCTGGCCGAGAGCTCCGAGTTCAACGACGACTTCTCCACCTTCACGGTCAAGCTCCGCTCCGGGCTGAAGTGGTCCAACGGCAAGCCGCTGACCTCCAAGGACTACATGACCACCATGTACGTCCAGTGGATCCAGAACTCGCCCGCCTGGGGATCGATCGAGAAGATCGAGGCACCGGACGAGCAGACCTTCGTCGTCCACCTGAAGTCCCCGGCCGCGATCATCGACCGCTACATCCTGAAGAGCTCGGTCATCGACACCGGCACCTACGGCGAGTGGGCGGACAAGGCCGCCACGCTGGTGGAGGCGGGCGAGAAGACCACGGGCAAGAAGGCGGTCGCGCTGAACAAGGACTTCAACAAGTTCCGGCCCAAGGAGATCATCGCGTCCGGGCCGTTCATGGTCGACGACAAGCTGATCACCTCCTCCAAGATGACCCTGGTGAAGAACAAGCACGGCTTCCGGGCGAACGAGGTGAAGTTCGAGAAGATCATCCTCTTCAACGGCGAGACCCCGGACGTCGCGCCGCTGGTCGAGTCGAAGGACGTCGACTACGCCACCCACGGCTTCACGCCCGCCCAGGAGAAGTCGTTCGAGAACGCCGGCTACCGCATCATGCGGCCGCCGACGTACAGCGGTCCCGCGCTCTTCATCAACCACGACAAGGTGAAGGCGTTCAGCGACCGGCGGGCCCGGCAGGCGCTGGCGTACGCGATCAAGCGGGACGAGGCCGGCAAGGTCGCGCTGGGCGAGTCCGGCAAGGCCGTGCGCTATATGGCCGGGTTCTCCGACGTGATGGTGCAGGACTGGATCTCCGCCGCCGACCAGAAGAAGCTCGCCAGATACGAGCACGACACCGACAAGGCCGAGAAGCTGCTGACCGAGGCGGGCTGGAAGAAGAGCGGCGGCAAATGGCAGACCCCGCAGGGGAAGACCGCCAAGTTCGTCATCTCCTTCCCGTCGGACTTCGCGGACTGGGCCGCCTGCGCCGAGAACATCGCCGAGCAGCTGAAGGAGTTCGGCATCGAACTGGTCCAGAAAGGCCAGAAGTTCGAGTCGTACAACCCGGAGATCGACAAGGGCAACTTCGAGCTGTGCATCCAGGCGTGGGGCGCCTCGCAGCACCCGCACCCGCACTTCTCCTTCGCCGCCGACCTGTTCATCCACAACATCCCGATCGCCCGTAACGCGGGCGGCCGCGGCATGGGCTTCGAGCTCAAGGTCGACACGGAGGAGACGGGCAAGATCGACCTGGAGAAGGTGGTCAACATGTCCGGGGAGGGCCTCAACGAGGACGAGCAGAAGAAGAACGTCACGGCGGCGGCGCTGGCCTTCAACGACCTGCTGCCGATCATCCCGATCTTCGAGCGCTACGGGAACAACCCGGTGCTGGAGGGGCCGCGGGTGAAGAAGTTCCCCGGGGACGCCGAGCCCATCATGCAGAACGCGCCGTACGGCGACAACGCGGTGGTGATGGGGCTGCTGGACAGCAGCATCACGCCCTGATGCGGCCGGTCGTCGCCATCGTGGGGCTCGGGGTCGAGTCGTCGGTGTTCTCGCCGGCCCGCACCCCGGGCTTCGCGTTCCTTCCGGCGCGCGGGGCCGAGGTGTTCGGGCGCTATCAGTACCCGTTTCTCGCGGACATCGATGCCGTCGACTGGCGCGGGGCGCTGGTCGGGAAGGCGCTGCCCGGAGGTGTGGTGACGGCGCGCGCCTTCGCGGAGCTGGCCGAGGAGATACTGGAGCGGCTGGGTGCCATGACGCTGCTCGACGGGGTGCTGTACGACATCCACGGCGCCATGACGGTGGAGGGCCTCGACGACGCGGAGGCCTGGCTGCTCGCCCGTATCCGCGAGGTGGTGGGTCCGCAGGCGGTCGTCTCGACGTCGATGGACCTGCACGGAAACGTCTCGCGCGAACTGGTCCGCCTCAGCGACCTGATCACCTGCTATCGGACGGCGCCGCATGTGGACGTGGCGGCGACGAAGGAGCGGGCCGCACGCAAGCTGGCGGAGCTGCTCACGGGTGGCGGGCCGCTACCGGTGAAGGCCTGGATTCCGGTGCCCGTACTGCTGGCAGGGGAGCAGACCTCGACGCGGGTGGAGCCGGGGCGCGGGTTGTACGAGGCGGTGGCCGAGGTCGCGTCGGAGCCGGGCGTCACCGACGCGGCCGCGTGGGTCGGTTACGCCTGGGGCGACGAGCCGCGCAACCATGCCGCGGTGGTCGTCACCGGCCCGGCGGAGGACGCTGTGCGGGCCGGCGCGGAGCGGCTCGCCCGCCACTTCTGGGACGCCCGCCGCGACTTCGCCTTTGTCGCGCCCACCGGGACGCTCGACGCCTGCCTCGACGAGGCGCTGGCCTCGTCGGCGCGCCCGTATGCCATCAGCGACAGCGGCGACAACCCGACGGCGGGCGGGGCGGGCGACGTCACCTGGGGGCTGCGACGGGTGCTCGCCCGCCCGGAGTTCCGCGACCCGGACGGCCCGGTCGTCATCTACGCCTCGCTGCCCGGGCCCGCCGCGGTGGCGACCTGCCTACGGGCCGGGGTCGGCGCCACGGTCACCGTGACCGCGGGCGCCGAGGTCGACGACCGGCACGGCGGGCCGCTCACCATGACCGGCGTGGTCCATGCCGTACGGGAGGACGTTCCGCACGCGGACACGGAGGCGGTGCTGCGGGTGGGCAGCGTCCACGTGATCCTCACCAAGGAGCGCAAGGCGTACCACCGGGAGAGCGACTTCACGGAGCTGTCACTCGACCCGCGGGCGGCGGACGTGGTCATCGTCAAGATCGGTTACCTGGAGCCCGAGTTGTACGCCCTGGCCGCCGATTGGCGCCTCGCCCTCACCCCGGGCGGGGTCGACCAGGACCTGGTCCACCTCGGCCACCGGCGGATCCGGCGTCCGATGTTCCCGTTCGACCCCGGCATGGCCGACCCCGACCTGAGTGCCCGCATCGTGCCGCCGTTCACCGGCCCCGAGGAATAGCCGCTGCGCGGCGGCGAGCACCAGGCACACGCCCGCCATCGCGGACCACAGCGTCGCCGCGTCCGCGTGCTCCAGCAGCTGGGTGCCGAGGACGGGGGCGGTGACGGTGGCGATGCCCCAGGTGATGCCGTACGCCGCGAGATAGCGGCCGGTGCCGCCGGCGGGGGCTAGGTCGGCGACGACGGCGAGCGCGCGGCCCATGATCAGCAGGTCGCCGAGGCCGCACACCACGGTGGCGGTCGCGTATCCGGGGAGGCCGGTCGCGAACGCGTAGCCGGCCAGTCCCGCGGCCAGCAGCAGACAGCCCACCGTCAGCGTCGCCGCGGCGGACAGCTCGGCCACCCGCCGTAGCCGCAGCAGCGGTTGGGCGGCGACGGCGGTCACGGCGGCCGTGGTGAACAGCAGCCCGGCGTCGGAGGGGCGCAGCCCGCGGTCGTCGAGGGTGAGCGGCAGCGCCATGATGACCACCATGTGCACCAGCGCGTAGGCGGTGCCGAAGGCGAAGAGGGCCAGCAGGGCCCGGTCCCGCCACGGGCTGCCGGTCCTGTCGTGGCTGCGCCGCGTCCGTACGGGCCGGTCGGCGGGCAGCACCGCGAGCACGATGGCGGCGCAAAGCGCGCAGGTCACCGCGTCGGCGACGAACAGCCAGCGCAGATCCCACCGCCCGAGCCCCGCGGCCAGCAGCCCCGCGCCCATGCCGCCCACGGCCATGCCCGCGTTGAGCAGGCTGTAGGCGCGCACCCGCAGCTGCGACGGCACGGCGTCGGCGATCATCGCCTGGCTGGGCGGCTCGTACAACTCGTAGGCCAGGCCCAGCAGAACGGCGAAGACCGTCACGGCCGTGAGGCTCCCGGACCCCGCGATGCCGAGCTGCGCGAGGGCGCAGCCGCTCAGCCCCAGCACGATCGTGCGCCGCCGGCCGAGCCGGTCCGCCAGCCGCCCGCCGATCAGCCGGGAGGGGATCGTCGCCAGCCCGAAGGCGGCCGAGATCAGGCCCGCGGCGGTCCCGCCCGCGTGGAACTCCTTGCTGATCAGCACGGTGAGGAAGGCCATCGAGAAGGCGCCGAGCCGGTTGAAGACGCGGGCGGTGACCAGCAGCCATACGGTGCGGGGCAAGGGGGCTCCTCGAGGGTGAGTCACTGACGTATCGGATAACGTCGGTCACGGACGTTACGACCCGGAGGAGTGACCAGTCAAGTGCTATTCGATAGTCACGTCGCGGTGCTGCTGGAAGCCGCCGTATCGCTCGTGAACACGCTCACCGACGGCGAGTCCCGCGGCCGCCCGTACACCGCTCCACGCGGCACCGCGCTGCCGGCCGCGGTCGACGCCGCCGTCCCGCTGACGCCCGGCGCCTCCCTGCCGCGCGAGATCGACGCCGACCAGGCGGCGTATGTCGCGGATTTCGCGCACCGCTTGCGCGAGATCTTCGCCGCCGTCCAGGCCGACGACATGGACACCGCCGCGACCGTGGTCAACGACCTCCTCCGCGACACCGGCGCCCGCCCCCAGCTCGACCGGGCCCCCGGCGAACCGTGGCAGATGCACTTCCACGGCGCCGACGACACCTTCGCCGTGGGGTGGAGCGCCGGCTGCGCCACCGCGCTGGCGCTGACGGTCGGCGGCGGTCTCGCCGGGCGGCTCGGCGTCTGCCGGGCCGACCGCTGCGACCGGGTCTACGTCGACACGTCCAAGAACGCCGCCCGGCACTTCTGCTCCGCCGCCTGCCAGAGCCGTACCAAGGCCGCCGCCTTCCGGGCCCGCGCCGCGGCCCGTTCGGACTAGCAACGCGCGCCGGGGCGGCCCGCCGCGGGCGACGGTGGGGGAATGATCGAGGAGACCGCCGAGAAGACGTGCCCGGCGGGAACGCCGCCGGGGCCGGAGCGCGAACCCGCCGTGCGGGACTGGCCGGTGGTGGATCTGCCGGCGCTGCGAAGTGATCCGCTGTTCGACGAGCTGCTGGCCGAGGAGCCGGTGACGCGCATCAAGCTGCCGTTCGGCGAGGGCCATGCCTGGCTGGTGACCCGGTACGAGGACGTCAAGCAGGTCACCTCCGACCCGCGGTTCAGCCGCGCCGAGGTGGTCGGCCGGGACGTCACCCGGTCCATCCCGGCGCCGGTGGCGGCGCAGAAGGCGAGCCTGCAGTACCTCGATCCGCCCGACCACACCCGGCTCCGCAAGGTGGTGGCGCGGGCCTTCACCGCGCGCTCGATGCGGCGGCTGCGGCCGATGGTGGAGGCCGCGGCGGAGCGGCTGCTGGACGAGATGGAGCGGCAGGGCGCGCCGGCCGATGTCGTCACGTATCTGAACAAGCCGTTCCCCGAGGCTGTGGTCAGCGACCTGCTCGGGGTGCCGGAGAGCGACCGCCCGGCGCTGGGCGCCCTGGGGGAGCAGATCCTGACCGCCGACGCGGACGGCGAGGCGCGGATGAAGGCGCGGGCCGCGGCCCGTCAGGTGGTCGTCGACCTGCTGGCGCGCCGCCGTGCCGAGCCGTCCGAGGACCTGGGCGGCGTACTGGCCGAGGCGGCGGCGCAGCAGGAGATCAGCGAGGACGAGGCGATCTCACTGGCCACCGCGATCTGGATCAGCGGCGGGCACGCAGTCACCAACAACACCGCGAACATGGTGTACGCGCTGCTCACGCACCCCGCCCAACTGGCCCGGCTGCGCGCCGAGCCGGAGCTGATGCCGCAGGCCGTGGACGAGCTGCTGCGCTACGTACCGCACCGCAACGGCGTCGGCATCCCGCGCATCGCCACCGAGGACGTCGAGGTCGGCGGCGTCCTCATCAAGGCCGGCGAGGTCATCTACAACTCCTACCTGGCCGCCAACCGCGACCCGGGCGCCTTCCCCGACCCGCACACCCTCGACTTCGCCCGCCCGCCCCTCTCCCACCTCTCCTTCGGTCACGGCCCGCACCACTGCCTGGCCGCGGCCCTGGCCCGGATGGAATCCGAGGTCCTGCTCAGCGCATTGCTGACCCGCTTCCCGGACCTGCGCCTGGCCGTGCGCGCGGACGACATCGAATGGCACACCCGCACCCTGATCCGCGGCCCGAAGGCGCTGCCGGTCGCGTGGTGAGGGTGGTTACGCCACCCCCACCTTGCTGAACAGTGCTCGCATGCCGCCGCTCAGATCGGTCTGCGTGCGCAGCGGCCTGGGGAAGGGGAGCCGGGTGTCCAGGTGGGTGCGGGGGGTTTCCAGGCGGAGGGTGAGTCCGTAG
>NZ_JAAKZV010000016.1 GCF_011044975.1 Streptomyces coryli | reverse complement strand
GTGGCGGGGCGAGGGCGGCGGGCCGCGGGCGGGGACCCTCGGTGAAGGGGAACTGCGCTGCTCCCGGCGGGAGTACGAGCACGACGGCGGGCTCGATCTCGAGCTCGGCCGGGGCGCGGTGACGCTCACCGTCGAGGCGCTCGTGCCGCAGCGGGCCGCGGCCGCCGCCCCCGGCGCCGCCGCCGCGCTGCAGGTGCCCGCCGAGCCGCCCGTGGTGCGGTATCTGCCCTCGCTGCGCCGCCGGCTCACCGGGGCGCGCGTCGCCACCGTGACCTTCACCGCCGACACCGACTGCGAACTGCCCGCCCTGCGCATCGTGTACGCCCCCGGCCGCTATCGGCCGGCCGGTGCCCACGAAGGGCAGGTGCTGCACGAGGTGCCCGCGCGGCGCCTGAACGCCCGCGTGCCGCACAGCGTCGAGTTCGACTTCCCCGCCACCCGCGGGCCGTCCTGGCTGGTCTGCTTTCCCGTGGTGCCCGACGACGACCCGGCGGCCACCGACGTACGCCCCGAGGCGCTGCACCGACTGAAGGTGACGTGACATGGCCAAGATCAAGCGCATCGCCTGCCCCTACTGCTACGAGACGTACGAGCCGCGCACCATCGGCTTCCGCTGCAACGCCCGGCTGAGCGCCGCCAGCCAGAAGCGCTGCGGCCGGGCCCGCGACGAGGTGCTGCAGGACCGTATGGGCGAGCGCGGAGAGGTGGGACCGGCGTTCTTCGGTCCCGACGGCCGGCAGCCCAAGGCGTCCTGCCCCGAGTGCCAGGGGGAGACCAGCTATCGCATCTGCCCCGTGTGCCATATGACGCTGCCGGCGCAATTCGGCGTCGTCGCGAACCGGTTGATCGCCATGGTCGGCGCGAAGGCGTCCGGCAAGACCGTCTACATGACGGTGCTGCTGCACGAGATGATGAACCAGGTCGGCGCCGCCTACGGCGCCTCCCTCATGGGCTCCGACGACAACACCTTGCGCCGCTACCGCGACGATTACCAGGACCACCTCTACCGCGACGGCCAGCTGTTCGGCGGTACCCGGCCGGCCGGCGCCACCGACAACCGGGTGGCGCCACTGGTGTTCCGGTTCGGGCTGCGCCGCCGGGTGCGGTTCAAGGAGCGGCCGCAGCACACCGTCCTGTCGTTCTTCGACACCGCGGGCGAGGACTTCAACTCCCGCGAGAGCGTCGAGGTCAACACCCGCTATCTGGCCAGCGCCGACGGCATCATCCTGATCCTCGACCCGCTGCAGATGCCGGCCGCCCGCCGGCTCGTCCGCGAGGGCACGCAGGTGCCCGGCGGCGAGGGCGTGGACTCGCCGGTGAATGTACTCAGCCGGGTCACCGACCAGCTGCTCACCCAGGACCGGACGGATTCCTCGGGCCGTATCCGGACGCCCGTAGCGGTCGTGTTCAGCAAGATGGATGCCTTTACGCACCTGCTGGAGCGGGGCAGCCCGCTGCTCGCCCACCCGTCGCAGGGCGACGGTCGCTTCGACGTCGAGGACAGCCGCAACGTGCACGAGGAGGTGCGGCAGCTGCTGAAGGAGTGGGAGGGGGTGGCCATCGACCAGCTGATGGAGAACACGTACAGCCGCTTCCGCTACTTCGGCGTCTCCGCCCTCGGCGCGGGCCCCACGGCCGACGCGCGCGTCGCGGCCACCGGCATCCAGCCGTACCGCGTCGCCGACCCGCTGCTGTGGCTGCTGAGCGAGTTCGGCTCGGTGCCCCGTACCGGCCGGGGCTGAGATGGCCGTGGAGCAGCTCTACTACACCTCGTGCGAGCAGGGCCTCAGCGGCTTCTCCGGGTTCCAGTTCAACGCCGTGAGCTCCGGAGTCCGCGCGGACGTGATGCACGCCGTGGAGGCGCTCGCCGGCTACGAGCCGCCGCGGTCCATGCTGAACTCCGATTCCCCGGAGGACCTGGCGCGCTGCCCGGTCAACCTGTGCTTCGTTCCGGAGAGCGGCGACGACGAGAAGGGTGCCACGGTGCTGTGCGCCCGCTACGTCGGCCGGGACTCCGCCCAGCGCTTCGGCAACTACTTCGCGCACGCGCTGCACACGTCCGACTTCGACCGGGACGGTGACGGGCTGCTCGGCATCGAGCTGTGGGGGTCGCCGGAGTGGACCGCCTCTCCGGTGGCCGAGAACGAGATCCCGCCGCTGCCCGGCCCGCCGCGGCCGGGCCCGCTGACGCCGGAGGCGGCGGACGAGTTCGTCGCCGCGGAGCCGCATGCCGCCGCCCAACTGCCGCATCTGCTCGCCGCCGCCTTCTCCGCGCTGCACGAACGGCGCACGGTCGTGGTCGTCGACTCCACGACCGAGCGCATCGCGCACTGGTTCGCGGCGGTCTGTTATCTGCTGCCGCCGCCGCTCGCCCGGCGGCTGTCCTTCGCGACCTACGCCCACAAGCCCGGACGCAGCCGCCTGCACCTGATCGGGGCCGTGCCCGGCACCCGGATCGACATCGGCCCCGACGACCACGACGTCTACCGGGTCTTCGACTTCGCGGCCGGGCACTTCCCGCCGGACGGGGAGATCCCGGTGCACCATCTGGTGCGGCTGCTGCTGCGCGTCGGGGTGCGCCAGGCCAGCGCCGTTTGGTCGTGGACCGACGCCTACACCTCGGGCGAAGAGCGCTACCAGGGTGACTGGCACGCCCCGTTCGCCGCCGCGGCGGCCACCGGTGGGATGGAGCTGCGGCCGGCGGACGTGCGCGCCGTCGCCCTGTGGGCGCCGGAGGCGGCGCACGCGGGCGAGCTGCGGGCCGAGGCCGCCCGCGACATCTACCTGCGCTATCCGGATCTCGACGACGAGGAGCTGGCGGGCCTCAGCCGGGCGGCCGCGGACGGTGGCGACGCCGAACTGCACCAGGAGATCGAGGGCCGGTTGTACGCGTCGCGGATGCGCGCCGCCATGCACGGCACCGCCCCTGGCGCGCCGCCGCCGGTGCGGCTGGCCGATCCGGTGTTACGGGAACGGGCCGCCGCCGACTGGACGGAGCTGCTGCGCGAGGCCGACGACCAGCAGGCGGTACGGCTGCATCTGTGGGCGCTCGACAGCAGGCTGCCGGTGCCCCAGGGCTACGCCTGGCCCGCGCTGGAGCGGCTGGCCCGCTCGCTGCTGGAGGCGACGGCTACCCGGTCCGCCCCGGACGGCCACCGGGGCGAGGTACGGCGGCTGTTCCACGCCAGCCCGGACTTCCGGTCCGCCCTGGCGGATGCCGTCGGTGACCTGCTCGGGCAGCGGCCGGGGCAGCAGGGCGTTCTGCTGCAGTTCCCCGGCGACCTGCTCGGCGAGGGCGACCTCGCGGGCCGGCCCGAGCTCCTCCGGCATTACTGGGTGGCGCAGACGGAGCGGCGCCCGGATCGCGCCGTCGAGCACCTGCTGCGCATCCTCAGGCTTACCGGCGCCGCCACCCCCGACGCCGAACTGCTGCGGGACCTGTGGCCGTACCGCCGCTGGACGGTCACCGAGGCGATCGCGTTCGTACGGAGGCTGCATCCGGACGCGGTCATCGGCCCGGCCGCCGTCGAATGGCTGGAGGCGGCACTGCAGAAGGAGCCGCAGACGGAGGACGAGCTCAGGCCGAGCCTGGAGCTGTGCGAACTGCTCACCGATCCGCGACGAATCGCGTGGCTGAGCACGCAGGCCGTCTCCTGCGTGGCGGCCGTCGAGCAGCTGAACGGCCTGCTGAACGGCACCGCCACAGCCCAGCAACTGGCCGACGGCTTCACGGCAGTCAAGACCGATCGCTGGGGCCCGGCGCGGGCGCTGGTACACCTGCGGCTGCCGGGTGCGCTCATGGCGCGGCCGGTCGACCCGAGGGAAGTACGTACGTTCCTTGCCCGCTTCCCGGACCGTACGGTCGTCAGCTACCTGAAGCAGCTGCTGGCCGCCACCCGGTCAGGGAAGCGGGCAACGCCGGCCGTGCTCGACCACGTCACTGGGCTCGAACTCATCCTCAAGCGCTACCGGACCGGGCTGCCGCTGCTCTACCAGGACTACGTCGCGGCCATCTGCGAGCACGCCGAGCAGGAATGGGACGTACGGGACACCGAGCTGCTGGCGGCCGCGCTGCGTCCACACCACGGCCCGAGTGCGCAGCGCGTCAACGCCATCGCTGCCGAACGCCTCGGAGCGGCGCGGAAGCTGGCGCGGAGGCTGCGCGGCAAGGGGGACAGGCGGGATCAGGGGGAGGGGGGCAAGTAGCGATGGAATTCTTCGCGATCATCCTGTACATCGGCCTGCTGGCGGCTTACGTGATCTTCATCGCGCCGTTCGTGGCCGCCGGTTGGGGGCTGTACCACGTGGGCGAGCTGATCGTCCGGCACTGCGGGCAGCTGCACGGGGTGACGCGGGTGCGCACCGCCGCCTACGTGACCGTGCCGCCGCACCGGCCCGAGGACGAGGACCAGCCCGCCCGCCGCCAGTACTTCCTCGGTCCCGCCCAGCGGGATCTGCGCCAGCTGATCACGCTGACCTGGCGCGAGGGCGTCCGGCGCACCACGGACCGCGGCCGCTGGACCTACGGGCGGCTGCTCGGCGAGCAGGGCGACGAGGCGGTGTGGCGCTGGCCGGCCGGGGTCACCCTGCAGGTCGGGCTGATCGCGGGCGCGGCGGCGGGGGCGGCGGCGCTGGCACTGCTGCTGGCGCTGCACGGGCTGATCGTGCTGCTCGCGGCCGGCCTGGTGCTGGCGTCGGCGGGGGTGCTGCGCGCGGTGGACTTCGTCGCGCTGCTGGCCAAGAAGCTGCACCGGGGGATGTTGTGCCCGAACCAGGGCTGCTATGAGCGGTTTTCCTATCCGTGGTACGAGTGCCGGAACGCCATCTGCCTGCGCCGGCACACCGACATCCGCCCCGGCCGGTTCGGCGTCCTGAGGCGCCGGTGCGCCTGCGGCGAGGAACTGCCCACGCTGATCCTGCTGATGCGCGGCGAGCGCCGGCTGCAGCCCTTCTGCCCGAACTGCGAGCAGCCGATGAGCCGCTATACGGGGCATGTGGCTGAGGCGATAATCCCGTTCTTCGGCGGCCAGGCGGCGGGCAAGACGCAGCTGATGGCCGCGATGATGCTGCTACTGGAGAACGCGGCGGAGCGGGGCGGCCGCTCGCTGCGCGCGGCCGACGACGCCACGCAGTTCAACTACGACGTGCTGCGCGAAACGCTGCGCAGGCAAGGGCATCCCACGGGCACCCAACGCGAACTCCCCAAGGCCTACTCGGTGGTGCTGCGGGAGGGCCGGAGCGAGCGGATGCTGCATCTCTTCGACACGGCGGGGGAGCGGTTCACCAACCGGGAGGACACCGACGCGCTGCGGTACGTACAGGAGGCCAGGACCTTCGTGTTCGTGCTGGACCCGCTGGCCGTGAACGACTTCTGGCGCACCCCGCTGGCCGCCGCGGCCGGGGACATCGCCCACGCCATTGCCTCTAGCACGCCGCCGGACATGGTCTTCAACCGGTCCGTCGACTCGATGATGCAGATGGGGGCTCCGCTGAAAGAATCGCGGCTCGCGGTCGCCATCAGCAAGGCGGACCTCTTCGGGACGGAAGATCTCGGCGACGGCGGCGAGTGGCTCGATCGCGCGCTGGGCCTGGGCAATCTCGTGCGGGTCATGAACCTGGAGTTCGGTGAGGTGCGCTACTTCTTCACCGGCGCCGTGACGACGGACGAGACCGGTGCCGTGCATCCGAGCATCGCGCCGCTGACGGACTGGTGCCTGCGCGGCAGACCGGCCTAGCTCATGCGCAACGCAAGAAAGAAGTCCAGCTTGTCCTCCAGCCGGGACAGGTCGCGACCGGTGAGTTGCTCGATCCTGCCGATGCGGTAGCGGAGCGTGTTCACATGCAGGTGGAGGCGGCTGGCGCACCTGGTCCAGGAGCCGTCCGAGTCGAGGAAGGCCTCCAGGGTCTCGACCAGCTCCGCGCGGTGGCGGCGGTCGTAGTCGTGGAGGGGGTCCAGGAGGCGGGCCGTGAAGGCGCGGCGGACGTCGTCGGGGACGAAGGGGAGCAGCAGCACGTGGGAGGCGAGCTCCTCGTGTCCTGCAGCGCACACCCGGCCGCTGCGGGCGGCGGCGACCCGGCGGGCGTGCCGGGCCTCCTCCAGGGCGCCGCGGAGGCCCTCGGAGGAATGCACAGCGGCGCTTACGCCAATCGTGAGGTGGCCGTCGTCGGACAGGCCGCGGGTCAGCGGCTTGGCCACCGCCTCCAGCAGCCCCTCCGCGCTCAGCACGGAGACGGCCGGCTCCGCCTCGTCGCCCGGCACCGCCGGGAGCGGGACCAGGGCGACCGCCTCGTCGCCGGTGTGCGCCACCGCGATCCGGTCGGAGGGCTCCGGGCCGCGGGTGGCCGGGTCGACCAGGATCTCCTCCAGCAGCGACTGCGCCACCGCCCCGCCGGGCAGGTCGCCGCCGTCCCACTCGACGCGGGCGACCACCACCTGCCACTGCGGGGCCGTGCCCAGGCCCGGCAGCAGGACCGGCACGGCGACCCGCAGCCGCGCCGCGATCTCCGCCGGCGGCGCCCCGGCCTGCACCAGCTCCAGGACCTCCTGCGCCAGCCGGCGCCGCACCGTACGGGCCGCGTCCCGCCGCTCGCGCTCCGCCGCGATCAGCTGGGTCACGCCGCGCAGCAGGTCGAGCCGCTCCTCCGGCCACTCGCCGGCGTCCGCGGCGACGGCCAGCAGCCAGTCGGAGAGCAGCGTCTCGCGCAGGTCGCGGCCGCCGCTGCGGATCGGGAAGAGGGAGTACGTCTGGCCGCCCACGGCCACCCGGTGCGGGCCCATGCGGCCGCGCCGCACCGCCGCCAGGTGCTCGCCGGCCAGCTGCGAGCACACCTCAGGGGGGAGGCCCGAGCCGTCGCCGCCGGTACCGGCGATCTCCCGGCCCGCCGGGGTCAGCACCCAGGCGCGCAGGTCCAGGTCGGAGCCGAGCAGGTCGAGGACCGCCTCGGGCCCGCCGCCCGCGGGGCCCGACGACACCAGGCGGCGGTGCCGGTCCACCACGGCCGCCAGGTCGCCGGCGCGCTCGCTGGAGACCTGGCGCACCACATGCTCGGTGATGGTGGCGAAGGCCACACTCTCGTGCACGGCGAACAGCGGCAGTCGGTGCTTCGCACAGGCCGTGACCAGGTCTTCCGGGATTCCGGCGGTCTCCGCCTCGCCCGCCGCGAGCCCGGCGACCCCGGCGGCGCTGAGGATCCGTACGAAAGGCTCGGAATCGGCCGGGTCGTGCCGCCAGGCCAGGCCGGTGAGCACCAGCTCGCCGCCGGAGAGATAGCGGCTCGGGTCCGTGAGGTCCGTGGTCATGACGCCGCGGACCGTACGGTCGAGCTCGTCCTCGCCGCCGAGCAGGCGCAGCCCCAGCGTGTCGGTCTCCAGCAGTGCGCGGAGTCTCATGGCCGTGCCGTCCTGTCCTTGTGTTGCCGTGCGGATACGGGCGGGTGCGGTGGGGTCCCTGCGACCCGCCTTTCGTCTGAATCTACAAGACGCACGGCCTGGCCAGCCAAGTGCTTCATGGTTTCGGTGACTGCACCCGGCCCGGTGCCGGTCGGTGTACTTGGGGCTCGTCGCGTAAACAACGCGTGAACGAAGCGCCGCCCCGGACCGCTCCGCGAGGCGGATACCCACAGACCCTCCGGGTGGCGCGACGTACAGGGAACGTCACACTTTCCGACGCCCGCGCCGCCCGGAGTTTCACAACGCACAAGGCAATACCAGGCACCACCAGGAGAAATTCGTCTCGGGCCGTCCCCCCGGGTCGTGCAGCATCCCAAATCCCGCGATGAGGCGGGTGCCCCTATGAACCTTGGGAGAAGGGCACACATGACCCAGCAGCATGCTGAGCCGGTAGCAACAACCGCGGAGGACGCGGGCGCAGGTTCCCGTCCCCCAGCCGGCAGAGGCTGGCTCGACCGGTACTTCCATATATCCGAACGCGGGTCGACCGTCGCCCGTGAGGTCCGTGGTGGCCTCACCACGTTCATGGCGATGGCTTACATCCTCCTGCTCAACCCGCTGATCCTCGGCGGCAAGGACGTCGACGGGAACATGCTCGGCCAGGCCGGGCTGATCACCGCCACCGCCTTCGCGGCCGCGCTGACCACCCTGCTCATGGGGTTCATCGGCAAGGTGCCGCTCGCCCTCGCCGCCGGGCTGAGCGTCTCCGGCGTGCTGGCCTCGCAGGTCGCACCGCAGATGACCTGGGGCCAGGCCATGGCCATGTGTGTGGCCTACGGCGTGATCATCATGCTCCTGGTGGTCACGGGCCTCCGGGAAATGATCATGAACGCGATCCCGCTGCCGCTGAAGCACGGCATCACGATGGGTATCGGCCTGTTCATCGCCCTGATCGGCTTCTACAAGGCCGGTTTCGTGCACCAGGGCAAGACGACCCCGGTCTCGCTCGGCCCGGCCGGTGAGCTCCAGGGCTGGCCGGTGCTGATCTTCGGCGTCACGCTGCTGCTGATCTTCATGCTGCAGGCCCGCCGGGTGCCGGGCGCGATCCTTATCGGCATCGTCGTCGGCACCGTGGTCGCCATCGTGGTGAACTCCGTCGCCAACGTGAGCGCGAAGGCATGGTCGGCCGGTCCGCCGGAGCTGCACGGCAGCGCCGTCTCCTCGCCCGACTTCTCGCTCTTCGGCGAGGTGGAATTCGGCGGCTGGGGCGATGTCGGCGCCATGACCGTCGGCATGATCGTCTTCACCCTGGTGCTGGCCGGCTTCTTCGACGCGATGGCCACCATCATCGGCGTCGGCACCCAGGCCAACCTGGCCGACAAGCAGGGCCGGATGCCCGGCCTGTCCAAGGCGCTGTTCATCGACGGTGCCGGCGGCGCCATCGGCGGCGTCGCCGGTGGTTCGGGCCAGACGGTGTTCGTGGAGTCGGCGACCGGCGTCGGTGAGGGCGCCCGCACCGGCCTCGCCAGCGTCGTGACCGGTCTGTTCTTCGCGGCCTGCCTGTTCTTCACGCCGCTGACCGCGATCGTGCCGGCGGAGGTCGCCTCGGCCGCGCTGGTGGTCATCGGCGGCATGATGATGATGCAGGCCCAGCATGTGGACTGGAGCGACTCGGCAGTTGCCATCCCGGTCTTCCTCACCGTGGTCCTGATGCCGTTCACTTACACCATCACCACGGGTGTGGCCGCGGGCGTGATCTCGTACGTCGCGATCAAGGCCGCCCAGGGCAAGTGGCGGGAGCCGGGAGCGTTCATGTGGGTGCTCTCGCTCATCTTCGTCGTCTACTTCGCCCTGCACCCGATCGAGGAGTGGCTCGGGGTGAAGTAGCGCCGATGGAGGAGTGATCACCGTGCTGGACATAGCTGCCGAGCTGCATCAATGGCTCGCCGAGGGCCGGGACTTCGCCGTCGCCACCGTCGTGGCGGTGCAGGGATCCGCCCCCCGGGAGCCGGGTGCCGCCCTCGCCGTCGATCCCGACGGCACGGCGATCGGCAGCGTGTCCGGCGGGTGTGTCGAAGGCGCGGTCTACGAACTGTGCCAAGAGGCGCTCGAGTCCGGCGAGTCCGTGCTCGAGCGCTTCGGCTACTCCGACGAGGATGCCTTCGCCGTGGGCCTGACCTGCGGCGGCGTCATCGACATCCTCGTCACCCCGGTACCGGCGGACGGCTCCTCGCGCGAGCTGTTCGCCGCCGCGCTGACCACCGCCGCCAGAGGGGAGGCGGCGGCGGTCGCGCGGGTCGTCAGCGGCCCCGCCGAGATGCTCGGCGGGGCCCTGCTCGTCCGGCCCGACGGGTCGTACGAAGGCACCTTCGGCGGCCATCCCGAGCTGGACCGGACCGCCGCCGTCGAGGCCGGCGCGCTGCTCGACGCGGGGCGTACGGACGTCGTGGAGATCGGCGCCGACGGGGCGCGGTGTGGTGAGCCGGTGGTCCTGCTCGTCGAGTCGTCCGTCCCGCCGCCCCGGATGATCGTCTTCGGCGCGATCGACTTCGCGGCGGCGCTGGCCCGGGCCGGGAAGTTCCTCGGGTACCACGTGACCGTGTGCGACGCGCGGCCCGTCTTCGCCACCCGGCAGCGCTTCCCCGACGCCGACGAGATCGTCGTCCAGTGGCCGCACCAGTACCTCGACGCGACCGAGGTCGACGGCCGTACGGTGCTGTGCGTGCTGACGCACGACCCCAAGTTCGACGTGCCGCTGCTGGAGCGCGCGCTGAAGCTGCCGGTCGCGTACGTCGGGGCCATGGGCTCGCGGCGGACCCACGAGGACCGCAACGCGCGGCTGCGCGAGGCCGGCGTCACCGAGGCGCAGCTCGGCCGGCTGCGCTCGCCGATCGGCCTGCACCTCGGGGCCCGTACGCCCGAGGAGGTCGCGCTCTCCATCGCGGCCGAGATCGTCGCGCTGCGCCGCGGCGGGACGTGCGCGCCCCTGATCGGGGCGCACACGCCGATTCACTCCGTACGCAGCGCCTTCGCCGTGCCGGACTTCGCCGCCCAGGAAGCGGGCAGCAGCGCGCCCAGCGTCGCGATGACCAGGCCGCCGGCGGCCAGGAGGGCCAGCAAGGACGCGTCGTAGACGTCGATCGTCGCGTCCGGGAGGCGGGTGCCGGCCGTGGCGCCCATCTCCGGCGTCACCCAGTGGTGCAGCGCCACGCCCAGCAAGGTCCCCGGCGCGCCGGCCACCAGGCCGACCGCCGCCACCGACACCAGGACCATCGACACGGTCTGCCGCGGGCTCATCCCCAGCGCCTTGAACACGCCCAGGTCGTGCAGCCGTTCGCGGGTGTCGAGCACGACCGTGTTCAGCACCCCCAGGCAGGCGACCGCCACCAGCATCGCCGCCAGCAGCGAGATCATCGCCTGCATCGCGATGATCGAGCTGGAGCGGATGCCGGCCGAATCGCCCTTCACCGCATGCACCCCCTGCGACCCGAACCGATCGTTGATCGCGGCGACGTAGGCATCCGCGTCGCTGCCCGACCGCAGCGTCACGTGGTACTCGCTGGACCGGGTGCCCGGCGTCAGCCGGCGCTGGTCCGCCTGGTCCATCACCACGGCCATCCCGTCGTCGTCGAGGACGAACGCCTCGCCGACGATGCGCAGTTCGACCGTCCGGCCCTTGTCGGTCAGGGTGACCGTGTCGCCGACCTCCGCGTCCATGGCCTGCAGCAGCCGGGAGGCGACGACCACCTCACCCTCGCCGCGGAACCAGCGGCCGTCGATCATCCGGTACGCGCCCGAGCGCGCGTCCCCCGCGTAGCCGATCGCGGTCGTACGGCCCGTGGCGCCCGGAACCCGGACCTCGGTGCGGGCGATGCCGAAGTAGCTCTTCGTCCCGGGGGCTTTGCGGACCGCGGCCGCCACCTTGGCGGGGTCGGCCGGCTTCTGCGGCTCGGCGCCGGGGGCGGGCACGTGTTCGCCGGGCCCGCCGCCCGGGCCCGACTGCACCAGCACGTCTCCGGCCGAGGTGCGCTGCCGGTCGGCCTGGATGGCCGCCAGCGAGCTGTTCAGGCCCACGGCGAAGGTGACGGCCAGCGCGCCGAAGGCGACCGCGGCGGCAAGCGTCGCCGTACGCGCCGGGCGGGCGAAGGGGTGGGCGAGACCGAGGCCGACCGGGCGGGACACCGGCAGCCGGCCCAGCAGCCGGCGTACCAGCAGCGCCCGGCCGGGGGACGGCGCCCGCCCCACCGTCAGCGCCTGCGTCGAGCGGAGCCGGCCCGCCCGTAGCGCCGGGACCAGCGCGGTCACGGCGATCAGCGCCAGCACCGCCGCCGGGACCGCGAGGTCCACCCACAGCGGGATCAGCGCGGTGCCGACGCCGTAGGTGGCCGCCACCTCGTCGGTCAGCAGCGCGCCGAGCAGGTTGGCCGTGACGGCGCCCAGCACCACGCCGACCACCGCCGGCAGCACCGCCTGCGCCACATACGCCCGGCCCACCTGCACCGGGGTGAAGCCGAGCGCCTTCAGCACCCCGATCCGCCGGGTCGCCGCCGTCACCGCGCCGCTCACCACCACGGCGACGACCAGGACGGAGAGGCCGAGTCCGATGACGGCGAAGGCGGTCAGGAAGGGCACGTACACGGCGGCTTCGCTGTCCACGTCCTGCTTCACGGTGAGGTACGACTGCGTGCCGGTGACGGCCTTCGCCGGGAGAGCGCCGGCGACGGCGGCCCGGCCGCGGCTGATGTCCGCGCGGCTGCCGGCGTCGTCGAGGCGGTAGAGCATCTGGTACGCGGGCGCGCGGCCCTGGTCGAGCTCGGCCAGCTGGGCCGGGACCATCCAGGCGTCGGCGCTGCGGCCGGCCGACTTCGCGATGCCGACGACCTCCAGCTCGACGTCGCCCGCCCGCACCTTGGTGCCGATCGGGACCACCGCCGCCGCGTCCTGGTCCAGCACGATCTCGCCCGCCGCCTTCGCCCAGCGGCCCTTGGCCAGGTCGACCCGGTCCACGTCGGGAGCGCGGTCCGCGCGTCCCGCGACCGTCAGCGCCGGCCCCTCGTCTCCGGCGGGCATCTGCGGCATGCGCACCCGCACGCTCGCCACCCGGTACGGGCCGGCCGCGGCCGCCACGCCGGCGGTGTCCGCGGTCGCCCGGAGCTGCGCCTCGGTCGCCTTCGAGCCGTCGAACTCGGCCGTCAGATGCGCCCCTTGCTGCCGCCCGAAGGCCCGGTCGAACGGCGCCCGCGACGTCTCGATCAGCCCGATCGCCAGCACCGCCGCCGCCACCGATATCAGCGCGGTCAGCGCCATCACCAGCGACTGCAGCCGCCGCCGGCCCACCCCGGCGCGTACCACCTTGCCGAGCGCACTCACGACGCCACCGCCGTCGGCACGTCCCGGGCGACGCGGCCGTCGAGCAGCTCGACGGTACGGGTGGCGCACCCGGCCGCCAGGGCCATGTCGTGCGTGACCAGCACGATGGTCTGGCCGTCCGCGTTGAGGTCGCGCAGCAGCGCCTGGACGTCCGCGCCGGACGCCGTGTCCAGCGCGCCGGTCGGCTCGTCGGCCAGCAGCAGCTTCGGCCGGTTCATCAGCGCCCGGGCGACCGCGACACGCTGCCGCTCGCCGCCCGACAGCCGCCCCGGGTAGGCGCGGGTGTGCCGGGCGATGCCGAGGTGGCCGAGCAGCTCGGCGGCCCGGTCACGGGCCTCGGCGCGCGGCATGCCGGCCAGCTGGGCCGGCAGCAGGATGTTGTCGGCGACGTTGAGGTCGTCCAGCAGGTGGAAGAACTGGAAGACCATCCCGACCGACGCCCGCCGGAACTTGGCCGAGGCGCGCTCGCTCAGCCCGTTCACCCGCACCCCGTCGACGGTGACGCTGCCCGCGGTCGGCCGGTCGAGCCCGGCGATCAGGTTCAGCAGCGTCGACTTGCCGCTGCCCGACGGGCCGAGCACGGCCACCGCCTCGCCCGGGTGCACGGCCAGGCTCACCTCGTCCAGGGCGGGCGGCCCCTCCTCGTACGTCTTGGTCACTTCGCGCAGATCGATCAGCGGATCCGGCATGGCATCTCCAGGCCTCGGTGGTCGGAACGCCCGAAACGTACGGTCCGCCGGGGGTCCGGCACGTCGGCCGCGGTGTGCAAGTCGCGTACGGTGTCCGGCGCACCCGGCCGGACGTCATCCGTGCGATGTACGCCTGCCGCGGCGGACACCTGCACATCCCGGACGATGTCCTGGCGGCCCGCCGCTTGGCACACTGAGCCGGTGATAGCGAAAGACCTCTGGCTACGGCCCCGTGCTGCCGCCGCCGCGCTGCTGCGCTCGGCGGGTCCGCCCGCGAAGCTGTCGCGCTGGGCGTGGGTGGCGGACGTGGTGCTCGCCGCGGTGCTGGCCATTGCCATCGTGGTGGCGGACCTGGACCGTACGTACTCGGGCGATGCCCATCAGCCGAGTGGCCGGGAGCTGCTGCAGGCGGAACCGCGGGTGCCGGCGGAACCGCGGGAACCGGCGGAACCGCCGGAACCCCCGGAACCGCCCGAGCCACTCGGCGATGACCTGCGGTATCCAGGATCGCTGCCACCGCCGTCGCTCGCTCCGGCGGAGCCCTGGGAGCTGGCGCTGGGGATCCTCATCGCGCTCCCGCTGGTGGTGCGCCGCCGCTATCCGCTCGCCGCCTTCGGGGCGGTGACGTTCGCGGCGCTGCTCTTCCACGTCGGCGAAGTCACCGAGGACGCCGCCGCCATCGCCTTCGCGGCCTGGCTGATCGCCGCGTACAGCGCCGCGATGTACAGCCCGTACCGCCGGGCCGCGGTGCTGGCTGTCGGGGCGGCCGCGGTGCTGTTCACCGTGGCGCGGGACGGGGTCGTGCCGCAGGTCTCGACCGGCCTCCTGCCGCTGCTGATCCTGCTGCCGCTCGGCCTCGCCGCCAACACCCTGCACACCTGGCAGCAGCGGGTCCGCCGGCTGCAGGCCGAGCAGGAGCAGGCCGCCCGGCGCGCGGCCGAGCGGGAGCGGGCCCGTATCGCCCGGGAGCTGCACGATGTGGTCACCCACAACGTCAGCGTGATGACCATCCAGGCCGGCGCCGCCCGTAAAGTGCTCGACGCCTCGCCGGAACAGGCCCGCGAGGCGATGCGCGCGGTCGAGGCGAGCGGCCGGGCCGCGCTCGCCGAGCTGCGGCAGGCGATGGGACTGCTCACGATGGCGGCCAACGGACCCGACCCGGCGGCGTCGGTGGAACTCGCCCCGCAGCCCGGCCTCGACCGCCTCCCCGCCCTCGCCGACCGGGTCCGCGACGCCGGCGTCCCGGTCGAGCTGACGGTCACCGGCACGCCCGCGGCCGAGCTGCCCGCCGGCGTCGACCTGGCCGCGTACCGGGTGGTCCAGGAGGCGCTGACGAACGCCGTGAAGCACGCCGCGGGCGCGCGGGTCGAAGTCCGCGTCGAGCACGCGGCCGACGCGATCCGGGTCGAGGTGAGCGACACCGGCGGCCACCGCGCGGCCGGGGCCGCCGCCGGGAACGGGCGCGGACTGATCGGCCTGCGCGAACGGCTGGCCGTCTACGGCGGTACGCTCCAGGCGGGCGGCCGCCCGCGCGGCGGCTACCGGGTCCGCGCCGAGATCCCGGTGCAGCACTCGGAATTGCAGGAGACGACGTGAGCGACGCGGTACCCCGGGTCGTGATCGCGGACGACCAGTCGCTCGTCCGCACCGGCTTCCGCATGATCCTCACCGCCGACGGCATCGACGTCGTCGGCGAGGCCGCGGACGGGGACGAGGCGGTGGCGGCGGTCCGCCGCACCCAGCCCGACGTCGTGCTGATGGACATCCGGATGCCGGATACGGATGGCCTGGAGGCCACCCGCCGCATCATGGCCGCCGCCGATCCGCCGCGGGTCGTCATCCTCACCACGTACGACCTCGACCAGTACGTCTACGCGGCGCTCGCCGCCGGCGCCAGCGGCTTCCTGCTGAAGGACGTCACCCCCGAACACCTCACCGCCGCCGTCCGCCTGGTCCGCTCCGGCGACGCCCTGCTCGCCCCCGCGATCACCCGCCGCCTGGTCGAACGCTTCGCGTCCCGCGCCGACCGCCCCGCGGCCCCGCACGCCGACCTGGCCGCCCTCACCCCGCGCGAACTGGAGGTCCTCACCGCCCTCGCCCGCGGCCGCAGCAACGCCGAACTCGCCGCCCGCTTCAGCCTGAGCGAGGCCACGGTCAAGACCCACGTCGCCCGCATCCTCTCCAAGCTCGACCTCCGCGACCGCGCCCAGGCGGTGATCGTCGCGTACGAGACGGGGCTGATCACGCCGGGAGCGGGGGAGCAGGACTAGCGCTGCGCTTCCGGTAGCCGGTCGGGGTCAGGCCGGTGGCCGCGACCAGGTGGTGGCGGAGGGAGTCGGGGGAGCCGAGGCCGGTGCGGCGGGCGATCCGCTCCACCGTGAGGTCGGTGGACTCCAGCAACTCCTGGGCCAGGTTCAGGCGTTGCTGCAGCACCCAGCGCAGTGGGCTGCTGCCGGTCTCCTCCTGCCAGCGGCGGCTGAGCGTGCGCACGCTGGTGCGGGCGTGCCGGGCCAGCGCGGCCAGGGTCAGCGGCTCGTCGAGGTGCGCGCTCGCCCAGGCGCGGGTGGCGGCGAGGGAGAGCGCTGAACGGGCCTGGGCGGCGGTCGGAAGGGGCTGCCCGGCCGAGGCGTGCCGGGCGGGTGCGGCGATGATGCGGCGGCCGAGGTCGTTGGCCACGGCCGTGCCGTAGTCGTTGCGGATCAGGGCGAAGCACAGGTCGGCGGCGCCGCCGTGGCCCGAGCCGATGTAGGGGGCGGTCTCGGTGTAGAGGATGTCCGTACGCACCCGGATGTCAGGGAAGCGGCGGCGGAAGTCGTCCGCGAAGCGCCAGTTGACGGCGGCCTCGGAGCCGTGCGGCAGCAGTCCGGCCTCGGCGAGCGTGACCGCCCCGCCGCAGAGCGAGGCGAGGCGCGCCCCGCGGGCCGCCGCCGCGCGCAGGGCGGCATGTGTCTCGTCGGCGCCGGGACCCTCGGCGTGGCCGCTCACCAGCACGGTGTCTGCCTCGGCGAGGGTGTCGAGGCCGCCCCGTACGACCACCTCGACGCCTTCATAGCCGGCGAGGGTGCCCGGCCGGGCCGTGCACACCTCGATCTCGTACGCGGGCCGTCCGTCCGCCGTGCTCGCCTGCGTGAAGGCCATCGTGGCGGCGGCCATGTCGAACGTCGACAGCGGGGCGCTCACCAGCAGGGCGACGCGGTGCGGGCGGGTCTCGTCGGCCATGGCCACATCCTCCGGAGGGTTGGCAAGCGCGGCTGTGTCCCCGGGGCGGGAGCCGCCGGACAGTGGTGATCAAGCCGCCTTCCCGGCCCGGGAACGCGGCGCCGCGACCACGGATATGGACGTTCAACCATGGCGAAGACAGTGCTGTTCCACGAGCTCGGCGGCCCCGAGGTGCTCACGCTGGCCGACCGCGAGCCGCGCGCCCCCGGCAAGGGCGAGGTGGCGCTGCGGGTGCAGGCCTTCGGCCTCAACCGGGCCGAGTCGATGCTCCGTTCCGGCACGTACTACTACCAGCCCCGGCTCCCGGAGGCCCGGCTCGGCTACGAGGCCGCGGGCGTGGTGGAGGCGGTGGGCGAAGGGGTCGAGGGCTTCGCGCCCGGCGACGAAGTCATCACCACCTCCGGCCTCTTGATGGAGGACCACGGCGTCTACGGCGAGCACGCGGTGGTCCCCGCAGCCACCGCCCTGCTGCACCGCCCCGCAGGCCTCGAGCCGGTCACCGCCGCGGCGATCCCGCTCACCTACATGACGGCGTACGGCGCGCTGATCCACCGCGCCCGGGTCCAGCCCGGCGACACCGTGCTGATCACCGCGGGCGCGGGCGGCGTCGGCCTGGCGGCGATCCAGATGGTACGGACCGCGGGCGCCGTCCCGATCGTCACCACCCGCCGCGCGGCGAAGCGGCAGCGGCTGCTGGACGCGGGCGCCGCCGAGGTGATCGTCACCGAGGACGAGGACGTGCTGAAGCGGGTCAGGGAGCTGACGGCCGACCGCGGCGCCGACGTCGTCTTCGACCCGCTGGGCGGCAGCTTCCTGCACACCGCGGCGGCCGCGCTGGCGCCGGGCGGCCTGCTCATCGTCTACGGCTGGCTGCTGGGCGAGGAGAATCCGCTGCCGTACACGTGGCCGCTGGAGCTGTTCACGTACGCCAACACGTACCTGACCGACCACCCCGACCGCCTCCGTCGCGCGGGCGCGTACCTGGAGGCCGGGCTGCGCGGCGGTTGGCTGGCGCCGGTGATCGACCGGACCTTCCCGCTGGACGACATCGTCGAGGCCCACCGGCTGCTCGACTCCAACGAGCACGTCGGGAAGATCGTGGTGACGGTGGACTGACGGGGCCGGTCAGCGGTAGTCGCGCAGCCGCACCAGCTCGGTGCGCGGTCCCGCGGCCGCCTGCGCGGCGATGGCGTCGAGCATCTCCTGGGTGGGGGAGCCCATGAAGAAGTGCTCGGCGCCTTTCCGGCCCGCCTGCTGGTGCTCGGCGACGTACGGGCGGAGTTCGCGCTCGTACGCGGTGAAGGCCCGGGTGTGATCGCCGCGCGCGGCGGCGAGTTCGCCGGCGAGGACGTACGCGCCGATCAGCGCCTGGGAGGTGCCGCGGCCCGAGGTCGGCGCGGCGCAGTAGCCGGCGTCGCCGAGGAGGGCGACCCGGCCGGTGCTCCAAGTGTCCATCTCCACCTGGGCGTTGGCATCGAAGTACACGTCGTCGGCGGCCGCCAGCTCGCGCAGCAGCCGCGGCACCTCCCAGCCCTCGGCGGCGAAGCGCTCGGTCAGCAGGCGCTTCGTGGCATCCGGGTCGCGGCGGTCGTAGGCCAGGGGCTCCGAGGCGAAGTGCAGGGCGGCGCGGGCCTCGGTGTTGCCGCGGGCGCTGAAGATGTTCGCGGCGCGGCCGGGGACGCTGTAGAGCTGTCCGGTGTGCCGGAGGTCGAGGTAGTTGTCGAGGGTGAAGATCGCGCTGTAGATGCCGAGATGGCGCAGGTACTTCTCCTCCGGGCCGAAGGCCAGCGCCCGGGTGCGGGAGTGCAGGCCGTCGGCGCCGACGACCAGGTCGAAGGTGCGGGGCGCCGAGCGCTCGAAGGTGACGTGGACGCCGTCCGCGTCCTGCTCCAGGGAGGCGATGGAGTCGTCGAAGAGGTACTCGGTGCCGTCGCTCGTCGCCTCGTACAGCAGCCGGGTCAGGTCGCCCTTCAGGATCTCCAGCTCGCCCGCGAAGACGACGGCGGGGAGCGTGGCGTACCGGCGCCCGTCCCCGTCGACCAGCGCGGCATCGCCCATGCCGGTATCCAGCGCGCGGACCTGCTCCAGCAGGCCCATCCGGTCGAGCACGTCTAGCGCCTCGCCGCGGAAGTCGACCGCGAAGCCGCCGTCGCGCAGCCGCGGGGCGCGCTCGACGACGGTGGGGTTGAAGCCGTGGCGGCGCAGCCAGTAGGCGAGCGCGGGACCGGCGACACTGGCGCCTGAGATGAGGATGTCCATGGGAGCCTCCGGGAGCTGGTGGATGCGTACGTTGGCCCCCTCAACCTCGGCCCTGCACATGCGGAGTGGCAACAGGTGTACTAGTGCGCCATGCTTGGCGTACTAGTACAGGAGGGGAGGCCACGATGGCGGGAACGCCGCCCTATCTCCGCATCGCCGCCGAGATCCGGCAGCGCATCACCGACGGCGAGCTGCGGACCGGCGATCACGTCCCGTCCGCCCGCGCGATCACCCGCGAATGGGGCGTCGCCATCGCCACCGCCACCCGCGCGCTCGCCGCGCTGCGGCAGGAGGGTCTGGTACGGGCCGTGCCCGGCGTCGGGACGGTGGTCGCCGCTCAGCAGGCGCCCCCGCGGTCCGCGAGCGGTGGCGCCGCCGCCGACCCGGTCCGCGACCGCATCGTGCGCGCCGCGATCCGGATCGCCGACGCCGAGGGGCTCGCGGCGCTCACCATGCGCCGCATCGGCAGCGAGCTCGACGTCGCCACCATGTCGCTGTACCGCCACCTCCGCGGCAAGGGCGAGCTCGAGGCCCGGATGGCCGAAGCCGCCTTCGCCGAACGGCCGCTGCCCGCCGACCCGCCGCCGGGCTGGCGGCCCCGGCTGGAGCTCGCCGCCCGCACCCAGTGGCAGCTCTACCGCGCCCACCCCTGGCTCCCCCGCACCATCAACATGAACCGGCCGCTGATCATCCCCAGCGGCATGGCGCACATCGAGTTCACCCTCACCGCCCTCGACGGCCTCGGCCTGGACGACAACACCCGCCTGCACACCGCCATCGCCCTCTTCGGCTACGTCCGCGGCGCCGCCGCCGACCTGGAGACCGAGGCGCGGGCCGCCCAGGACACCGGGCTCGACGGCGAGGAGTGGCTGGACGCGCAGGAGCGGCCGCTGAGCGCGGTGTTCGCCCTCGGCGACTTCCCGGCCTTCGCGGCGGTCCGGCGGCGGCCGGGCGTAGACGTCGGCGTGGAGTCGCTTTTCGGGTACGGGCTTGCGCGGTATCTCGACGGGGTGGCGGCCATACTCGGGGAGCATGGACCGACATGAGTGGGCCGCCGGAGTCGTCGCGGCGCGGGGCGGGGACCGGGTGCTGGAGGTCGGCTGCGGGCACGGCGTGACCGCGTCGCATGTGCTGGCGGGTCTCGGGGAGGACGGGCGGCTGCTGGGGGTCGACCGGTCGGCGAAGATGACGGCCGCCGCCGGGCGCCGGAACGAGGCGGAAGTGGCCGCGGGGCGGGCCGAGTTCCGTACCGCCGAGTGGCCCGTCGATCTCGGGGACGAGCGGTACGACGCCGTGTACTCCTTCAGCGTGCAGCTGCTCACCGCCGACGTGACCGCCGCCCGCGCGGTGCGCGACGTCCTCGCCCCCGGCGGCCGCTTCTTCGCCTTCTATCAACTGCCGCCGTGGAAGGGCGTCACCCAGGCGGGCGTGGTGGGCGCGGCGGCGCGGGTGCTGCACGACGCCGGGCTCGTCGTCGTACGGGACGCACACGAGCTGGGCGTCGAAGCCGGGTGCGTCGTTGCCCGGGGCGCCGGCGGCGGGTGAGGATGGGGATCATGACGACACTCGGCGCCGTATTCCGTCCCCAGTACCCGCCCGAGCGGCTGCGCGAGGTGGTGCGCGCCGCCGAGGAGTCCGGGCTCGAGGAGCTGTGGCTGTGGGAGGACTGCTTCCTGGAGAGCGGGCTCGCCACCGCGGCCGCGGCGCTCGCCTGGAGCGAGCGGCTGCGGGTCGGGGTCGGGCTGACGCCCGTGCCGCTGCGGAACGTCGCCCTCACCGCGATGGAGACGGCGACGCTCGACCGGCTCTTCCCCGGGCGCTTCCAGCTCGGCGTCGGGCACGGCGTGCAGGACTGGATGGGGCAGGTCGGGGCGCGGGCGGAGTCGCCGCTGACGCTGCTGCGCGAGTATCTCGACGGGCTGCGGGCGCTGCTCGCAGGTGAGCGGGTCAGCCGCGAGGGGCGCTACGTCCGGCTCGACGGCGTCCAGCTGGACTGGCCGCCGGCCACGCCGACGCGCATCTACGCGGGCGGCACCGGGCCGCGCACCCTGAAGCTGACAGGCGAGGCCGCCGACGGCACGATCCTCGACGCCGACCTCACGGTGGAGCGGGTGGGCCGGGCCGTCGAGCTGATCAACGAGGCGCGGGCGGCGGCCGGCCGTACCGGACCGCACCACTTCACCGTGTACGTGCACGCCGCCACCGGCCCCGACGCCACCGAGCGGCTGCACCGCGAACTCGCCGCCTGGGGCCACGACCCCACCGCCGACATGGGCATCGCGGGCGACGCGGCCGAGGTGGCCAAGGGCATCGAGCGGCTGGTGGCGGCCGGGGCGGACACGGTGGTGCTGCAGCCGACCGCGGACGAGCCGGACCCGGCGGGATTCATGCGCTTCGTGGCGGAGGACGTGCGGCCGCTGGTGGCGTAGCGGGGGGTTAACCCCACTCGCGGTCGGCCGGTGGGCCGGATGGGGTGAGCGGGCCTGGCGGCGGAGGATCGTGGTCATGACCTCGATGACCGCAGCACCTCAGATGACCCCCCGCTCCGCCGCGTACGAGACCGGGCGGGCAAGCCACTCGGGCCGCGCCGACCGCTTCTGGCGCGAACTGGGCTATCTCCTCGCCGGGCTGCCGATCGGCATCGCCGCGTTCGTGGTCGCGGTCACCGGCGTGGCCGTCGGCGCGGCGAGCTTCGCCGTCGTGCTCGGGCTGCCGGTGCTGGCCGGCGCCCTCGCCGCCGCCCGTTTCTTCGCCCGCGGCGAGCGGGCCCGGGTCGCGGCCGTCACCGGGCGCCCGGTGCCCGAGCCCCGCTACCGCAAGGCGGCCGGCAGCGGGCTCGGCCGCATGCTGAGCGCCCTGAAGGACCCGCAGTCGTGGCGCGACCTCGGCCACATGCTGGTCGCCTTCCCGCTGCGCGTCGTGTCCTTCAGCCTCGCCCTCACCTGGACGCTGGGCGCCGTCGGCGAGCTGCTGTACATCACCTGGTCCTGGGCGCTCCCGCGGGACGGCGGCGAGGGCGGGCTGCTGGACTTGATGTTCGGCATCTCCTCGCGCGCCGCCGACATCGGCTTCCACACCGGCATCGGCGTCGTACTGGCCCTGACCGCCGTACCGGTGCTCCACGGCCTCACCGCCCTGCAGACCGGGACCGCCCGCGCCCTGCTGACGAACCCGGCCTCCAGCTACTCCCGTTGACGGCAGCCGCGCCCGGCAGGGCCTGTCTTTCGGATCTTGTCGGCGAGCACGGGGCGGTGCCGCGAGCGGGTCGGCGTACGGACTGGCTGTGGGCATGGGAGCGTCGTTCGGTGCGTGGCCTCGGCGTGCGCTGTCCCCGGTCCTGTGGCGGAGCCACCGGTCCGGGGGCGGCGTGCGGCGAGGGTGCGTGCCGGGCGGCGTGGGACCCGGCAAGATCCGAAAGACAGGCCCTACTCCCGGGCGCGCTCCGCCGCCTGCACCGTGTGCCGTAGCAGCAGTGCCGTCGTGACCGGGCCGACGCCGCCCGGGACCGGGGTCAGGGCCGAGGCGCGGGTGGCCACCGAGGCGGCGTCGGCGTCGCCGGCCAGGCCGCCGTCGGCGGTCGGGTTCGTGCCGACGTCGATGACCACGGCGCCGTCGCGGACGTGCTCCGCCCGTACCAGACCGGCCCGGCCCACCGCCGCGACGACCACGTCCGCCGCCGAGGTGAGGGCCGCCAGGTCGCGGGTGCGCGAATGGCACACCGTCACCGTGGCGTTGCGGTCGAGCAGCAGGTGGGCGAGCGGCTTGCCGACCACCGACGAGCGGCCGATGACCGCGACGTACCGGCCGTTGAGCTCGACCTTGTGGTGCTCGAGCAGCGCCACCACCGCGGCGGCGGTCGCGGGCGCGTACGCCGGCAGGCCCGTGACGAGGCGGCCGAGCGAGAGCGGGTTCGCGCCGTCGATGTCCTTCGCCGGCGGGATCGCGTCCGCCAGGTCCTGCAGCGCCAGCCCGTCCGGGAGTGGGGTCTGCAGGATGATGCCGTGGACGGCCGGATCGGCGCCCAGCGCGGTGAGTTCGGCGCGGATCGCGCCGGGGGTGGCGTCCGCGCCCAGGTCGCGGATGTCGCAGGCGATGCCCGCCTGCTCCGCGGCCCGCTTGATGGAGCGTACGTACCAGGCGCTGGAGTCGTCCGCGGTCGCCACCACCACCGCGAGCCGCGGCGGCGTCCCGGCCGCGGTCAGCTCGGTGGCGCGGGCGCCGACCTCGAGGCGCAGCTGCGCCGCGAACTCGCGCCCGGACAGCTCCCTGGTCCCGTTCCCGCGCACCGACAGCGTCGGTGCGTCCGCCCGTGCGGTCTTGGCTGCCGCCCCCGTCATGCGTTGATCTCCTTCCGTACCGCGGCCGTGATCTCCTCCGCCCGCGCCGCGATCTCCTTCACCCCGGCGGCCGCGGCGGCCAGCGTGGCGCGCAGCGACTCGTCCCGGATGCCGGAGAGATTGACCTCGACATTGACCTGCGCCGTCGTGGCCGCCGCGCGGGCCGCCTCGGCGGCCGCGGCCACGTCGGTGATCACATTACGGTTCGCCCGGCCCGGCTCCGCAAGCAGCTCTTCGGCCAGCTCCACCGCCCGCCGGGCGGTGGCGATCACCTCGGCGGGCGGCCGCGCCGCGCCGGCCAGCGCGGTGGCGATGGCGGCGGAGCGGGACGCCTTCTCCGCCTCGGCGTTCTCGCCGTCCTCGCCCTTCGGCATCCCGTACGCCCGCGTCACCGCCGAGAAGGCCGTCACGTCGTCGTCGGCGAGCCGCAGCGCCTCTTCCCGCAGCCGGTCGGCCTCCTCGGTGATCCGGCCGATGGCGGCGGCATGCTCCGCGTACTTCTCGCCGGAGGAGTAGCGCGCGACCATCGCGAGCAGCGCGGCCGCGTGCGCCGCGTGCACCGCGGCGGCGGCCCCGCCGCCGGGGGCGGGCACCCGGGCGGCGAGCTGCTCGAGGAAGCCGCCGACCGGTTCGTCCCGTACGGGCATCTGTGGTTCTCCTTCGGTTTCTTCAGTTGGCAGCCGGGGCGGTGTCCCGGCGTTCGTGCAGGTCCAGCTCCACCAGCACCGAGCGGTGGTCGGTGTGTGCGAGGTCGAGGAAGCGGATCGCGGTCGGCGCCAGGCGGTCGCCGACCAGCACGTGGTCGATCTGCGCGCCGAACGCCGGCGCGGTGCGCTGCGGCCAGGTCGGGGTCCGGGAACGGTCCAGCAGCAGGGCGCTGTCGCGCAGGCCGGTGTCCAGGATCCGGCGGAACGCGGCATGGTCCTGGGAGGAGTTGAAGTCGCCGGCGATGATCAGCGGCCCGTTCCCGGCGTCCGCGGCGAAGTCCCGCAGCCGCTCCAGCTCGGTGCGCCAGCCGTTCATGTACGCGCGCTCGGGCAGCGGCGGCAGCGGGTGCGCGACCTGGATCCGGACCCGCTGGCCGGCGATCTCGGCGGTGCCGCCGGGCATCTTCAGCTCGCTGGGGATCGTCGGGCCCTTGGCCAGCGGGAACTTGCTCAGCAGCGCCGAGCCCTCCGACGGATTGCCGTCGGCGATCACCCGGTACGGATACGCCTCGCGCAGTTCCGGCGTGCGCAGCGCGGCGGCGCAGCGGGCGTCGCACTCCTGCACCGATACGAGATCGGGCTTGTGCTCGCGCAGGGCCGCCAGCAGCCCGTCGGTGGCATTGCCGAACTTCAGGTTGGACGACAGCAGCGTGATGCGCGCCGCCACCGGACCCGACGGCGCGTCGGCGGCCGTCTCGTACGGGCGCATGAACCACGCCGTGCAGGCCAGCGTCAGCAGTGCCCATGCCACGCCGAGCGGCCACCGGGCCAGCGCCGCCATCAGCAGTCCGAAGCCGGCCGGCAGCAGGAACCACGGCATGAAGGAGATCACTTGCGGTATCGGGGTGACGCCGTCGGCGTCCGCGGCCCGTACCGCGAGCGGAATGCATACCGCGATCAGCACCAGGGAGGCCACGATCGCCATGGTCAGCCGCACCTTTCCGCGGGGCGGCCGGACCCCGGCGCGCAGCGCGGCGGCGGCTCCGCGCGGGGCGTCCGGGCGCTCGTCGGCCTCCCGGCTCTCCGTGACTGTCCCCACGCTCGCCCCCGTCCGTCTCTGCTGGCTCCGCGGGCGGAGCCCGCTATTAGACACTGCATCCTGCCTCACCGAAAGGGGATCCCGGCCATCCGGCCCGCCATGCCGGTGACTTGCGGACCGGAACTGTCCGCAATCGCCCGTACCTTTGACGCATGACGAAGACGGCAGCCGGGCAAGAGGTCCTGAGTACCCGCGCGCTGAACCGTGCCACGCTGGCGCGCCAGCTGCTGCTGCGCCGCGCGCGGCGGCCGGCGCTCGACGCCACCGAGCATCTGCTCGGCCTGCAGGCGCAGAACCCGAAGCCGCCGTATCACGCGCTGGCGGCGCGACTTGCGGACTTCGACCCGGACGAGCTGTCCGGGCTGCTGGAGCGGCGCGAGGTGGTGCGGCTGCCCGCGATGCGCTCGACCATTCATCTGATGAGCGTCGAAGACGCCCTGGTGCTGCGGCCGTTCAGCCAGCCGGCGCTGGACCGGGAGCTGAAGATGTTCCGCAAGGGGCTCGACGGCGTGGACCTCGACCGGGTGGTGGCGCTGGCGGCCGAGCGGTGCACGGGCGCCGGGATGCCGCTGAAGGTGCTGGGGGAGGAGCTGGCGCAGGAGTGGCCGGACGCCGACCGGCTCGCGCTGAAGATCGCGGCCCGGGTGCTGCTGCCGCTGGTGCAGACGACGCCGCGCGGGCTGTGGGGCCAAGGCGGGCAGGTGGCGCTGGCCACGCTGCGATCGTGGGTGGGGCGGGACATGGCGGCGGTCGCGGAACCGGACGTCGACGCCCTGGTCCGCCGCTATCTCGCCGCCTTCGGCCCGGCCTCGGTGAAGGACATGCAGACCTGGGCGGGCGTGACGCGGCTGCGCCCGGCCTTCGAGCGGCTGCGGGGCGAACTCCGCACCTTCCGCGACCCGTCAGGGGTCGAGCTCTTCGACCTGCCGGACGCCCCGCGCCCCGGCCCGGACGTCCCGGCGCCGCCGCGCTTCCTCCCCGAATACGACAACGTGCTCCTCTCGCACGCCGACCGGACGCGCGTCGTCCCGCCGGAGTTCCGCGGCCGCACCTGGCAGGGCAACAGCGCGTACTGCGTCTTCCTGGTCGACGGCTTCCTGCGCGGGATCTGGCGGGTCGAGGAGGGCACGATGGTCGTGGAGCCGTTCACGCCGCTGAGCCGCGCCGAGCGCGACGCGGTCGAGGCGGAGGCGGCGCGGGTGCTGGAGCCGGCGGCGCCGGGGGGCGGCGTACGCATCGCGCAGGCCTGAATCGATCAGTCCGCGTCCAGCGGGCCGAGCAGCCAGACGCCCGTCGACGCCGGGTCCTCGCTGAAGTAGAACTCGCGGATCGCCTCCAGCATGTCGTCGCGGGTGATCAGGCCGTCCGCGTCGCGGTCGAGCCGGCCGAAGACCTCGCGGGCGTCCGGCTCCGGGAGGCTCATCAGGGCGCCGGTCCAGCGGACCTGTTCGTCGCGGGTGAGCCGACCGTCGCCGTCGGTGTCGGCGATGTCCATCAGGGCGTCGAGGAAGGGCACATAGCCGGCGTCGAAGGAGTCCGGCGTGACCAGCAGCCCGGCGGCGAACGCGGCCTGGTACTCGCCCAGGTCGATGCGCCCGTCGGCGTTCGTGTCCGCCGCCCGCGCCAGGTGCTGCCACAGGCCGTCGCTGAGCTCCCGCAGATGCTTCAGCTCGGCGGAGTCGGGGCCGAGGCCGAAGGCGGTGCCGAGCCGGTCGCAGGCGGACTGGAAGTCGGTGCGGTCGACATAGCCGTCGCGGTCCGTGTCGTAGGTCTGGAAGCGGCGGGCGAGCTTGCGCCGAAGGAACGGGGAAATACCGGAGGTTGATTCCATACCCCGCAGCTTTACCGGCGGAATGCCGCCGTCAGCAGGCGACGACCGGCCGTTTCGCGGACTCCGGCGGCGCGGCCGGGGAGACCGGCCGGGGACGGCGGGCGGTCAGCAGCGGGTCGACCGTGATCCGGTCCGCGCCCAGCGGCAGCGCCATCGCGCGCAGCGCCGCCTCGCCGAGCCGGATCCACGGCTGGGCGGGCCCGAGCACCCGGCTCAAGGCCATCTCGCTGGTGAAGGCCACCGCGGTCCGCGTCCCCAGGGGCGTACGGAACATTCGCATCGCGCAACCGCCGCCGGGCCCGGAGTGAACGGGGACGTACAGCAGGGGCTGCGTCATGTCGGTTCCTTCGCGGTGAGGTCGGGCGGTCGGCAGGGCCGTCCGGTGCCGACGGTACGGGCGTCCCACCCGCCGCGTCGCCGGATTCCGGCATGCGAGACGGGGCGGGGCCCGGCGGCGAGGTGGTCCCCGTACGGCGCGACGCATTGGCCCTGTTCCGGGGCGTTCCGGCCGGGCAGGGTCGGTGCCATGCACGGAGACCGAACCTACGGGGATTACGCCCGCCTCCCGCAGCTCCTCGCCCAGCACGCGCCGCTGTCCGCCACCCACGACGAGCATCTCTTCATCGCCGCGCACCAGGTGCACGAGCTGTGGTTCCGGCAGCTGCTCACCGAGCTCGCCGACGCCCGCGACCGGCTGCTCGCCGGGGAGCTACGCACCCCGGCCGACCGGCTGCGGCGCTGCACCGCGATCACCGGGGCGCTGCGCGGCACCCTCGACGTGCTCGACACCATGCCGCCCGCCGCGTTCGCGGAGTTCCGCGGGCTGCTGGGGGAGTCGAGCGGGGCGCAGTCGGCGCAGTTCCACGAGATCGAGGCGCTGTGCGGGCGCCGGGGCGCCGGGCGGGTGCTGGGGCTGGACTGGCCGAGCGCGGCCGAGCGGGGCCGGCTGGAGCGGCGGCTGGCAGAGCCGTCCGTATGGGACGGCTATCTGAAGGTGCGCGAGCTGCCCGGCGCCGGCGCGGTCGCGGAGGCGCTGCTCGGCTTCGACCGCGGCTGGGGCGCGTGGCGGGATCTGCACGTGACCGTGGCGGGGCGGCAGATCGGTGCCGCGGCGGGCACCGGCGGCACGAGCGGCGTCGCCCACCTGCGGGCCCGGCTCGGCAACCGGCTCTTCCCTGAGCTGTGGGGGCCGGAGGAATAGGCTCGGCGGCATGATCAATGGAGCGCACGTCATTCTCTACAGCCGCGATGCCGAGGCGGACCGGGTCTTTCTGCGCGACGTGCTGGGCGCGAAGAATGTGGACGCGGGCGGCGGCTGGCTGATCTTCAAGCTGCCGCCGGCGGAGGTGGCCGTCCATCCGACGGATGGTGATCCGCAGCACCAGCTGTACTTCATGTGCGACGACGTCGAGGCGACCGTCGCCGAGCTGAGCGCCAAGGGCGTGGAGTTCACCGCGCAGGTGAGCGATCAGGGCTGGGGGCGGCTGACGTCGCTGCGGCTGCCGGGCGGGGGAGAGGTGGGGCTGTACGAGCCGCTGCACCCGGTGGCGTACGACCTGTGAGGCGCGGTCGGGGATGATGGCCGGGTGCCCGACCACACCGTCCTGACCTGGACCGAGGACGACCGTCCTCACACCGCCCGCTGGCTGTCCGCGACCGGCGCTCCGCCGCCGCGCCGCGTCGAGCCCGGCGACGACCGGATGCCGGCCGCCGTCGCGTACAAGCTCGCCTGCGAGGGGACCGCCGTGCTCTGGCGCGGCGACTACCACGGGGCGCGGCAGCTGCTCGCCGCGCTGGGGCGCCGGCTGGACAAGCGCGGGTCGCGGCGGCGCGGCAAGGAGCCGGCCGGCCCGGCCGCCGACCACGCCGCCGATCCCGCCGCAGCCTTTCACCGCCACCGCCAGGAGCAGGGCCACCGCGCCCGCATCCTCGGCATGCTCCTCGTGCCCCTGCAGCCGGGCTACGACGTCCCGCTCAACCGCGCCCCTGACGTGGCCGCCGCCTGCACCGAGGCATACGGCCCGTACCCCGGCGACGAGCCCGCCGCCGTCGCGCTCCGCGACCTCCTCGGCGTCCTGGGCGCGCACCAGTGGCAGCAGCGCGGCGTCGAGGTACCGGCGCTCGGCGGGGAGCGGATCCACCCGCACTACGGCGTCTTCGCGCCGGTCCGCGGCGAATACGCCGACCTCGTCGCCGAGGCCCCGCTGCCGCCGGGCGCCGAGCGGCTCGCCTTCGACGTCGGTACGGGCACCGGCGTGCTCGCCGCCGTCCTGGCCCGGCGCGGCGTCCGCCGCATCGTCGCCACCGACCTCAACGACCGCGCGCTGGCCTGCGCCCGCGCCAACGCGGACCGCCTCGGCTACGGCGACCAGGTCGAGCCGGTCCGCGCCGACCTCTTCCCTGAAGGCCGCGCCCCGCTCGCCGTCTGCAATCCGCCCTGGCTCCCCGCCAAGCCGACCTCGACGCTCGAGTACGCCGTCTACGACCCGGGCAGCCGCATGCTCCGCGGCTTCCTCGACGGCCTCGCGGACCACCTGGAGCCGGCCGGCGAAGGCTGGCTGATCGTCTCCGACCTGGCCGAACACCTCGGCCTGCGCTCGCGCGACGAGCTGCTCGGCTGGATCGCGGCGGCGGGGCTGACGGTCACGGACCGCCTCGACACCCGTCCCCGGCACCCGCGCGCCACCGACCCGGACGACCCGCTGCACGCGGCGCGGGGCGCCGAGGTGACGTCGCTGTGGCGGCTGCGGGCGACGGACGGCTGATTTGTCCAAGCCCGCCGGATCGCCCGCTGTTAGCGTCCGCGGCATGACCGTTCACCGTGCCGTACCGGACCTGAGCCCCGCCGACATGGCCGCCAGCAGCGCCTTTTACCAGCTCCTCGGCTTCCGCGAGGAGATGAACCTCGGCTGGGTGATCAACCTCGTCTCGCCGTCGAACCCGACCGCGCAGGTCATCCTCATCGGCAAGGACGCGACCGCACCCGAGAACCCGGACATGAGCGTCGAGGTCGAGGACGTCGACGCCGTCTACGCGGCGGTGCGGGAAACCGGCGCCGAGATCGTGCATCCGATCACGGACGAGGAGTGGGGCGTGCGCCGCTTCTTCGTCCGCGACCCGGACGGCAAGGTCGTCAACGTCGTCAGCCACCGGTGACGCCGCGCCTGCGCACCGCCCGGCTCGACCTGCTGCCGCTTCACCCGGACCATGCCCCTGAGATGGCGGGCGTGCTCGCCGACCCGGCCCTGCACCGCTACACCGGCGGGGAGCCGGCCGCGCTTGAGGACCTCGCCGCCCGTTACGAACGCCTCGCCGCGGGCTCCCCCGAACCCGGCGTGACCTGGCACAACTGGGTGCTGCGACTCCGCGACGAGGCGTGCCTGACCGGATACGCCCAGGCCACCGTCAGCGGCCATGTCGCCGAGGTCGCCTGGGTGGTGGGGACCGCTTGGCAAGGTCGCGGCATCGCCCGCGAGGCCGCGCCCGCGGTGGTCGACTGGCTCGGGGAGCGCGGGACCGCCGAGGTGATCGCGCACATCCACCCCGATCACCACGCCTCCGCCGCCGTCGCCGCGGCCGCCGGACTGGCGCCGACCGGGGAGCGGCAGGAGGGTGAGATCAGGTGGCGGCGGAAATTTCCGGCGCCGGGTGTCGATCTCGCGTGATGCCGTTCGTGTAGAGGGTGAGCGCCGGCGTCAGCGGCCGGCGAGCAACCTAGGAGTACCGACAATGAAGCAGTACATGCTCAGCATCATCCAGCCCGACGGCCCCGAGCCGGCGCCCGAGGTGCTGGAGCCGATCATGAAGAATCTGGACGCCCTCAACAAGGAGATCCGCGAGGCCGGTGCCTGGGTCTTCGCCGCCGGCCTGTTCCCGCCGGACACCGCCACCGTGGTCCGCCGCCAGGGCGACGAGCTGCTCACCACGGACGGCCCGTACGCCGAGGGCAAGGAGCACCTCGGCGGCTTCACGATCATCCAGGCGCCGGACCTCGACGCCGCCCTGGAGTGGGGCCGGAAGTACGCCGACGTGCTCGGGCTCCCGATCGAGGTGCGGCCGATGCACCACGGAACCTGCTAGGTGCCCACGGAGATCGAGCGCGTCTTCCGGGAGGAGTACGGGCGCGCCGTCGCCGTCCTGGTCCGCGTCCTCGGCGACATAGACCTCGCCGAGGAGGCGGTCCAGGACGCCTTCGCGGAAGCGGTCAAGCGCTGGCCCGATGCCGGTGCCCCGCCCAGCCCGGCCGGCTGGATCATCACCACCGCCCGTAACCGCGCCATCGACCGACTGCGCCGCGAGGCGGCCCGCGCCGACAAGCACGCCCAGGCCGCCCTGCTGCACGCCCAGGAGGACGAGCCGTACGAGGAGGGCCCCGTGCGCGACGACCGGCTCCGCCTGATCTTCACCTGCTGCCATCCGTCCCTCGCCCCCGCCGCCCGCGTTGCCCTCACCCTCCGCCTCCTCGGCGGCCTCACCACCGCCGAGATCGCCCGCGCCTTCCTGGTGCCGGAGCCGACGATGGCGCAGCGGCTGGTCCGCGCCAAGCGCAAGATCCGCGACGCCGGCATCCCGTACCGGGTGCCGCGCGAGGCCGATCTGCCGGACCGGCTGCGCGGCGTGCTGGCGGTGCTCTACCTCGTCTTCAACGAGGGCTACGCCGCCTCCGCCGGCAGCGAGCTGGTCCGCGACGACCTGTGCGACGAGGCCGTCCGCCTGGGCCGGCTGCTGGTCGAGCTGATGCCGGACGAGCCGGAGGCGGTCGGCCTGCTCGCGCTGATGCTGCTGACCGCGTCCCGCCGCCCGGCCCGTACCGGCGCCGGCGGCACCCTCGTCCCGCTCGCCGAGCAGGACCGGTCGCGCTGGGACCGCGCGCTGATCGCCGAGGGCCAGGAGCTGGTCCGCCGGTGCCTCAGGCGGGGGCGACCGGGCCCGTATCAGATCCAGGCGGCGATCAACGCGGTGCACAGCGATGCCGCGGTCGCGGCGGAGACCGACTGGCGGCAGATCGTGCGGCTCTACGACCAGCTGATGGCGCTCGCGCCGAGCTCCGTGGTGGCGCTGAACCGGGCGGTGGCGGTGGCCGAGACCGAGGGGCCTGAGCCCGCGCTCGCGCTGGTCGACGCGCTGGCCGGGGACCTCGATACGTACTACGTGCTGCACGCCGTACGGGCCGATCTGCTGCGCCGGCTCGGCCGCGCCGGCGAGGCGGCGGAGGCGTATCAGCGCGCCGCCGGGCTCACGGAGAACGCGGCGGAGCGGGCCTATCTCACCGCCAGGATCTAGCGAGACCCAGGTCACATCTGCCCCGTGTCACACGGTGCGGAGCAGCGTCGTCTTAGGGGTGTCACCGCAAACGACGACACTGGAGCAGATCATGGAACCGCGTCTGGACCTCTTTGGAAACGCCGCCCTGAGCAAGGCCTTCAAGCACATCATCGCCGCGAGCAAGTCCCTCGCCGGCACCGAGCTGCCGGGGCAGACGGTGGAGCTGGTGCTGCTGCGCGTCAGCCAGATCAACAGCTGCTCGGTCTGCATCGACATGCACGCCAAGGACGCCGTCGCCGGCGGCGAGACCTGGGAGCGCCTGAACATGGTCGCGGGCTGGCGCGAGGCCAAGGTCTTCACCGAGGCCGAGCGCGCCGCGCTGGAGCTGGCCGAGGAAGGCACCCGTATCGCCGACGGGGCCGGCGGTGTCCCGGACGAGGTGTGGGACCGCGCGGCCAAGCACTACGACGAGGAGCAGCTCGGCGCCCTCGTGGCCGCGATCGCCGTCATCAACGCCTTCAACCGCGGCAATGTCATGCTGCAGAACCCCGGCGGCGACTACGTACCGGGCCAGTGGGGCTGATGCGGCGCGGCGCAGGGGCTCATAGCCCCTGCGCGCGCTCGTAGACCCGCTCGGCGGCCGGCCCGAGCAGTTCCGCCGAGGTGGTCCTGCTGTTCGTGGCCGTATCGCCGAAGCTGGTCAGCCCGGCCACCGTGCCCTTGCCGGTCCTGGCGTCGAAGTGCGCCAGCCAGGGGCCGCCGCTCGCGCCGCCGGCGACTCCGCAGGCGACCGACTGGGTGTGTCCGGCGCCGGCCTTCGCGACCGCGTCGCAGGAGACCAGCTGCTCGCCCTGCTCCGGGCGGGAGTCCGGGTAACCGAAGACCGTGACCCGGCCGGCCGGTCTGCCGGGGAAGGCGACCTGCTGCGCGCCGACCGCGTCCGCGAGCCGGCGCCCCTTGTGCGTATCGAGCACCAGCGCGGCGACATCCGTCTTCGCGTCCTGCTCCCATGAGCGCGGCATCGTGACGGCGCGGACGGCATAGGTGCCGTACGGGCGGGCGCCCTTGTGGTAGCCGGGGACGAAGACCATGGAGACGTGGTGGTTGCCGGGCGAGGCAGGGACCTGCACGCAGTGGGCGGCGGTCAGCGCCACGGAGCGGTTGCGCGCGGACACGGAGGTGGCGGTGCACCAGGTGTCCTCGCCCTTGTCGTTGACGAAGAAGAGCCGGCCGACCGTCTTCATCTCCGGGCCCTTCCAGGGGTGTTGGCCGCGCGGCGTGGCACCTTCGTTGGCGGCGGAGTCGGCCTTCCTGATCCGCTCGGGCGTCCAGTAGGCCAGCGCCTGGCTACGGTCGGCCTTGCCGAACGAAAACTGGCTCACGCCGTCCGCGGCGCCCGCCGCCCCGGCGGGCAGCGGCCCGGCCACGAGGACCGGCGCGAAGGCGCAGGCCGCGAGGTGTCGCACGCGCATGATCCCACCGTAAGCGGGGGTGGCCGACCCTGCTATCCCACCAGCTCAGCGCGGGTTTCCGGGGTGCGGAACGGCTCGCCGGTCACATCCCCTCGCCGCGATCCGTCATCCACGTAGAGCCGACCTGACCGTGGAGGAGGAGAAGCGATGCCCCCCATCGTCAACACCATCGAGATCGACCGGCCGCCCGAGGTGGTCTTCGCTTACGTCACCGACCCGCGGCGCTTCCCCGAGTGGCAGCGCGATGTGGTGAGCGTGCGCATGGAGGCGGATGCCGAGCCGGCCGTCGACGTCCGGTTCACGACGACGCGCCGGGTCGGGCGCTCGGAGCGCATCGGTACGCAGCGGATCACCGAGTGCCGGCCGCCGCACGCCTGGGCCTGCCGCGGCATCGACGGGCCCGTACGGGCGCATGCCACCATCGACGTCGAGCCGCTGCGCGACGGCGCCGCCTCCCGGGTGACGTTCGGACTCGAACTCGAGGGGCGCGGCCCCGGCCGCGCCCTGGCGCCCGGCATCCGGCGGATCGCCCGCAAGGGCGCCCCGCTCAGCCACCGGGCGGCGAAGGAGCTGCTGGAATCCGCGCCGCCGGAGCCGACTGCCCGTTGATCCACCCCTGTTCGGGGGTAGCCGATGAGGTGGCCGCCGTCGCACGATGCTGCGGAGTGGCGGCAGCGGACACGGCGTAGGGGAGTTCTGATGCGGGTTCCGATGACGATCACCGACTTCCTGGAGCGGGCGGAGCTGGGCTTCGCCCGCAGCCCCGGAGTGATCGACGAGCCGCTGCAACCGGCGCCGCCCGTACCGGATTCGACGTACGGACGGCTGGGCGAACGGGTGCGGGCCTGGCAGGCCGGGCTCGACGCGCTGGGGGTGCGGGAGGGCGAGCGGGTCGCCGTCGTGTCGCACAACTCGGCGCGGCTGCTGGAGCTGCTCTTCGCGGTGCCGATGAGCGGGCGGATCGCCGTACCGGTGAACTTCCGGCTGCAGCCCGACGAGGTGCAGTACGTCGTGCAGCAGAGCGGCGCCTCGGTGCTGCTCGTGGACCCCGAGCTGGACGACGCGCTGTCCGGGGTCAAGGCCCGGCACCGCTTCGTACTCGGCGAGCAGACCGAGACCGAGCTGATGCGCTTCGGCGTGCAGCCGCGCCCCTGGTCGCACCCCGACGAGGACGCCACCGCGACGATCAACTACACCTCGGGGACCACCGCCAGGCCGAAGGGCGTGCAGCTGACCCACCGCAACATCTGGGTCAACGGCCTGACCTTCGGCCTGCACACGCGGGCCTGGGAGCGCGATGTCTACATGCACACGCTGCCGATGTTCCACTGCAACGGGTGGGGCATGCCCTTCGTGATGGCGGGCCTCGGCGTCAAGCAGGTCGCGCTGCGCAAGGTCGACGGCGCCGAGATCCTGCGCCGGGTGGACGAGCACGGCGTGACGCTGATGTGCGGGGCGCCCGCGGTGTGGAACACCGTGCTGGACGCGGCCGCGTCCTGGCAGGGCGAGATCCCCGGGCGCGATCAGGTACGGGTCGTGTGCGCGGGCGCGCCGCCGCCGAGCAAGACCATCCAGCGGGTCGAGGAGGAGCTGGGCTGGCAGTTCATGCAGATCTACGGCCTGACCGAGACCTCGCCGCTGCTCACCTTCAACCGCACGCAGCCGGCCGACGACCACCTCCCGGCGGAGGAGCGCGCCCGCAAGCTCTCCCGGGCCGGGCTGCCGGCGCTCGGCGTCAAGCTGAAGGTCGCCGAGTCCGGGGAGGTGCTCGCGCGCTCGAATGTCGTGCTCGACGGCTACTGGGAGAAGCCCGAGGAGACGGCGGCGGCGCTGGAGGACGGCTGGTTCCACACGGGCGACGGCGGCACGCTCGACCCCGGCGACGGCCATCTGACGATCTCCGACCGGAAGAAGGACGTGATCATCACCGGTGGCGAGAACGTGTCGTCGATCGAGGTCGAGGACGTGCTCTTCAGCCACCCGGCGGTCGCCGAGGTCGCGGTGATCGGCGTGCCGGACGAGAAGTGGGGCGAGACCATCAAGGCGCTGGTGGTCCTCGCGGCGGACGGCGATGCGGACGCGGTCGACGAGGCGGAGCTGATCGCGCACTGCAAGGAACGGCTGGCCCGCTACAAGGCCCCCACCTCGGTCGAATTCCGCGACGCCATCCCGCGCACCGCCACCGGCAAGATCCAGAAGTTCAAGCTCCGGCAGCCATACTGGGCGGGCCGCGACCGCGGCGTCAGCTGACGACGTAACAACCCTCAGGAGGCAACCACCGTGGCCGCACCCGTCCTGCGCCCCGCCCGCCCGGCCGACGCCCCTGCCGTCGCCACCATCTGGCGCGAGGGCTGGGACGACGGCATGCGCGACCACGTCGACGCCGAACTGGCCGCGGCCAGGACGGAGGAGTCCTTCCGCACGCGCGCGGGAGAGCGCGTCGGCGACACGATCCTCATCGAGGTGGACGGCACCGTAGCCGGCTTCTTCATGACCGATGGCGCGGAGCTCGAGCAGATCTTCGTCGACCGCGCCCACCGCGGCACGGGCCTCGCCGCCCAACTCCTCACGGCGGCAGAGGAACACCTGGCAAAAGCCGGCCACGAAGAAATCTGGCTAGCAGTAGTCCCCGGCAACACCCGCGCCCGCCACTTCTACACCCGCCACGGCTGGCACGACGAGGGCCCCCACCCATACGAGGCGGTCGCGGGCGAGGGCACACTGCCGGTCGAGATCCATCGCTACACCAAGCGGGTCGTGCGCGCCTGACCCGTGCAGTCACCCGGAACGAGCGCGTACAACGCGGACGGCTTCGATGGCTTCCTCGACATCAGCAGACACATTCTTGAGTCGGCGGAACAGGTCTTCAGTTGCTTGATGGGGGGGCGGTCTCGTAGAGGTCGGGGAGGCCTCGCCGCTGTTCAGCCAGAACGGGCTCAGCACCGTCAGTGGCCGTCGTCGTGCCTGCGGCGTGGGCCCTCGTAGTGGCGCACGGGCGGAAGCGATGCCAGCGCGTTGATCTCCGCATGCGCGATGTGACCGACCACCCCCAGGGCACAATGCCACGCACCATCCAGGCTCATGCGGGCATTCTCCAAGACGGCTGTAGAGCTACCTTGGTCGTTCGACCCACTGAAGAGGCGACTGCATGGCTGCCATCCGGGAACGTCGCTTGGCCCTCCTTGGGGGCGGCTTCTCCACTGACGATGATGGCCTGCTGGATGACTGGGTGCTCGGTCAGGTGCGTGCTCCCCGGCCCAAGGTGTGCTTCGTGCCGACCGCCAGTGGTGATGCCCCCGACTACGTAGGCCAGTTCCATGCGGCGTTTCAGGCACGTGCTTGTGAGGCCGCCGTTCTGCACCTGTTTCGACGGGAGCTGGATGACGACGCGCTGCGAGCGTTCCTGCTCGGTCAGGACGTCATCTACGTGGGTGGGGGGAACACCGCGAATCTGTTGGCTGTCTGGCGTGCGCACAGTGTGGACCGGCTCCTGCGTGAGGCCTTCGATCACGGCGTCCTGCTGTGCGGGATCAGCGCCGGCGCCAACTGCTGGGCAGAGGGCTCGCTTACGGACTCCTTCGGACCGTTGACGCATCTCTCTGATGGATTGGCGCTGCTGTCCGGTTCGGTCTGTCCCCACTACGACAGTGAGCCGGGCCGGCGATCGTCCTACCGAGCGGCCGTGGCACGGGGCGCGCTTCCGGCCGGTTGGGCTGTGGAGGATGGAGTCGGTGCCCTCTTCACCGACGGGCGGTTGACGGACTCGGTGACGCGCACGCCTCAGGCCCGGCTGTATCGGGTGGAGCCGGACGGGGAGGGCGGAGCCGAGGAGTACGCCCAGTCCTGTCGTCTGCTCGTCCCTACGGCAGCAGCCCCGCCCGTCGCGCGGCCGTGACTGCCTCCAGGCGGGTGTGGGCGCCCAGTTTGCGCATTGCCGAGCGTAGGTAGCTCTTTACCGTTTCCGGGCGTACGCCCAGGTGCTCCGCCGCCGTCGCGTTCGTGGCGCCGCCCGCCACGCACGCCAGCACGTCCAGCTCGCGTGCCGCCAGTGAGACGCCCGCCGCAGGGCCCGTGCGGGCCGCCGCCAATCGGTCGCACAGCGCCAGCAGTTCGTCGCGCAGGCCCGTGTCCGTGATGCGTGGGGCCAGTGCTCGCAGCTCGCGGTGGGTGTCGCGGACCTCCTCCCACGCCGCCGGAGCCGTCGCCGGGCGGGCGGCCGCCGCCAGCAGCCGCCGGGTCTCCTCCCGCACCGCCAGCGCCTGCTCCAGGTCGCGGGCCGTCTCCACGGCGGCGGTGAGGGTGCGGTCGCCGAGCTGCAGGGACTCGCGGAGCGCGCCGTACAGCACCGCCCGCACCCGGCCCCGTACCACCACCGGCACGGCGAGGACCGCGCGCAGGCCCTCAGCCGACACCGCGGTGTCGTATTCGTGGCTGATGGTGCGCGCCGCCGCGTAGTCCGTTACCGCGCACGGCCGGGAGAGCGCGATCGCCTTGCCGCCGAGGCCGTTGCCGTGGCCGACGCCGAGGCCGCGGAGCGCGTCGGAGCGGGTGCCCGCGAACTCGCTGAGCCGTAGCTGCCGCCCGCCGCCGGCCAGCAGCCCGCCGAAGGACACCGGCAGCCCGCTGCTCCGCCGCAGCTGCAGCAGCGCCGCGCGGATCTCACCGGCCTCGCCCGTGTCCGGCACCAGCGACTCCCCTCGGCTTCCACCCCCATCCGGGGGTAGTGACGTACGGCACCCAGCGCCGACGATGCTACGGAGCCGCACCACCGTTGAGGAGGGCCCGTGACCGAGCGAAACGAGGCGACGGAGGAGTTCCGCGCAGCCAGGGACTTCCTGCTGAGCCACCGGGAGGATTACGAGGCCGCCCGCGCCGGCTTCAGCTGGCCCCGGCCCGAGCGCTTCAACTGGGCCCTGGACTGGTTCGACCGGATCGCGCACGGCAACGGCCGCACCGCGCTGCACATCGTCGAGGAGGACGGCAGCGAGATCACGATCTCGTACGGCGAGATGGCCGTACGCTCCGACCAGGTGGCCAACTGGCTGCGCGCCCAGGGCGTCCGCGCCGACGACCGCATCGTCGTCATGCTCGGCAACCAGCAGGAACTGTGGATGACCGCCCTCGCCGCCATGAAGCTGCGCGCCGTAGTCATCCCCGCCACCCCGCTGCTCGGCCCCGCCGACCTGCGCGACCGGATCGACCGCGGCGCGGCGCGGCATGTGATCGTACGGGCCGCGGACACGGCCAAGTTCGACGAGGTGCCGGGCGACTACACCCGGATCGCCGTCAAGCCCGCCGGCGCGCAACCGGTCGCCGGCTGGCGGGACTTCGACGACGCGTTCACCGCGGACGCCGGCTTCACGCCCGACGGGCCGACGGCGGCCGACGACACCCTGATGCTCTACTTCACCTCGGGCACGACCGCCCAGCCGAAGCTGGTCGAGCACACCCACGTCTCGTATCCGGTCGGGCATCTGGCGACGATGTACTGGATCGGCCTCCGGCCCGGCGACGTGCACCTCAACATCTCCTCGCCCGGCTGGGCCAAGCACGCCTGGTCCAACCTCTTCGCCCCCTGGAACGCCGAGGCGACGGTCTTCCTCTACAACTACACGCGCTTCGACGCCGGCAAGCTGCTGGCGGCCATGGAGGCCGCGGGCGTCACCACCTTCTGCGCGCCGCCGACCGTATGGCGCATGCTCATCCAGTCCGACCTGACCGCGCTCAAGACCCCGCCGCGCGAGGTCGTCGCCGCCGGCGAGCCACTCAACCCCGAGGTGATCGAGACCGTCCGCCGCGCCTGGGACATCACCATCCGCGACGGCTTCGGCCAGACCGAGACCGCCGTGCAGATCGCCAACACCCCGGGCCAGCCGCTCAAGCCCGGCTCGATGGGCCGTCCCACCCCCGGCTTCGACATCGTCCTGCTCGACCCGGTGACGGGCGAGCCCGCCGACGAGGGCGAGATCTGCCTCGACCTGTCCACCCGCCCGGTCGGCCTGCTCGCCGGCTACCACGGCGATCCGGAGCGCACGGCGGACGCGATGGCCGGCGGCTACTACCGGACCGGGGACATCGGGGCGCGGGACGCCGAGGGTTACGTCACCTACGTGGGGCGGGCCGATGACGTCTTCAAAGCCTCCGACTACAAGATCAGCCCCTTCGAGCTCGAAAGCGCCCTGCTGGAGCACCCCGCCGTCGCCGAGGCGGCCGTCGTGCCCGCGCCCGACCCGGTGCGGCTCGCCGTGCCGAAGGCGTATGTGGTGCTGGCGGCCGGTTACGAGCCGGGAGCCGACACCGCGAAGGAGCTGTTCGCGCACTCGCGCGCGGTGCTGGCGCCGTACAAGCGGGTGCGGCGGCTGGAGTTCGCCGAACTGCCCAAGACCGTGTCCGGCAAGATCCGCCGGGTGCAGCTGCGCGAGGCGACGGCGGCCGGCTCGGCGGCCGAGTACCGCGAGGAGGACCACACATGAGCGCCCTGTCGTACGCGTCCGGCACCGGCACCACCCCGCTGCTCGGGGACACGATCGGCGCCAATCTGGACCGGGCCGTCGCCGCCTTCCCGGAGCGGGACGCGCTGGTGGACGTGGAGAGCGGGCGCCGCTGGACGTATGCCGAATTCGCCGTCGCGGTCGACGAGGTGGCGCGCGGGCTGCTCGGATACGGCGTCGGCAAGGGCGACCGGGTGGGCATCTGGGCGGTCAACTGCCCGGAGTGGGTGCTGATCCAGTACGCGACGGCGCGGATCGGCGCGGTCATGGTGAACATCAATCCGGCGTACCGGGTGCACGAGCTGGAGTATGTGCTCAAGCAGGCCGGGGTGTCCGTGCTGGTGGCGTCCACCGCGTACAAGGCGAGCGACTACCGCGGGATGGTGGCCGAGGTCCGCGGCGGCTGTCCGGCGCTGCATGAGGTCGTCTTCATCGGGGACCCGAGCTGGGAGCGGCTGGTCGCGGCCGGCGCGGAGGTGCCCGGCGACGCGGTGCGAGCCCGCGCGGCGGAGCTGTCCTGCGACGACCCGGTCAACATCCAGTACACCTCGGGCACGACCGGCTTCCCCAAGGGCGCGACGCTGTCGCACCACAACATCCTCAACAACGGCTATTTCGTGGGCGAGACGATCGCTTACGACGAGTCCGACCGGATCTGCATACCCGTGCCCTTCTACCACTGCTTCGGCATGGTCATGGGCAATCTGGCCGCCACCAGCCACGGCGCCTGCATGGTGATCCCGGCCCCGGCCTTCGACCCGGTCGCCACCCTGCGCGCCGTCGAGCAGGAGCGCTGCACCTCGCTCTACGGCGTGCCCACGATGTTCATCGCCGAGCTCGGGTTGCCGGACTTCGCGTCGTACGACCTGGGCTCGCTCCGTACGGGCATCATGGCCGGCTCGCCGTGCCCGGTCGAGGTGATGAAGCGGGTGGTCGCCGAGATGCACATGTCCGAGGTGTCCATCTGTTACGGCATGACCGAGACGTCGCCCGTATCCACCCAGACCCGCATCGAGGACGACCTGGAGCACCGGACGTCGACCGTCGGCCGGGTGCTCCCGCATATCGAGGTCAAGGTGACCGATCCGGCGACGGGGGTCACCGTCCCCCGCGGCACCTCAGGCGAGCTGTGCACGCGTGGCTACAGCGTGATGCTCGGCTACTGGGACCAGCCGGAACGCACCCGCGAAGTGATCGACGCGGGGCGGTGGATGCACACCGGGGACCTGGCCGTGATGCGCGACGACGGCTATCTCGAGATCGTCGGCCGCATCAAAGACATGATCATCCGCGGGGGCGAGAACGTCTACCCGCGGGAGATCGAGGAGTTCCTGTACGGACACCCCAAGATCGCCGACGTGCAGGTGGTCGGGGTGCCGGACGCCAAATACGGCGAGGAGATCCTGGCCTGCGTCATCCTCCGCGAGGGCGCGGACGGGCTGACCCTGGACGAGGTCGCCGACTTCTGCCGCGGCCGCCTCGCCCACTACAAGGTGCCGCGGCTCCTGGAGGTGGTCGACTCCTTCCCGATGACGGTCAGCGGAAAGGTACGGAAAGTGGAGCTCCGGGAGCGGTTCGGGGGAGCGGGGTGAAGTAGGCGGCGCTTGCCGCGTCCGCCGGGTAGTACGACTCGATCGCCACCTCGTCCAGGGTGATGTCCATCGGCGTGCCGAAGGTGGTGATGGTCGAGAACAGCCGCAGCTCGCGGCCGTCGATGCGGATGATCATCGGGATCACGACGCCGGTGTCGGACGTGCGGTGCGCGGGCTCCTCGTCGGCGGTGCCCAGCAATTCGTCGTGGAGCGCGGCGAGTTCGGGATCGGGGCTGACGGCGAGCTGCCGCCTGACCCGGGCTCCGAACACCGTCCGGACATCGTCGAGATTGACGACCATGGGCGCGAATCCGCGCGGGTCGAGGCCCAGCCGCAGCAGATTGACCGGCGGCCGCAGCAATTCAGGGTCGACCTGCCCGAAGAACGGCTCGATCGCGCGATTGGCCAGCAGAATGTTCCACCGGCGATCGAAGGCCAGCGCCGGATACGGCTCATGCGCGCGCAGCACCCGCTCGACCGCCTCCCGGGCCGCCGCCAGCGCGTCGTCGGTGAGCGGCCGCTCGGCGTAGCGCGGCGCGAAGCCCGCCGCCAGCAGCAGCCGGTTGCGCTCCCGCAGCGGTACGTCGAGCTGGTCGGCCAGCCGCAGCACCATGTCCGCGCTCGGATTGCTCTTCCCGGTCTCGACCAGGCTGACGTGCCGCGCCGAGACGTCGGCCGCGAGCGCCAGATCGAGCTGGCTGAGGCGTCGGCGATGCCGCCATTGCCGCAGGAGCTCACCGACCGTGTCCACGATGATCGAGCGTACTCATCCCGGCGCCGTACGCCATGAAATGCGACTTCATCGACAATCGCCGACGACGGCACAAACACTGCGGCCATGACCACAGACAACAAGGCCATCGTCCAGCACGCCCTCACGACCCTCCTCGAAACCCGCAGCATCGACGCCCTCGCACCGCTGCTGAGCGACGACTTCATCCACCACCGGGACACGGCCGCCTCGACCAAGACGGAATGGCTCGCCGCCGTGGACGCCGCCCTCACTCCGCTCGCCGGCATGGAAATCGAGGTCCACCACCTCCTCTCCGACGGCGATCACGTCGTGATGCACTCCCGCCGCCGGCTTCCCGACGGCGGCCCGGCGATCACGGTGGCCGACATCTGGCGGATCGCCGACGGCTTGATCGCCGAGGGCTGGGAGGTCATCGAGCCGACGGCGCTGGCGGCCGCGAATCGGGCTTGGTGGGAGGCCGACGAGCGCTCACCGGCCCAGCGCCCGTAGACAGAACCGCACCATCGCTTCCGCGACTTCCGCCGTCGTGGTCCCCGTCGGCGGTTCGAGGAGGGCGCCGTGCAGCATGCCCTCGACGGACTGGACCAGGAGCAGGGCCGTGAGGTCGTAGCCGGGGCCGCCCGCGTCCAGGCGGCGGAGGTGGCCGGCGACTTCCGCCGCCATTCCCTGCTGGATCTCGCGCAGTTGGCGGGCCGCCTCCGGTGGGCGCGGGGCCTGGTCGAAGAGCAGGCGGTGGGTGTGCGGCTCGGCGAGGTGCAGATCCACCAGGGCGCCGACGAAGCGGCGGACGGTGTCCTCGAGCGGTGGTTCGGTGCGGCGCAGCGACTCCAGGACGCCGTCCATCTCCGCCACCAGGTGGCGCATGTGCTGCTCGCCCAGGGCGTACAGCAGGGCGTCCTTGTTCGGGAAGTACTGGTAGAGCGAGCCGATCGACACCCCGGCCCGCTCGGCGATGTGGTTCGTCGTCGCCTTTGCGTAACCGTCCCGTTCGAAGAGCTGAGCAGCCGCCCCGAGGATCGCGTCGTAGGTGTGCTGGGAGCGCTGCTGACGGGGCTGTTTCCGGGGGATTGGCATGGGGCTCCGAACGCTTCGAATGCGAGTTGTCAGACCTGAGGATTGCTCGCATTCTAAGCCGCATGCGATTTCACTTCACCGACGAATCGTTCTCCTTCGAGGCGCTGCGCACGGCCGGCCACGGCAGCTACGGCGGCGCCGAACTGGGCGAGGTCCTCGCCACCTGCGCCCTGGTCCCCGAGGGCGACGAGGCCGCCTGGCACCGCGCCTGGGCCGGCACCGCGGAACGCGTCCACCGCACCGCCACGGCCGCCGCGGCGGCGGGCCACCGGGTGAGCGCGCGCCAGGCCTACCTCCGGGCCTCGAACTACTACCGCACCGCCGACTTCTACCGCCGCGACGACCCGGACCACGACGCCGAGTCGGCGCGCCTGGCCGGCGCGGCGAAGGAGTGCTTCGCCGCCGCGGCCGAGCGGATGGACACGCCGGTACGGGCCGTGCGGATCCCGTACGAGGACACCACGCTGCCCGGCTATCACTTCCTGGCGGACGACACGGGCCAACCGCGGCCGACCGTCGTGCACTTCGGCGGCTTCGACTCGACGCTGGAGGAGCTGTACTTCTTCCTCGCCGCCGGCGCCCTGGCCCGCGGCTGGAACGTGCTCGCCTTCGAGGGCCCCGGGCAGGGCGGGGTCCGGCGCGAGCAGGGCCTGTGCTTCCGGCCCGACTGGGAGGCGGTGGTGACGCCCGTAATCGACTACGCGCTGGGCCTGCCCGGGACCGACGCCGACCGCCTGGTGCTCATCGGCACCAGCCTCGGCGGCCAACTGGCGGCCCGCGCCGCCGCCTACGAGCCGCGGCTGGCCGCATGCGTGCTGCACGACGGGCTGTACAGCTTCTCCGACGCGGTGCTCGCCTCCCTGCCGGACTTCCTCGCGGACTGGGTCCGGGAGGAGCGGGACGACGTCTCCACGCCGGTGATCGGTCTGCTGCAGCTGCTCTCCACCCAGGCGCGCTGGGGCGCCAGAAACGGCATGTGGACCTTCGGCGCGGCCTCCACGCAGGAGTGGCTGCGGATGCTGGCGCCGTACACCCTGGACGGGGTCGCCGAGCGGATCGGCTGCCCCACCCTCGTCCTCGACGCGGAGAACGACCAGTTCTTCCGCGGCGAGGCCCGCCGGGTGTACGACGCCCTGCGCTGCGAGAAAGAATTCCTGTCCTTCGCCCACGCCGAAGGCTCCGGCGAACACTGCCACGAGGGCGCCCACCAGGTCTTCCACCAGCGCCTCTTCGACTGGCTCGACACGCGCCTGAAGGCGCGGTGAGCCGCCGGGCCGCGGTCCTCGCGCTGCTGATGGCCTTCATGATGATCAACTTCGCGGACAAGGCCGTCATCGGCCTGACCGCGGACGACATCATGGCCGAACTCGGCCTCACCGCCACCGGCTTCGGCCTCATCGTCAGCGCCTTCTACTTCCTCTTCTCGGCCTCCGCCGCGGTCGTCGGCCTGCTCGGCGACCGGCTGCCCGTGAAGTGGCTGCTCGCCGGCCTCGCGGTCATCTGGTCGCTGGCCCAGCTGCCCGTCCTGCTCCCGGCCGCCGGCGCCGGCGTGCTGCTGGGCACCCGCATCCTGCTCGGCGCGGGGGAGGGCCCCGGCTTCCCGATGTCCACGCACGCCGCGATGACCTGGTTTCCGGAGCGGGCCCGCTCGCTGCCCGCGTCGCTGGTGACGACGGGAGCGGCGCTCGGCGGGGTGATCGGCGTGCCGCTGCTCGGGCTGGTGCTGGCGGCGCACGGGTGGCGGGCCACCTTCGGCGTGCTGGGCGTGGCCGGGCTGGTGTGGGCGGCGGCCTGGCTGCGGTGGGGCGGGGAGGGCCCGTACGGGAAGGCGCATGGCGGCGCGGAGGGCCCGTACGGGAAGGCGATTGTCGGCGCGGAGGCCGACGCGGACGCCGACGGCCCGCCCGTCCCTCTCGCCCGGGTCCTCGCCACCGGCACCTGGGCCGGGTCGGTCCTCAGCGCCTTCGCCGTGATGTGGACGCTGGCCCTGGCCACCGCCTGGCTGCCGCTGTACCTGGAGAAGCAGCGCGGCTACGGCTCGGTGCAGGTCGGCCTGCTCTCCGGCCTGCCCAGCGCCGGGGCGATCGTGCTGGCCCTCGGCGCGGGCGCGGCCTCCCAGCGGCTGCTGCGCCGCGGGGTGCCGGGCCGTCTCGCGCAAGGGCTGCTGGGCGGCGGCCTCTCGGTGCTGGCCGGGCTGTCGCTGCTGCTGGTGACACGGCTGGACGCCGCGCCGCTGCTGCTCGCCGCGGTGGCCGTGGCCTTCTCGGCGGGCACGGCGCAGACGCCGCTCAACAACGCGGCCCTCGCCGACTGCTGCCCCCCGGCCCGCCGCAGCGCCGCCCTCGGCGCGGGCTATGCGGTGGCCGCGCTCGCCACCATCGCCGCTCCGGCGGTCACCGGCCGCCTGCTCGACGCGGCCCCTGACGCCGGGACGGGCTTCGCCCGCGCCTTCGACCTGGCCGCGGTGCTCCTCATGGCGGGCGGCGTGGTGGCGGCGCTGACCGTACGGCCGGAGCGCGACCGGGCGCGGCTGGCGGCGGAGGCGGTCGTACGCGCCCGGCCGCCCGCGCGCCCGCGCGCCGGGAGTTAGAGGGCGGCGATGGCGGCGAGCGCCTCCGCGGCGGGCTTGGGATGGACCAGCCACCGGAGGTGGCCGCTCTGCAGGGTGCGGACGTCGAAAGGATTGTCCGGGGTGAGGGTGTCCGCCTCGCGGATCATGCGGTCCTGCATGGGGAGGGGGATGCTGGCGTCTTCCGTGAGGCGGATGAAGGAGCGGGGGATCCGGCCCCAGGTGTCGGGCTTGACCTTGTCGTCGGGGGTGCCGGCGTCGAGGTTCTCGTCGGGCTGGAAGGTGTTGAGGAAATTGCGGAACTCGTCGTCCGTCATGTCGGCGGCGAAGGCTTCGCGGAGGCCCGCGAGGGCGTCCGGGTCCGCGGTACGGAAGTTGAAGCGCAGCAGCCCGAGTTCGGCGGGATTGCCGGCCAGGGCGCCGGCCAGGGCGTTCGGGTCGACGCTCGCCATCTCCGGCTCGGCGTAGTAGGCGTTGACCGCCAGCTCGACCGGGCACCAGGCGGATACGTACACGATCCGGTCGATCAGCTCGGGCCGGGCATTGGCGGCCATACTGATGGCCAGTCCGCCCCGGCTGTGCGCGACGAGGATGACGGGCCCGTTGCGCTTGGCCCGCTCGAGGGCCTCGATGACCCGGTCCACGGTCTCCGCGAGGGTGACTCCTTTGATGCCGCCGGGCGCGGTGGCGAGTTCCTCGGGTCTCTGCGGTGCCTGATACGCGGCCGGGAAGGTCGCCTCGAACCCGTGCCCGGGCAGGTCGACCGCGGCCGACCGGTGCCCGAGCAGGCCGAGTTCGGCCTGCAGCGGAGCGAAGGAGAAGGAGTTCGAGAAGGCGCCGTGGACGAGGACGAAGGTCGGGCTCTGGATAGACATGCCTCATCCTCGGTCGGGGCGATCTTCGGGGGCAAGGGGAATATGGTCGCCGGGCGACCGGTTGTCGCGCGCATGAGTGCGCTGACGTACCTCGGTGGACCGACCGCTCTCGTCGAGTACGGCGGACTGCGGCTGCTGCTCGACCCGACCTTTGATCCGCCCGGTGACCATCCGGTGGGCGAGCGCAAGCTCGTGAAGCTGGGCGGGCCCGCGCTGAGTGCGGAGGAGGTGGGAGCGGTCGACGTGGTGCTCCTCTCGCACGATCAGCATCCGGACAATCTGGACGACGCCGGGCGGGAGTTCGCGCTGCGTACCCCGCTCGTGCTCTCCACCCGGTCCGCCGAGGAGCGGCTCGGTGCGCCGGTGCGGGCGCTGGCCAACTGGGAGACGCACGGGATCGGCGACATCCGCATCACCGGCGTACCCGCCCAGCACGGCCCCGACGGCGTCGAGCACCTGACCGGCGAGGTGACGGGCTTCGTGCTGCGGGCGGACCGGCTCGGGCTGCCGGCCGTCTACGTCAGCGGGGACAACGCCTCGCTGGAAGTGGTCCGCCAGGTCGCCGACCGCACCGGCCCGATCGATGTCGCCGTCCTCTTCGCCGGTGCGGCCCGTACGCCCCTGGTGGGCGACGCCGATCTGACGCTGTCCAGCGCCAACGCCGCGCGGGCGGCGGCGATTCTGGGCGCCCGCCAGGTCATTCCGCTGCACTTCGAGCAGTGGGCGCACTTCACGCAAGGGCCCGAGACCCTGACCGAGGCCTTCGCCGCGGCGAGCGCGACGGATCTGCTGCGGCTGCCGAAGCCGGGCGAGCGGCTGGAGTTCTCCTGATGGCGCCGCGGGTGTTCGGGGACGACGACGTACGCAGGCTGCTGGACGCGGAGACGGCGGTGGCGGCTGTGCGCCGGGCGCTGCTCGCGCATCACGACGGCACGCTGCACGCACCGCCGCGGGTCTTCGCAGAGCTGGGCGACGGGCCGCTCGCCTTTACCGCGGGGGAGCTCGCCGATGCGGGGCTGTTCGGCTTTCGCGCGTATGACATGTTCGCCGGCGCCGAGCAGCTCGTCGCCGTCTGGGAGCGTACGGAAGGGACGCTGCGCGCCGTCGTGCACGGCGCCGAGCTGGGCCCGCGGCGGACCGGCGCCATCGGGGCCGTCGCCCTGGACGCGGCGGCGCGGCCGGGCCCGCTGCGGCTCGGGCTCGTCGGCGCCGGGATTCAGGCGTGGGCGCAGCTGTGGGCGTGCGCGGCGGTGCGCGAGCTGGCCGACATCACGGTCCACGCCCGGCGCCAGGACCGCGCCGCCGCCTTCGCCGAGCGAGCGCGGGCGGAGCTGGATCTGCCGGTACGGGCCGTGCCCGTGGCGGCGGACGCGGTACGGGACCGCGACGCCGTCATCCTCGCCACCAGCAGCGCGACTCCGGTGATCGAGGCCGACTGGATCGGGCCCGGCACGCATGTCACCGCCCTCGGCCCCAAGACCCGCGACCGGCACGAGCTCCCGGACGGCCTCGCCGAGCGGGCGAGCGTCGTCCTCACCGACTCACGTGCCCAATCCGCCGCCTTCGAGGAGCCGTTCCTCGACCCGGCCTCGATGACCGAGCTGGGCGCGGTGCTCGCCGGCGCCGCGCCGGGGCGGAGCGGGCCGGCGGACATCACGCTGTTCTCGTCGGTCGGCCTCGCGGGCACGGAGGTCGCGGTGGCCGCGGCGCTGTACGAGTCGGAGGGGTGATCACCCCTCCGCGTCCAGCGCCGTCAGCAGCGCCGCCGCCCGTGACGTCCGCTCGTAGAGCACGCTGTGCCCGTCCTGGCGGCGCGCCACCAGACCGGCGCCGTGCAGCCGGCTCAGGTGATACGAGACCGTGGCCGGGCTGAGGGCGTGCCGGCGGGCCAGCTCCGTGGTGGAGCGGGCCACCGCCAGGTCGGAGAGCAACGCCGCCTTGCGCAGGCCGAGTACACCCGCGTCCTCCGCGCCCGGGCGCGGCGCCGCCCATACCTGGCCGCGGCCGCGCGCCGGATAGCCGATCATCGCCCGGCCGGGGACGCCCGCCCACAGCGCGGTCCGCGGCAGGAAGGCGGAGGGAGCCAGCACCAGCCCGTCCGCGAGATCGTCCACGGCGCGGTCGGCGGCGTGCTCCATGGTGACCTGCTCGCCGTCCCAGTCGAGGCTCGGGTGCAGGCCGCCGACGAGGCCCGCGAAGCCGGTGCGGCCCGCGCGGGCGCTGTGGTGACGGACGTCCTCGTCCAGGATGCGGCGCACCTCGGGCCAGGTCTCCCGCAGGCCGACCGTCCAGCACGTGCGCAGCTGTTCCGCGCAGACCCGGGCCAGCTCGGCGGCACCGCCCTTGTCGAGGACGGCTGTTACGGGGGCGGGCAGCGGGTCGCGCCCGTAGGCGTTGCGCAGCTGCGCCGTCACCACGTCGGGCGGGGTGGCGGCGACCTCCGCCAACTCCTCGTCCAGGGACGGCTCGTAGCGGCGCGGGACGGGACAGAGGAAGTCCGGCACGTACGGGCCGCAGTGCCCGGTGAGCGCGTGCAGCGCGGCGACCCGCTCCGGCGCCAGCAGCCGCCGGGTGCGCGTCACCCAGGCGCGGGCGTACGGCGCCCGCTCGGGGAACGCCAGCGCCTCCAGCGCGCAGCTCAGCTCGGCGAGCCGGGAAAGCGCGAAACGGGACCGGGCCAACCGCCCGGCGTCCACGCGGAAGGTGATCAACGCTGCCTCCTGACCATGCCCGGATCATCTCCCGGCCGGCCCGCTCGCAGCACCCATTCGAAGCCTCTCGAATCCCTCGCCGCGGACGGGCGGCCGCTGGTCGACTCGGGGCGCCGGCGGGCCCGTCGGCCCGTCCGCCGGGCTTGAGCGCCGTACGTCGGCCCGAGCGCCGGTACTCCGGCCCGTATCCCAGGAGGCCCCGAATGAGCCGCAGCCCCGCGCACTTCCTCCGCCGCTCCGTCCTGCGCGGCACCCTCGCCGCCAGTGCCGCGCTCGGCCTCGCCGGGGTCGGCCGCGCGGCGACGGCCGCCTCCCGTGGCGCCGCCGTGCCCGCGCTGAGGGTCGGCGGCTACGAGGTCATGGCGCTCGTCGATGCCACCGGCCCGTTCTTCCTCCCCGCGAGCGAGGCGTTCCCCGGCACCGGCGACGCCGCCTGGGCGGCCGCGCGCCGCATCGACCCGGAGGCCTTCGGGGACGACGGCGTCTGGGTGCTGGACTTCCGGTGCTTCGTGATCCGCCGCCCCGGCGGCAGCCTGGCCGTCGTCGACACCGGCGTCGGACCGGCGAGCAGCCCGGCCGCGGCCTGGGCGCCGGTACCGGGACGGCTGCCGCGGGCGCTGCGGGAGGCGGGGCTCGACCCGCGCGACGTGGACACGGTCGTCCTCACCCACCTGCACGACGACCACTACGGCTGGACCCGCGGCGAGGACGGCGACCCCTTCTTCCCGGACGCCCGCCACCTGGTCCAGCAGCGCGAACTCGACGGTCTCGCACCCGACTCCGCGGCGCACGCGTACGTGGTCGGGCCGCTGCGCGCGGCCGGGCTGCTGGCCCCGGTGGACGGCGGCTGCCGGCTGTGGCGGCGGGCCGGCACCGTCAGCCTGCTGCCGACCCCGGGGCACACCCCGGGCCACCAGTCGGTCGTGGTCGCGGGCGCGGACACGGAGGTCGTGCTCACCGGCGACGTACTCGTCCACGCCGTCCAACTCGCCGACCCGGACGTCGCATACCGCTACGAGGCCGACCCGGACACCGCCCGCGCCACCCGCACCGCGCTCCTCACCCGCGCCCGCGAGCACCGCGCCTGGCTGGGCAATCCGCATCTGCGGCGCCCGTTCGTACGCGCCTGAGCCGCAGGCGTTCGTACGCGCCTGAGCCTCAGCCCTTCACCAGCTCCGCCAGCCGCCGGTACGAGTCCAGCCGCTGCTCCGGCTCGTACGTGTGCAGCGACACGAGCAACTCATCGGCGCCGGTGGCGTCGACGAGGGCATCGACGGCCTTACGGACCTCCGCCTCCGTCCCGTGGATCTGCGGCTGCCGCGCCTCGTCGAAGAGCTTGCGCTCGCGGTCGGTCAGCTCGCGGGCGAGGGTCTCGCGCGGCGGCTCCAGCTCCGGGAAGACGCCGCGGGTGCGCGACCACACCGTGGCCCACGCCTCCGGGATCTGCAGCAGCGCCGCCTCGTCCGCGGTCGCGGCGACGGCGACGCTCGCGGCGATCGTCACATACGGCTCGGCGGCCCGCGCGGACGGGCGGAAGGCGGCGCGATAGCGCTCGATCGCGGCCTGGGTGCGGCTGATGTCGCGCCCGGCACCGATCACCAGTGGCAGCCCGTGCTCGGCGGCGATGTCGGCGCCGCCGCTGATGGCGAGGACGTACGCGGGGATGCGCAGTCCCTCGGCGGGTATCGCGTGCACGCCGGGGAACGCCGACTGGCATCCGTCGACCCACCCCAGCAGCTCGCCGAGCCGCTCGGAGAAGTCGTCCGCCTCGTCCTTGCCGACCCCCAGCGCCTTGCGCACCCCGTCCGTAAAGCCGACGGACCGCCCGAGCCCCATGTCGATACGCCCCGGGAACAGCGACTCCAGCACCCCGAACTGCTCCGCCACCACCAGCGGCCGGTGATTCGGCAGCATGACCCCGCCGGTGCCCACCCGGATCCGCGACGTCGCCGACGCCACCGCCGCGGCCAGCACGGTCGGCGCGGAGCCGGCCACGCCGGGCACGCTGTGATGCTCGGACACCCAGATCCGCTCGTACCCGAGCCGCTCCAGCTCCCGCGCGAAGCGCACGGTCCCGCGCAACGCGTCGGCCGGGTCCTGCCCGCGGCGGATGAGCGAGCGGTCGAGCACCGAGAGCTTGAGGTCTGCGCTGGTCATGGTCGTAACAACAGCACCGGACGGGCTTCCGATTCCCGCGCGGTAGGTTGCGGGAATGCTGACCCTGGCACAGATCGCGGCGGAGCCGGAGCTGCTGACGTGGCGGCTGCGGCTCGGGGACGGGACGGCGGCCGCGCTGCGGCCGCTGGAGCACGGCGACGCGCGCGGCCTGGCGGCATTCCTCGGCGGCCTCTCGGCCGAGACGCGGCGGCTGAGCACGTACGACGGCTACGACCTCGCCGCCGCCCGCGAGCTGTGCGCCGCCATCGCCCGCTACGACAAGCTGCGGCTGGTGCTGGAGGTGGACTCGGGCGCGGTCGCCGGGCTGGTGGAGTTCAGCCTCGCGATCATGCCCGACGACATGGCGCGCTACGGGGCCGCCGGGATCCGGCTCGGCGAGCGCACCGACGTCCGGTTCGGCATCACCCTCGCGGACGCCTGGCAGGGCCGGGGCGTGGGCACCGCCGTCTTTCCGCTGGTCGAGGAGGTGGCGCGGCGGCTCGGCCGGTCGCGGATCATCCTGTGGGGCGGCGTGCTCGCGGACAATCCGCGGGCCCTTCGCTTCTACGAGAAGAACGGGTTCCGGCGGGTGGGCGCGTTCACCGACTCCGGCGGCCGCGCGTCGATCGACATGATCCGCGAACCGGTCTGAGCCGCGGCCGGTTTCAGCCCGCTGTGCCCGCGTCGTGCACCACCAGCGCGATCTGCACCCGGTTGTTGAGTTCCAGCTTTGCCAGGATGCGGGAGACGTGGGTCTTCACCGTCGGTACGGACATGTAGAGCTCGGCCGCGATCTCGGCGTTGGACTTGCCCTGGCCCACCGCGACGGCGACCTCCCGCTCGCGGTCGCCGAGCAGGGCGAGCTGGGCGCGGGCCCGGTCGGCGCGGGTGTCGCGGATGGGCGTGCCCTCCGAGACCTGGGCGATGAGCTGCTGAGTCACCGCAGGGGAGAGGACCGGCTCGCCCGCGGCGACCTTCCGTACCGCCGTGACGATCTCCTGCGGCGGGGTGTCCTTGAGGACGAAGCCGGCGGCGCCGGCGCGGAGGGCGCGGAGCACGTGCTCGTCCGTGTTGAAGGTGGTGAGGACCAGGACCTCGGGTGCGTCCTGGCGCTTGCGCAGCGTCTCGGTCGCGGCGAGGCCGTCGATGCCGGGCATCCGGATGTCCATCAGCACGACGTCGGGGGAGTGCTGGGCGACCAGCCCCGGCACGTCGGCGCCGTCGGTCGCCTCCGCCACCACCTCCACATCGGCCGCGCCGCCCAGCATCAGCCGCAGCCCGGAGCGTACGAGGGGGTCGTCGTCGACGAGCAGCACGCGGATGACCTGCGGGGCGTTCACGGAGCGGGAGCCTCACCTTCGGGGGAACGGGTGGCGCCGGCGGAGCCCGGCGGCGGGGCGGCCGCCGCCGGGCCCGCGGGCCAGGGTAGCCAGGCGCTCAGCCGGAACTCATCTCCGACCCGGCCGTGTTCAAGCCGCCCGCCGGCCAGGTGCGCGCGTTCGGTGAGCCCGATCAGGCCCTGCCGGGCCCCGGGGATGGCCTCCTTGCCCGGCCCCGCTCCGGCCGCCGGCCCTGCCGCGCCCGGCAGCGCGTTGCGCAGCTCGACGGTCAGGCCTTCCGTCGGCGTGCCCGCGATCCGCACCGTGACCTCGGCCCCTGGCGCGTGTTTACGGGCGTTGGTCAGCCCTTCCTGCACGATCCGGTACGCCGCGCGCCCGGTCGCCGCCGGCACCGCGCCCGGGTCGGCCACGTCCGCCTCGTACGTGATGCGCGCGCCCGCCTCCCTCGACTCCGCCAGCAGCCGCTCCACATCCGCCAGCGTCGGCTGCGGCCGCCCCTCCATGCCGTCGACGCCCGCCGCGGGCGCCCGCAGCACCCCGATCACCTCCCGCAGGTCCTGCAGCGCCTGATGCGCGCTCTCCCGGATCACCCCCGCCGCGCGCTGCACATCGGCCGCCGGGGCGCCCGGATTGAACTCCAGCGCCCCCGCGTGCACGCTCAGCAGCGACAGCCGGTGCGCGAGCACGTCGTGCATCTCCCGGGCGATCTCCTCGCGGGCCTCGCGGCGGGCGTCGGCGGCGGCCTGCCGCTTCTGCGCGGTCAGCAGGGTGCGGCGGGCGCGGACGTACAGGCCCCAGCTGATGGCGCAGGTGAGCAGCACGAAGTAGGTCACGGCGGATTCGATCGCGGCCTGCTCGCGGTCGGCGCCCCGTACGAGAAAAGTGACGAGGACGAGCAGGAAGGCGCCGCACACCCAGGCCGTCGTCTTCAGCGACCGGTGCGCCGCCACGGTGAAGAACGCCACCAGCGTGGCCCCGGTCATGAAGTGGAACGGGCTGCCCAGGACCAGCAGCACCAGCGCCAGCGGCACCGGCCACCGGCGGCGCAGGAAGATCGCCGCACAGCCGAGACCGCCCACCACCTGGTCGACGATCAGCGCGGTGCGCGACATGTTCTCGTCCAGATGCACCGAGTCCGCGGTGACGAGGGAGAAGACCACGGCGAAGAGGAAGAAGGCGATGTCGACGTACCAGTCGCGGCGGCTGCGCATAATCGACGAACTTACTGAACGGGACGGCTTTCGCTTGTCATCCGAAAGTCGCCGGGGTGTATACCGGTGGCGGATTCCCGCCCTGACCTGCGGCTTCTACGGTCGGAGCATGAAAGGCATTCTCAGCTTCCTCAGCCTGCTGCTCGTGGTCGCGGGCCTCCAGGGCATCGTCCACGAGGCCTTCGACAAGTGGATTCCATTCCTCGGCTTCACGCGCTTCGTCTACGTCGACGGCTACGAGATCTACATCAGCATCGCGCTGCTGGTGCTGGGCGCCGCTGTCGGCGCCCTCGCGGCGAAGGCGCCCGCGGACTAGAAGGCTCCCGGGCTAGAAAGCCCCCGCCCCCTTGCGCACCAGCTCGTCCGCCGGGTCGTTCACCGGCTGCGGCGTGCCGGTGAGGTCCATGACGAAGAGCGGGATGTGCAGCTCGTCCGCGCGGGCGCGGGCGTCGCGGGCGTAGCCGGCGAGGGAGAAGAAGACGGAGACGGCGGACTGGTTGAGGCCGTTCAGCCAGAGAGTTTCCACGTCCCGCAGCGCGGTCGGGGTGGTGGTCGGGTCGACGTGGGCGACGACGCCGCTGCCGCGGATGTCGACGCCGGAGGCCGGGCGGTCCTCGGCCGGGGTGATGTCCGGGTAGCCGAGCCATTTCAGGTACTGGGCCGAGGCGGTGACCGCGTCCCTCGCGGTACGGATCGTCACCGGGCGGAAGGCGGGGCGGAACACCGGCTGGGACTGCGGCTTGTGTGTCTCGGGGGCGCTCACGTGGCGGCTCCCCTGCGCTGCGCCCGCGGCGCCCGCGCCCCTGGTGTGCGCCTGGGGCTGCGGCGGCACCACCGGCACCCGTATCACCGCGCCGCACCCGCAGGCCACCTCCGGCTGCGGCCACTCGTCCTGCCGGGAGCAGGACGGGCAGCGCACGCTCACCCACGAGTCCTGCCAGGTGCGGTGCTTGAGCTCCACCGGCATGCCGCCGTGCAGCAACGGCAGGGTGAGCGGGGCACCGCAGGCGCACGGAAAGGTCGGCGGGGTGAACGAGTGCTCGCGGCGGCACACCGGGCAGCGCACCGGCACGCTCTCTGCCATCTGGGGTACTCCTTGGCGCTCGCTCGCTGGGGGCTTCCTATGCTCGCCGATGAGCAAGCTTTTCGGGAGGCATATGCAGAGAGTCAGCGAATGTATGCACAGAGCGCGGGCCCTTCGGGGGACCGTCCCCGAATGACCCGCGCTCTGCGGAGGGTTGCCGTCCGGCGGCGCGAGGCAGGCGCGACACGATGTTCGCGCCGCCGGACGATGTTTCCCGCCGCACCGGCCACCCCTCATCCGGGCCGGCGCGGCGGGAAGCGCAAGGTGACCGACCTCCCGTCGATCCTCGCGCAGCTCAGTCCTCGCGAAGCTCCCGCACCGCGGCCTCGACGCGCTTGCCGTAGTCGGTGTCGGCGGCGTGGAAGTGGGCGAGGTTCTTCTCGATGACGTCGTCGCGGGAGACCTGCGAGAGGCCGCCGGCGATGTTCGCCACCAGGCGCTGCTTCTCCTCCTCCGACATCAGCCGGTAGAGCTCACCGGCCTGGAAGAAGTCGTCGTCCTTGGTGTGCGACGGGGCGACGTGGGTGCCGGTGTAGCCGGTCAGCGCCAGCGGGGCGGAGCCGGGGACGCCGGTCTCGACCGGGCCGTCGTAGGAGTTCGGCTCGTAGTTCTTCGCGCCACGGCCCTGGGAGTTGGACGCCATGAAGCCGTCGCGGCCGTAGTTGTTGGCGTCGGTCGCCTTCGGGGCGTTCACCGGCAGCTGGGTGTGGTTGACGCCCAGGCGGTAGCGGTGCGCGTCGGCGTACGCGAAGAGGCGGCCCTGGAGCATCTTGTCCGGCGAGGCGGAGATGCCCGGGACGAAGTTGTTCGGCGAGAAGGCGGCCTGCTCGACCTCGGCGAAGACGTTGTCCGGGTTGCGGTCGAGGACGAGGCGGCCCACGCGCTGCAGCGGGTAGTCCTTGTGCGGCCACACCTTGGTGAGGTCGAACGGGTTGAAGCGGTAGTCCGCCGCCTCGGCCGCGGGCATGATCTGCACGTACAGCGTCCAGGACGGGTGCACGCCGCGCTCGATGGCCTGCAGCAGGTCGGTCTGGTGGCTGTTCGCGTCCTTGCCGGCCAGCTCGGCGCCCTGCTCGGCGGACAGGCAGCGGATGCCCTGGTTGGTCTTGAAGTGGTACTTGACGAAGAAGGCCTCGCCCTCGGCGTTCGTCCACTGGTACGTGTGCGAGCCGTAGCCGTTCATGTGCCGGTACGAGGCGGGGATGCCGCGGTCGCCCATCAGCCAGGTGATCTGGTGGGTGGCCTCGGGGGCGTGCGCCCAGAAGTCCCAGACGTTGTCCGGCTCCTGCTTGCCGGTGAACGGGTCGCGCTTCTGCGAGTGGATGAAGTCCGGGAACTTCAGCGGGTCCTTGATGAAGAAGACCGGGGTGTTGTTGCCGACGAGGTCGTAGTTGCCCTCTTCGGTGTAGAACTTCAGCGCGAAGCCGCGCGGGTCGCGGACCGCGTCCGCGCCGCCCAGGTTGTCGGCGACGGTGGAGAAGCGCAGGAAGACCTCGGTGCGCTTGCCGATCTCCTTGAGGAAGTCGGCCTTGGTGAAGCCGGTGACGTCGTCGGTCACCTCGAAGTGGCCGTACGCACCGGAGCCGCGGGCGTGCACGACGCGCTCCGGGATCCGCTCGCGGTTGAAGCGCGCGAGCTTCTCCAGCAGGTGCTGGTCCTGGATCAGGAGGGGGCCGCCGACGCCGGCGGAGGCGGAGTTCTGGTTGTCGGCGACCGGGGCGCCGGACTCAGTCGTCAGCGTGGGCTTAGCCATGTGACCGTTAGGACCTTTCATGCGATGCATTGACTTCGTGGGGCCGAGTCAACACTCTGTTGAAGCAAAATTCAACAGTTCGTTGAATCAAAAATAGGTGGAAACCGGGCGGTGCCGCCTGGGCGCGACAGGACAGGTGTCAGCGACACCGCCCGGGGTCTGGGGGTCCGGTGCAGGGGGTCCGGGGGCGAAGCCCCCGGGAATCCCTCCGGACCGCAGCAGAGCTGCTTACGCGACCTTGTCGCCGGACAGGCGCTCCACCGCGCGCAGCAGCGCGGAGTGGTCCAGGCCGCCGTCGCCCTGGGCGCGCAGGGAGGCGACCAGCTGGGCCACGACCGCGCCGACCGGGAGGGCGGCACCCACGTTGCGGGCGGCGTCGGTGACGATGCCCATGTCCTTGTGGTGCAGGTCGATCTTGAAGCCCGGGGCGAACTCGTGCTTCAGGAAGTTCTGCATCTTGCGGGTCAGGACGGTCGAGCCGGCCAGGCCGCCGTTGAGGACCTGAAGGGCGGCCTCCATGTCGGCGCCGGACTTCTCCAGGAAGACGACGGCCTCGGCGCAGGCCTGGATGTTCACGGCCACGATCAGCTGGTTGGCGGCCTTCACCGTCTGACCGGCACCGTGCGGGCCGCAGAGGATGATGGTCTTGCCCAGCTTCTCCAGGATCGGCTTCGCCTCGGCGAAGATCTCCTCGGTGCCGCCGACCATGATCGACAGAACCGCCTCGACGGCGCCGGCCTCGCCGCCGGAGACCGGGGCGTCCAGCACGCGGATGCCCTTGGCCTCGGCGTTCTTGGCCAGGTCCACGGAGGTCTGCGGGGTGATCGAGGACATGTCGATCAGGAGGGCGCCCGACTTGGCGTTCTCCAGGATGCCGTCCTCGCCGTACGCGATGGCCTCGACGTGCGGGGAGGCCGGGACCATCGTGATGATCACGTCGGCGCCCTGCACGGCCTCCTTGACGGAGCCCGCGGCCTTGCCGCCGGCGGCGGCGAGCCGGTCGAGCTTGTCCTGCTCCAGGGTGTAGCCGGTGACGTCGTAACCGGCCTTCACGAGGTGCTCCGACATCGGGGAGCCCATGATGCCGAGGCCGATCCAGGCGATCTTGGGGAGGTTGCTCATGGGGTACTGCCTTTCTGGGTAAAGCGGAAAGTCTTCAAGGGCGGGCCGGGTCAGCCGCGCAGCCAGCCGAAGGTCTCGGCGCTGGGCTTGTCGCCCGCCTTGTACTCGAGGCCGACGTAGCCGTCGTAACCGGCCTTGCGGAGCTGCTCGAGGTGGTCGGCCAGCGGCAGCGAGCCGGTGCCGGGGGCGCCGCGGCCCGGGTTGTCGGCGATTTGTACGTGGCCGGTGATGTCGGCGTACTTCTCGATGACCTCGGTGAGGTTCTCGCCGTTCATGGACAGGTGGTACAGGTCCATCAGGAACTTGGCGTTGCCGAGGCCGGTCGCGGCGTTGACCTGCTCGATGACCTCGGCGGCCTTCGGGGCGCTGACGATCGGGCACAGCGGCGACTCGGGCTTGTTCAGCGCCTCGATCAGCAGGATGGCGCCGATACGGTCGGCCTCGCGGGCGGCGAGAACCAGGTTCTCCAGCGCCAGCTTGTCCTGCTCGGCCGGGTCCACGCCCTCGACGCGGTTGCCGTAGAGCGCGTTCAGCGCGGTGCAGCCGAGCGACTGGGCGAAGTCGGCGGCGACCTTGAGGTTCGCGCGGAACTTCTCCGACTCCTCGCCGGGGATGCTCAGCGCGCCGCGGTCGGGGCCGGGGAGCTGGCCCGCGTAAAAGTTGAGGCCCACGAGCTTGGTGCCGGCCGCGTTCAGCGCGTCGCGCAGCGCGTCCAGCTCCTTCTGCTCGGGGACGGCGGCGTCGACCCAGGGCCACCAGAGCTCGACCGCGTCGAAGCCGGCCGCGGCGGCGGCCGCCGGGCGCTCCAGCAGCGGAAGCTCGGTGTAGAGGATCGACAGGTTCACATCGAAGCGCTGGTTTTCGAAGCCCATGAGGGGTAACGCGCTCCTTCCGTATAGCGGAAGTTTCTTTCTGACTAACGGAAGTCTTGCCGGAGGCGGGTGGTGGTGTCAAGGGGTCCCCCCGGAAGCCGTCCCCAGCGGGCTAGGGTGAGGCCGTGCGTTTGCGAGTGGAGTTCACGACGGAGCCGTTCGACCTCGATGAGGCGCCCGAGCATGCGGTGGTGGCGCGGGAGGTCGTCCAGGGGGCGGAGCTGGACGAGGTGGATGTCGGCCCGTTCGGCAATACCGCGGAGGGCGAGTCGGACGCGGTGCTGACCGCCGTCGACGCGCTGCTCCGTAAATCCCTCGCCGCCGGCGCCACCCGGGTGTCGCTTCAGGTGAACGTGGTGAGAGAGGGCGGGGACGCATGACCGGGGGCCTGGGGGAGCACCCTTTCGTCGCGGCGGTCAAGCCGCTGGTGGACGCGATGGGCGCGGAGATCGTGCCGCCCGGCGACGCCAAGGGCGACGACGTCGTGCTGACGTGGGAGGGCGAGGACGTCGCCGCCGTGCGGCTGCCGCACCTCTCCGACTCGCTCGATCACATCCTGGCCGACCTGGAGCGCCGGCACGGCCAGCCGCTGGCCGAGCTGGACCGCAAGACCAAGCAGTCGGTGGTCAGGATCCTGGAGCAGCGCGGGGCCTTCTCCGTACGGCACGGGGTCGAGACTGTGGCGTCCGCCCTAGGCGTGAGTCGCTTCACGGTCTACAACTATCTGAACCGGCAGTGAGGCCGGCCGGTCCGCCGGCCGCCCTGGGTTGATCGATCCGCTTGGCCCGAAATGATCGATCAAACTTCCCTTCAACAAACTGTTGACGCTCCCGCAATGCGGAATTAGCTTTCCGTTGTGACTTCCAGCGCATCGCCGGGCCTGGCCCGGTTCAACTCCTCCGACGCCCCCACCGCGGCCGAGCTGCTGCACGAGGTGTGCAGCTCATCCGCGTGGGGAGCGACCGTCGCCGCGGGGCGGCCCTACGCCGACGCCGAGTCCCTGTACGCCGCGAGCGACGCCGCCATGGCGAAGCTGACCGCGGCCGACCTGGACGAGGCCATGGCGGGCCACCCGCCGATCGGCAGGCCGAAGCCCGGCGACCCGACCTCCAACAAGGAGCAGGCGGGGATGGCGGGCGCGTCGGAGGCGCTCAAGGCGGAAATGCTCGACAACAACCTGGCGTACCAGGAGAAGTTCGGGCACGTCTTTCTCATCTGCGCCACCGGGCTGACCGGCGAGGACATGCTCGCCGCGGTCAAGGAGCGCATCGGCAACACGCCGGAGCAGGAGCGGGAGATCGTCCGCGAGCAGCTGGGCAAGATCAATCGCATCCGGCTGGCCCGTCTCGTAGAGGAAGAGGGAACCTCCGCATGAGCACCGCAACGACCGCCTCGGTGTCGACGCACATCCTCGACACCAGCATCGGCCGCCCCGCCGAGGGCGTCGCCATCTCGCTGTCGGCCAAGGGCGCCGACGGGACGTGGCAGAACCTCGGTGGTTCCAAGACCGACGCCGATGGCCGCTGCAAGGACCTCCCGGCGCTGTCGGAAGGCACCACCCATGTACGTCTCGACTTCGAGACCGAGGCGTACTTCGTCAACAAGAACACTCAGCAAGCCGAGACGCAGCAGGACGCCCCCGCGCATCGGGACAGCGACGCGTTTTTCCCGGAGGTGGCGATCACTTTCGCCGTCAAGCCGGGCGAGCACTACCACGTGCCGCTGCTGCTCAACCCGTTCGGCTACTCCGTTTACCGAGGGAGCTAGCAGACATGCCCACCATTCTGGGACAGAACCAGTACGGCAAGGCAGAGAACCGGGTCGTCAAGATCACGCGGGACGGCGACACCCACCACATCAAGGACGTGAACGTCTCCGTCGCCCTCAGCGGCGACCTGGACGACGTCCACCTCACCGGGTCGAACGCCAACTGCCTGCCGACCGACACCACCAAGAACACCTGCTTCGCCTTTGCCAAGGAATACGGCATCGAGTCGATCGAGCAGTACGGCATCCACCTGGCCAAGCACTTCGTCGACAGCCAGCCGTCCATCCACAAGGCGCGCATCCGGCTCGAGGAGTACTCGTGGGAGCGCATAGCCGGCTCCGACGCCAACGCCAACTTCATCGGCGCCGACGAGGTCAAGCACTCCTTCGTCCGCAAGGGCCAGGAGATCCGGCTCGCCCAGGTCACGTACGACGGCGAGAAGTTCGAGATCCTCTCGGGCTTCAAGGACCTCACCGTGATGAACACCACGAACTCCGAGTTCTGGGGCTACATCAAGGACAAGTACACGACGCTGAAGGAGGACTACGACCGCATCCTCGCGACGTCGCTGTCCACCTGGTGGCGCCACACCTGGACCGGTGAGGACGACGAGCGCAACCCCAACTGGGAGCGTTCCTACGCCCAGGTGAAGAAGAACATCCTGCACGCCTTCGTCGAGACCTACTCCCTCTCGCTGCAGCAGACGCTGTTCCAGATGGGCTCGCGGGTCATCAACAACCGCGGCGAGGTCGACGAGATCCGCTTCTCGGCGCCCAACAAGCACCACTTCCGCCAGGACCTCTCCTTCTGCGACCTCGACAACGAGGCCAAGGACGGGGCCGTCTACTACGCCGCGGACCGCCCGTACGGCCTGATCGAGGCCACGATCCTGCGGGACGGCGCCGACCAGCGCATCCCGATCGACATGACCAACCTCTGACGTTCGGCCGCACGGCCCCGCCCGAAACGCAGCGGGCGGGGCCGTGCCACACCCGAGGGAACGACAGCACATGGCTCAGCCTGCAAAGAGGCCGGCAAAAGGCCCGTGTACGACCCCACCGGACGGGCAAGATGCGCAGCCCGACTGCCACCCGGTGGACGAAAAGCTCCAGCCCTCGCGGCTCGTCCCCGCCGCGCTCCAGCACATAGCCGCGATGTACGCCGGGGTCGTCACCCCGCCCCTGATCATCGGCCAGGCCGTCGGCCTCGACCCGGCCGCGCAGACCCGGCTGATAGCCGCGGGCCTGCTCCTCGCGGGACTCGCCACGCTCCTGCAGACCCTCGGGGTGAAAGGTTTCGCCGGAAACCGGCTCCCCTTTGTCAACGCCGCCTCCTCCGCGGGCATCGCCCCCATCCTCGCCATCGCCGAGTCCAACGGCAAAGGCGACCAACTCCCCGCCATCTACGGCGCGGTCATGGTCGCGGGCGTCTTCTGCCTCGCCGTCGGCCCCTTCTTCGGCAGACTGCTGCGCTTCTTCCCGCCGCTGGTCACCGGCGTTGTCATCACCCTCATCGGCGTGACGCTGATGCCCGTGCCGATCGGCTGGGCGCAGGGCGGCGACGAGACATCCCCGCACCACGGCGACATGAAGTTCCTGGCCCTCGCCGCCTTCACGCTCGTCGTGATCCTGCTCTTCCAGCGCTTCGGGCGCGGCTTCGTCAAGCAGATCGCGCTGCTCATGGGCCTGTTCATCGGCACGCTCGCCGCGATCCCGTTCGGCCTGGCCGACTTCTCGTCGCTGTCCACGGCCCCGGTCGCCGCGCTGCCCACGCCCTTCGACTTCGGCGCGCCCACCTTCCAGCCCGCCGCGATCCTCTCGCTGTGCATCGTGATGCTGGTGCTGATGACCGAGTCCTCGGCCGGGATGATCGCCGTCGGCGAGATCTGCGACCGCAAGACGGACGGCAAGACCATCACCCGCGGGCTGCGTACGGACGGCCTCGCCACGCTCATCGGCCCGGTCTTCGGCGGCTTCCCCACCTCCGCCTTCGCCCAGAACGTCGGCGTCGTCTCGCTGACCCGGGTGCGCAGCCGCTACGTGGTCGCCGTCGCCGGCGCGACGCTCGTCGTCCTCGGCGCCTTCCCGGTGCTGGGTGCCGTGGTGTCGCTGGTGCCGATGCCGGTCCTCGGCGGCGCGGGCATCGTCCTCTTCGGCTCGATCGCGGTGAGCGGGATCCGTACGCTCTCCGAGGCCGGGCTCGACGACAGCTCCAACATCATCCTGGTCGCCATCTCGCTCGGCGCGGGCATCATCCCGCTCGCCGCGCCCACGTTCTACGCCGACTTCCCGGCCTGGGCGCAGACCGTGCTCGGCTCCGGGATCAGCGCGGGCGCGCTGGTCGCCGTATCGCTGAATCTGTTCTTCCACCATCTCGGCACCCGCAGCGGCGTCACCGCGGCTGCGGCACTCAAATCTCCGTAGGGCCCTGCCGTGCCCGCCACCACGCCGGAACCCGAGAAGGAAGCACCATGGCACCTTCGGCAACCCCCCAGCGCATCGTCATCGAGAACTGCGCGATCGCGACCGTGGACGCGAACGACACCGAGTACGCGTCGGGTTATCTCGTGATCGCGGACAACCGGATCGAGTCGGTGGGCCCCGGCAAGGCCCCCGACGATCTGGAGAACGTGGTCCGGCGCATCGACGCCGACGGCCACCTGGCCACGCCAGGGCTGGTCAACACCCATCACCACTTCTACCAGTGGATCACCCGCGGCCTGGCCCAGGACCACAACCTCTTCAACTGGCTCGTCGCCCTCTACCCGACCTGGGCGCGGATCGACGAGCCGATGGTACGGGCGGCCGCGCAAGGGTCGTTGGCGATGATGGCGCGCGGCGGCGTGACCACGGCGATGGACCACCACTACGTGTATCCGGTCGGCTCCGGCGACCTGTCCGGAGCGATCGTTGGTGCGGCGCGCGACATGGGCGTGCGCTTCACGCTCGCCCGCGGCTCCATGGACCGCAGCGAGAAGGACGGCGGGCTGCCGCCGGACTTCGCGGTGGAGACGCTGGAGGGTGCGCTGGCGGGCACGGAGTCGGCCATCGACACGTACCACGACGCCTCCTTCGACTCGATGACGCAGGTCGCGGCCGCGCCGTGCTCGCCCTTCTCCATCTCTACGGAACTGCTGAAGCAGGGCGCCGAGCTGGCGCGGCGCAAGGGCGTGCGCATGCACACCCACGGCAGCGAGACGGTGGAGGAGGAGAAGTTCTGCCATGAGCTCTTCGGCATGGGCCCCACCGACTACTTCGAGTCGGCGGGCTGGCTGGGCGAGGACGTGTGGATGGCGCACTCCGTCCACATGAACGACTCCGACATCGCCGCCTTCGCCCGTACGAAGACCGGCGTCGCGCACTGCCCGTCCTCCAACGCGCGTCTTGCGGCGGGCATCGCCCGGGTGCCGGACATGCTCGCGGCGGGCGTCCCGGTCGGCCTCGGCGTGGACGGCACCGCGTCGAACGAGACCGGCGAGCTGCACACCGAGCTCCGTAACGCGCTGCTGGTCAACCGGCTCGGCCCGCACAAGGAGAAGGCGCTCAACGCCCGTCAGGCGCTGCGCCTCGGCACCTACGGCGGGGCGCAGGTGCTCGGCCGGGCCGACTCGATCGGGTCGCTGGAGGCCGGGAAGCTCGCCGACGTCGTGCTCTGGAAGCTCGACGGGCTCGGGCACTCGACGATCGCCGACCCGGTGGCGGCGCTGGTCTTCGGGGCCGCGGCGCCGGTGACGGCGTCGTTCGTGAACGGCCGGCAGATCGTCACCGACTCGCATCTGACCACCGTCGACGAGGACTCCGTCGCCCGCGACGCCCGCGAACAGGCCCAGCGCCTGGCGCGGATCGCGGCCCAGTCCTGATCCAGAGAAATCCCACAGACTCCGGCCGGGAGGGACGGCTCCCGGCCGGGCTCAACAACTGAATAGCAAGTCGCAGCACAACCGAAGCACCACCAGCAATACCTCCCTGAAAGCCGTCAAGGACGACGTGTACATCGACAGGAGGCGCCTCGTGGCCGCCGAAAGCACTGCGCAAGACCCGCAAGACCAGAGCGAGAAGCCTCTCGAGACGCACCCTGTTGACGAGGTGCTTCCGCCCTGGAAACTCTTTACCAATGGCCTGCAACATGTGGCCGCGATGTACGCCGGGGTCGTCGCCCCGCCGATGATCGTCGGTCCTGCCGTGGGACTGAACGCGAAGGAAACCGCGTTCCTGATAGGCGCCAGCTTGTTTACGGCCGGTCTTGCCACTCTCCTCCAGACGCTCGGGGTCTGGAAGATCGGGGCCAGGCTGCCGTTCGTCAACGGCGTCACCTTCGCCGCCGTAACGCCCATGGTGGCGATAGGCGCGGGCCGGGGCGATGAGGGCATAGCCGTCATCTTCGGCGCGATTATCGTGGCCGGTTTGCTTGGATTCGCATTTTCCGGCGTTTTCTGTAAATTGCTGCGTTTCTTCCCGCCCTTGGTCACCGGGACGGTCATCGTCCTGATCGGTCTGTCACTGTTGCCCGTTGCTTTCAACTGGGCCCAGGGCGGCAATGCCAAGGCGCCGGATTACGGCTCCACCGAGAACATCGCGATGGCCGCGGTGACGATGGTCATCGTGCTGGTGCTGAGGCGCCTGCTGAGCGGCTTCCTGCAGCAGATCGCGATCCTGATCGGGCTGGTGATCGGCACGCTCATCGCCATCCCCGTCGGCATTACGGACTTCTCCGCGATCTCGGACGCGGATGTCATCGGCTTCCCGACGCCGTTCCACTTCGGCGCCCCGCAGTTCGAGATCGGCGCGATCATCTCGATGTGCATCGTGATGCTGGTCTGCATGACCGAGTCGACGGCCGACATGCTGGCGCTCGGCAAGATCGTGGACAAGCCGGCGGACGAGAAGACGATCGCGGGCGGCCTGCGGGCGGACACCCTCGGCAGCGCGCTGAGCCCGCTGTTCAACGGCTTCATGGCGTCTGCGTTCGCGCAGAACGTGGGCCTGGTGGCCATGACCAAGGTGCGGAGCCGGTTTGTGGTCGCCGCGGGTGGGTTGATCCTGGTCGTACTGGGGCTGTTCCCGGTGGCGGCGTCGGTGGTGTCGCTGGTGCCGATGCCGGTGCTGGGTGGCGCGGGCATCGTGCTCTTCGGCTCGGTGGCGTCGAGCGGCATCCAGACGCTGGCCTCGGCGGCGCTGGAGAAGGGCGAGAACGCGATCATCGTGGCGGTCTCGATCGGCGTCGGCATGATCCCGGTGGCCGCGCCGGAGTTCTACCACAACATGCCGGAGGACCTGCTGGTGGTGCTGGACTCGGGGATCAGCACGGGGTGCCTGACGGCGATCGTGCTGAATCTGGCCTTCAACCACCTTGGGCGTAGGAAGAGCTCTGAGGAGGCCGTGGAGGAGGAGCCGGCGCTGGCGGCGGCGGCCCATTGATCCGTTAGCGGGAGAGGTCGGCGGGGCCGGTCCCGTACGCACGTCGCGTACGGGACCGGCCCCGTTTTGCATCCCAAAACTCTTGACGCCCTCCGGAGCTCCGCCCTACATTGCTTTCATATCGTAGAAGCTACTTTCCGCATCGTGAAAGTACGGCGGAAATCGCAGTGCAGGCGCACCACACAGCAGGAGTACTCACATGCCTCGTATGACAGCCGCCCGTGCGGCAGTGGAGATCCTCAAGCGCGAAGGCGTGACGAACGCGTTCGGCGTGCCCGGCGCCGCGATCAACCCCTTCTACAAGGCCCTCAAGGAGTCCGGCGGCGTCGACCACACCCTCGCCCGCCACGTCGAGGGCGCCTCGCACATGGCCGAGGGGTACACCCGCGCCAAGGCCGGGAACATCGGCGTCTGCATCGGCACGTCGGGCCCGGCCGGCACCGACATGATCACGGGTCTCTACTCGGCGATCGGTGACTCGATCCCGATCCTGTGCATCACCGGCCAGGCGCCGACCGACAAGCTCCACAAGGAGGACTTCCAGGCCGTCGACATCGCCTCCATCGCCAAGCCGGTGGCCAAGAAGGCGACGACCGTCCTGGAGGCCGCCCAGGTGCCCGGCGTCTTCGCCGAGGCCTTCCACCTGATGCGCTCCGGCCGTCCCGGTCCGGTCCTCATCGACCTGCCGATCGACGTGCAGCTCACCGAGATCGAGTTCGACCCGGAGACGTACGAGCCGCTGCCGGTCTACAAGCCCGCCGCGACCCGCGCTCAGATCGAGAAGGCGATCAAGTTCCTGGTCGAGTCGGAGCGTCCGCTGATCATCGCGGGCGGCGGCATCATCAACGCCGACGCCACCGACCTGCTGGTCGAGTTCGCCGAGATCACCAACACCCCCGTCGTGCCGACCCTGATGGGCTGGGGCGCCATCCCGGACGACCACGAGCTGAACGCCGGCATGGTCGGCCAGCAGACCGGCCACCGCTACGGCAACGCCACCTTCCTGGAGTCGGACTTCGTCCTCGGCATCGGCAACCGCTGGGCCAACCGCCACACCGGCTACAAGCTGGACGTGTACCGCGAGGGCCGCAAGTTCGTCCACGTCGACGTCGAGCCGACCCAGATCGGCAAGATCTTCGCCCCGGACTACGGCATCACCTCCGACGCCAAGGCCGCGCTGCAGCTGTTCGTCGAGGTCGCCAAGGAGCTCAAGGCCAAGGGCGAGCTGCCGGACCGCTCGGCGTGGGTCGCCTCGCACCTGGAGCGCAAGGCGACGCTGCAGCGCCGCACGCACTTCGACAACATCCCGATCAAGCCGCAGCGCGTCTACGAGGAGATGAACAAGGCGTTCGGGCGGGACGCCCGCTACGTCTCCACCATCGGCCTCTCGCAGATCGCCGCCGCCCAGATGCTGCACGTCTACAAGCCGCGGCACTGGATCAACTGCGGCCAGGCCGGCCCGCTCGGCTGGACCATCCCGGCCGCGCTGGGTGCGGCGAAGGCCGACCCGGAGACGCCGGTGGTCGCGCTGTCGGGTGACTACGACTTCCAATTCCTCATCGAGGAGCTGGCGGTGGGTGCGCAGCACAAGATCCCGTACGTGCACGTGCTGGTGAACAACGCCTACCTCGGCCTGATCCGCCAGGCGCAGATCGCTCTCGACATCAACTTCGAGGTGAACCTCGAGTTCGAGAACATCAATGCTCCTGAGCTGGGTGTGTACGGCGTCGACCACATCAAGGTGGCCGAGGGGCTGGGCTGCAAGGCGGTGCGGGTGACCGACCCGAGCCAGCTCGGTGAGGCCCTGGAGCACGCCAAGAAGCTGGCGGAGGAGCACCAGGTGCCGGTCGTGGTCGAGGCGATTCTGGAGCGGATCACCAACATCGCGATGAGCAAGACCGCCGACATCTCCGACGTCACGGAGTTCGAGGAGATCGCCACCGAGCCGGGCCACGCCCCGACGGCGATCCTCCCGCTGAAGGCCTGACGGCCTGAGAGACCTGCCGGGAGGGGACGGCTCTCGGCACTGCCGCATCCGGAGCGCTCATTGAGTGCTCCGGATGCGGCATTTCTGCGTTCCGGGCGGGCGATTTGGCATCGGATGGTCACGTTCGCGCTGCCGGGCGGCGGCTTTGGTGGTGGGGAGAGAACAGAGAACAGAGAGGGAGAGGGAGCAGGGGGGCAGGGGACATGGCAGCGGCG
>NZ_JAAKZV010000169.1 GCF_011044975.1 Streptomyces coryli | reverse complement strand
GGGGTGGAGGAGGCGGTGGCGGAGCCTGACCCCGCCGTGAAACGGCCCAACGTACCAAGACCAAACGTCAGTTGGGCCGTTTCCTCGAACGCGTGACGGGATCTGCACAGATCTCACTAGCGTGCGGTGCCGCACCAGGAGGCACCATGCGAACTGTCACCGGCACCGGACTTGTCGTCAGCGCCCTCGCGGCGACGCTCGCCGCACTGCTGCTGCCGGTGCTCTCCTTCCGCGGCGGTCCGGGGGCCGGCAGCACGCAGACCGTCGCCACCGAATTCGGGCCGCTGTCGGCCGCCGACCGGGACTTCGTCATACGGGTCCGGCTGGCCGGGTTATGGGAGCTGCCCGCCGGCCAGCAGGCGCAGGAGCGGGGTGCCACGGCGGCCGTACGGACCGCGGGCAAGCATCTCGTCGAGGGCCACACGACACTCGACGCCTCCGTCCGCAAGGCGGCAGGGAAGCTCGGCATGGAGCTGCCGAGCCAGCCCAACGCGCAGCAGCGGCGCTGGCTGGACGAGCTGACCGCGGCCCGCGGCGCCGAGTACGAGAAGAAGTTCGCGAACATCCTGCGCATCGCCCACGGCAAGGTCTTCGCCGTCGTCGCCCAGATCCGCGCCACCACCCGCAACAACCTGGTGCGCGCCCTCGCCGACGAGGCGAACACGACCGTGCTCGACCACATCACCGTGCTGGAGAACACCGGCCTGGTGGACTTCGACGCCCTCGTGCGCGACGCGGAGACGGCCTCGCCGCCGCCACCTCCGGCCGTACCGCCCCCGTCCCCGAAAGCCTCCCGGCCGGAGGCCGCACCGGCGTCACCGTCGCGCACCTACCCGCTTCCCCCGCCCACCCAGCGACCGGAGAGGAGCACGAAACCGAAGCCGCCCGGCAGCCCCGGGCCCCCGAGCAAGTCGGACAAGCCAGGGAAGAAGTGACCCCCATGTACCACCCCCCACGGCACAGACGGCGCCTGGGCGCCAAGCACCTGATCCTCTTCGCGTTACTCGCGCTGCTCGGCTCCGGCGGCGCGTACGGCCTGGCGACGGGCAGCGCCTCGGCGCACCGGACGCAGCCGTCGCCCTCGCCGTCGCTGCCGTCCGCGGGCGAGCCGTCGGCCAGTACGAGCCCGTCCGGCGCGCCCCCGTCCAGCGCGGCCCCCTCGCCCTCCGCCTCCCACTCCGGCGGCCACGCCGGGCCGACCGAGGCCGACTTCGCCGACATCGCCACCGGCGCCCGCGCCGACCGCCCCCGCAACCAGCGCGGCGCCTCCACCGGCACCTTCACCACCCGCTGCGGCCGCAACACCGAGGGCCACCGCAACCCGGACAACTTCATCGTCGCCCCCGGCGTGCAGAACGGCGCCCACCACCAGCACGACTACGTCGGCAACGTCTCCACCGACGCCTTCTCCACCGCCGACTCCCTCCGCGCCGCGGACACGACCTGCGCCAACGGCGACAAGTCGACCTACTTCTGGCCGGTCCTGCGCGACCGCACCGCCGCCGACAACGCCGACGACCCCGACGGCAACGCCGGCCGTATCCTCACCCCCACCCGCGTCTCCCTCACCTTCCGCGGCAACCCGGCCGCGAAGGTCACGAAGATGCCGGAGGACCTGCGGGTCATCACCGGCGACGCGAAGGCGTTCACCAACGGCCCCGCCAACGCCCGCGCCCAGTGGACCTGCACCGGCGCCGGCGGCCGCGTGCTGACGGACAAATACCCGATCTGTCCCGAGGACAGCCGGGTGGTCCGCGTCCTCGACTTCCCCAGCTGCTGGGACGGCGCCAATACGGACAGCGCCAACCACCGCACCCACATCGTCTTCCCGGACCGCGCCACCGGCCGCTGCCCGTCCGGTACGAAGCCGGTGCCGCAGCTGCGGATGCGGCTGACGTACGACGCACCCGAGGCCCCGGACTTCGCGGTCGACTCCTTCCCGGAGCAACTCCACAAACCGGTCACGGATCACGGCGATTTCGCCAACTTCATGCCGACTGCGGTCATGGACCGCGCCGTTCGCTGCATCAACGGCGGCCGCCGCTGCGGCTGACCGAATCCTGGAAACCTCTGGCGCTCATGTCACCACCTGGCATACAACTCCGCCATGTGGGTGCTCCTGCTCGTCCTCGCCTGGTTCGTCGCCCTGATCGCCTGCGGCCGCCTCTGTCTGGCCGCCGTGGCGGCCTCCCGGCTGCCCGAGCCGCCGTCCTCCGTCCGCGACGGGAGCGAACTCGCCCTGCGTGAGACGGCGTTCCTGGCCGGCGGCCCGACCCGGGTCGTCGACGTGACGCTGGTGCGGATGGCGCGGGAGCGGCGACTGCTGCTCGCCCACACGGGCTGGGTAACGGTCGCCGCGCCCGAGGCCCGCGACGACATCGAGGGCGCGGTGCTGGACGCCATCGGCCCCGACGGCCAGGCCCGGATCCCGCTGGTGCGCACCGCGGCCGCGGCGGACGAGGCGATGGCGGCGCTGGACGACCGGCTGTCCGCCATGGGCCTCGCCGTCCCGCGGGCGACCCGGGAGGCGGTGCGCGGCGGGATCCGGCAGGTACGGAAGGCCGGGGTCGCCGTGGTGCTGCTGGCGCTGACCGCCGGCGCGCTGCACCCGGCGGGGACGGGCTCCTCGCTGCTGTGGGGCTGGTTCTCGCTGCCGCTGGTGCTGGTCACCGGCTGCCTGGTGGTGGCGTGGATAGAGGTCCACCCGTACACCCAGTGGGCCTCCATACCCGGTCAGCAGCTGCTCGCCCGGATGGGCATACCGCGCCCCCGCCGCGGCGGCCTCGCCGAGGACCCCGACTCCCCCGCGGACGAGGCGGCGCTGCTGACCGCGGTCGCGGTACGCGGCCCCGCGGCGCTGCCGGAGGCGGGCATGCGGGCGGCGCTGGCGCCGACGATGCGCAAGTAGTCGCCCGGCCTCGCGACACCCCGGCGCGCGTCCTTTACTTCCCTAACTGACCAGCGAATTATCCCTTTTATCCCGTTGGCCAGTTTCCATGGAAGGGACGCCTGTGAGGGCTGCTGCCGCGCTGTACGGAATCGTCGGATCACTCGCCCTCACCGCCTTGGCGGCCGCCCCGGCAGCGGATGCCACCTCAGCGGAACACTCACCGGAGACCCGCGGCGTCACCGCCGCCGTCGCCGACGCCACCGAGGCCGGCATCAAGTGGGGCCGCTGCCACCCCGACGAGGAGCTCTCCACCCCGGCGAAGTGCGGCACCGTCTCCGTACCCCTCGACTACGCCCACCCCGAGGGCCGCAAGCTCAAGCTCGACGTCAGCCGCGTCGAGGCCGCGGACCCGAAGCAGCGGCAGGGCGCGCTCGTGTTCAACCCCGGCGGCCCCGGCGGCTCCGGCATGTACTTCCCGCAGCTCGCCACCACCCCCGAGTGGTCGAAGGTGGCGAAGGCGTACGACTTCATCGGCTACGCGCCGCGCGGCGTCGAGCGCTCAGGCCGGATCTCCTGCCAGGACCCGAAGGCGTTCAACAAGGCCCCGACGCACAGCCCGCAGCGCCCGACCGAGGCCGACAAGCGCGAACGCATCGCCCAGGCGCAGGCCTACGCCCGCGGCTGCGCGAAGATCCCGGGCGTCGAGCACTACAACTCCCTCAACAACGCCCGCGACCTCGAGGTCCTCCGCGCCGCCCTCGGCGAGAAGAAGCTCAACTTCGTCGGCGCCTCCTACGGCACCTACTTCGGCGCCCTGTACGCCACCCTCTTCCCCGAGCACGTCCGCCGCTTCGTCTTCGACAGCGTCGTCGACCCGCGCCCGGAGCAGATCTGGTACGGCAACAACCTCATCCAGTCCGCCGCCTTCGAGGACCGCTGGGCGGCCTTCCACCGCTGGGTCGCGAAGCACGACGACACGTACCACCTGGGCCGTACGCCCCAGGAGGTGCGGAACGCGTACGAGAAGGTGCGGGCGGACGTCCAGGCCAAGCCCGCCGGCGGGAAGATCGGCACCAAGCAGCTGCAGTCCGCCTTCCTCAAGACCGGTTACGCGGACGACTACTGGCCGTACGCCGCCACCGCCCTCTCCGACCACCTGGCGGGCAAGCCGCAGACCCTGGTCGACTTCGCGGCCGTCAGCCCCGAGGACCACGCGCTGGAGGAGAACGGCAACGCGGTCTACACGGCCGTCGAGTGCAACGACGCCCCCTGGCCGCGCGACTGGGCCACCTGGGACCGCGACAACACCCGGCTGGCGCGCAAGGCCCCCTTCGAGACGTGGGACAACGTCTGGATGAACCTCCCCTGCGCCTTCTGGACCGCGCCTCAGCAGCGCCCCGCCCAGGTCGGCACCCAGCCAGGCGCCACGCCCCCGGTGCTGATCCTCGCCGCCGAGGAGGACGCGGCCACCCCGTACGCGGGCGCCCGCGAGCTGCTGTCCAGGATCCCCGACGCCTCGCTGGTCACCGAGCGGGACTCGGGCTCGCACGGCATCTCCGGCGGCCCGAACGCGTGCGTGAACGGCCACATGGACGCGTACCTGCTGCACGGCACGACGCCCGGCACGAACGCGCTGCAGGCCAACGGCAACAACGGCGCCTCGCCCCGCGAGGCCACCTGCAGCCCGCACAAGACGCCGAAGGCCGACCGCCAGGTCATGCGGTCGGCCGAGGGCTAGGGCTTACGGAGCTCAGGCGAGGTCGGCCACCAGCTGGCCGACCTCCTTGCGCCGCCCGGTGCTGCATCTCCCGGGGGATGACCCCCGGACCCCCAGCCGAGCCGGCGCCCTGCCGCTATGCCAGATCCGCCACCAGCTCTGAGACCTCCTTGCGCCGCCCGGTGTAGAACGGCACCTCCTCGCGCACGTGCATCCGGGCCTCCGAGGCCCGCAGGTGGCGCATGAGGTCGACGATCCGGTACAGCTCATCGGCCTCGAAGGCGAGCAGCCACTCGTAGTCGCCGAGGGAGAAGGACGCGACGGTGTTGGCGCGCACGTCCGGGTAGCCGCGGGCCATCTTGCCGTGGTCGGCGAGCATCCGGCGGCGGTCCTCGTCGGGCAGCAGGTACCAGTCGTAGGAGCGCACGAAGGGGTACACGGACACGTAGTTCCGCGGCGTCTCGTCGGCGAGGAACGCCGGGATGTGCGACTTGTTGAACTCGGCCGGCCGGTGCAGCGCCATGTTGGACCAAACCGGCTCCAGCGCGCGGCCCAGCTTCGTCCGCCGGAAGCGGTTGTACGCGTCCTGCAGCTCGTCCGCGGTCTCGGCGTGCCACCAGATCATGAGGTCGGCGTCGGCCCGCAGCCCCGACACGTCGTACGTGCCGCGCACGGTGACGTCCTTGGCGGCGAGCTGGTCGAACAGCTCCTGCACCTCGTCGGCGTACCCGGTCCGGTCCTCCGGCAGCACGTCCTTCAGCTTGAAGACGGACCACAGGGTGTACCGGATGACCTCGTTGAGGTCCTTGGCCTTCTTGCCGGCGTTGGGGGCCTTCGCGGCGGGTGCGGAGTCAGTCATGCGCCTATTGTCCCAGCTCCGCCGAGCACCTCGTCGGCGGCCCCGTACCCGCTCGCGATCACGGCCGGGATGCCGACGCCGTCGTACGCGGCACCGGCGACGGCGAGGCCCGGGAGATGATCCAGCTGGCCGCGGATCCGCGCGACGCGGGCGTGGTGGCCGACGGGGTACTGGGGCAGGCCGTCGTTCCAGCGCGTCACGCGGGTGGCCACGGGCCGTGCGCTCAGGCCGACGGCGGCCTTGAGGTCCTGCTGTGCGATCTCGGTCAGCTCCTCGTCCGGGCGCTGAAGGATCTCGGTCTCGCCGTAGCGGCCCATGGAAGCGCGCAGCACGACGAGGCCGGGGTTCTCGTCGGCGATCCATCCCCACTTCTGGGAGGCGAAGGTGGAGGCCTTGATGCGGTGCCCGTCGACGGGCGGGACGAGGAAGCCGCTGCCCGCGGGGAGCTCGATGTCGGCGCGGCGGTAGGCGAGGGTGGTGAGCGCCATGGAGGCGTACTCGATGGTGCGCAGCTCCGCCGCGGCGGCGGGGGCGGGCAGGTCCAGGAGCCGGGCGGCGTGGGGCGCGGGCACGGCCAGCACCACGGCGTCGGCCTCGATGGCTGCCGCGGACCGCGGCCGGACCACCCAGCGGTCGCCGCTCCACTCCACCGCCTCGACCTCGGTGTCCAGCTCGATCGCGCCGCCCCGGGCCCGTACCGCCTCCGCGACCGCGAGCGGCAGCGCGCCCACGCCGCCCTCGATGCCCATGAAGACGGGGCCGGTCTGCTGCCGCTCAGCGGCCTTGCGCTGCAGGTCAGCGACGCCGTCGAGGAGGGAGCCGTGGCTGCGGGCGGCCTCGTAGAGCTGGGGCACGGCCATGCGCAGCGAGAGGCGGTACGCGTCGCCGGCGTACACCCCGCCGAGGAGCGGCTCGACGAGCCGGTCGACGACCTCGCGGCCGACGCGGGCGGCGACGTACTCGCCGACCGCGATGTCCTCGCCGACCTCGGTGGGCGGCAGTTCGCGGTCGCGTTCGATCCGGGCCAGGCCCTCCCGGGACAGCACGCCGGACAGCGAGGAGGCGTCGGCCGGCACGCCCATCACATGACCCTTGGGCATGGGCCGCAGCTCGCCCCGGTTCCACAGCGAGGCGGTGGCCGTGGCGGGCGGCTGCAGCCGGTCCGCGAGGCCCACCTCGCGGGCGAGCGCCACGGCCTCCGGGCGGCGGGCGAGCATCGACTCGGCGCCGAGATCCACGCGGACGCCCTCGATCTCGCCGGCGTGCAGCTTGCCGCCGAGGCGGCCGGAGCCCTCGAGCACGGTGACGCGCGCGCCACTGCCGAGCAGCCGGTGAGCGGTGGCGAGCCCGGCGATCCCGCCACCGACGACAACGACCTGCGGGCGGCCGCCCGTACCGTGCAAATCACTCATACGGACACTCTCTCACCTGCCCGAACATAACGAATCGGCACCTTCCCCCCGCGCGAGGCAACCGCCCGCACCGGCCCCCCGTCGAACCCGCATCAACCATGACGAACCCGGGGGCATCATGCGCAGACGCGTCGCCTTTCTGATCTCCGTTCTGCTGGCCGCGGTACTCGCGGTCGCGGGCTGCACCGGCACTTCCGACCAGTCCGGCGGCGACGGCGCCAAGGCCGCCGAGGACTTCGATAACAAGGGCGGCGCCGCCAAGGGCGGAGGCGGAAAGGGCCAGGGGGACCTCAGCGGCGGCAAGAAGACCAAGCCGGTCAAGGCCGTCCCCACCGCCCTGATCCGTACGGCCGACCTCACCATCAGCACCAAGACCCCCCAGGGCCTGGCCGCTTCCGCCCGCACCGCCGCCGAGAACGCCGGCGGCTACGTGGGCAACGAGCGCTCCACCCCCGACCGCACCGTCCTCACCCTCCGTGTCCCCGCCGCCGAGTACGAGGACTTCCTGGACGAGGTCTCCCACCTCGAGGGCGGCAAGCTCACCGACAAGGACGAGAGGGTCAAGGACGTCACCGACCAGGTCGTGGACGTCGAGTCCCGGCTGAAGTCGCAGCGCGCCAGCGTCGAGCGCATCCGCAAGCTGATGGACGAGGCGACCAAACTCAGCGACGTCGTCGCCCTGGAGGGCGAGCTCAGCACCCGGCAGGCCGATCTGGAGGCGCTGCAGACCCAGCAGAAGAGCCTGAAGGACCGCACCACCTTCGGCACCATCACGCTGACCCTGACCAAGCAGGACGCGCCGGTCGAGAAGGAGGACGACGAGACCACCATCGCCGCCGCCCTCTCCGGCGGCTGGGACGCCTTCGTCGACACGCTCCGCTGGATCGGCATCGTGCTCGCCGCCGTCCTGCCCTTCGCCGCCGTGCTCGCGGTCCTGATCCTCGGCGTGCGCCTGCTGCTCCCGCGCCTGCCGCGCCGTGCGCCCGCCCCTGCGTCGTCCGAGGAGGACTGAATCGCCCCTGGCGCGGCGCGGCGGCATCGCACACCGTAGCGTTGCCCTCACAGCCTTACGGTGTGAGGCGCGAAGGGAGCTCGGTATGGGGGCCAAGCAGCGGCTGGTGGTCATCGGCGGCGATGCGGCGGGCATGTCCGCCGCATCGCAGGCGCGCCGGATGAAGTCGGAGGACGAGCTGGACATCACCGCGTTCGAGCGCGGCCGGTTCAGCTCGTTCTCGGCCTGCGGCATCCCGTACTGGGTCGGCGGCGACGTGCCCGAGCGCGACCAGCTCATCGCCCGTACGCCCGAGGAGCACCGCCGCCGCGGCATCGACCTCAGGATGCGCACCGAGGTCACCGAGATCGACCTGGACCGCCAGTGCGTGCGCACCCGCGATCTCGAGGAGCCAGGCGCCGAGGAGCGCTGGCACGGCTTCGACCACCTGGTCATCGCCACCGGCGCCCGGCCCGTACGCCCCCCGCTGCCCGGCATGGACGCCCCCGGGGTGCACGGCATCCAGACGCTGGACGACGGTCAGGCGCTGCTGGACACGCTGCAGAAGGAGGAGATCCGCAACGCGGTCGTGATCGGCGCCGGCTACATCGGCGTCGAGATGGCCGAGGCGCTGCGGCACCGGGGCGCCGAGGTCACGGTCCTGGAGCGGGACGACCAGCCGATGTCCACGCTCGACCCGGACATGGGCGCCCTGGTCCACGAGGCGATGAACGGCATGGGCATCCGCACGGTCGCCCGCGCCGCCGCCACCGAGGTGCTCACCGGACCCGACGGCCGGGTGCGGGCGGTGGCGACCGAGGGCGGCGGGGAGTATCGCGCGGACGTCGTCGTGCTGGGCCTCGGCGTCCGGCCCGAGACCTCCCTCGCGAAGGACGCCGGGCTGCCGCTGGGCGAGTCCGGCGGCCTGCTGACGGATCTCGCGATGCGGGTCCGCGGCCACGAGAACGTGTGGGCGGGCGGCGACTGCGTCGAGGTCCTCGACCTGGTGTCGGGCCGTACCCGGCACATCGCCCTGGGCACGCACGCGAACAAGCACGGCCAGGTCATCGGCCGCAATGTGGGCGGCGGCGTGGCCACCTTCCCGGGCGTCGTCGGTACGGCCGTGAGCAAGGTCTGCGACCTGGAGATCGCCCGTACCGGACTGCTGGAGAAGCAGGCGCGGGAGGTGGGCCTGCAGTACGTGACCGCAAAGATCGAGTCGACCAGCCGGGCCGGCTACTACCCGGGCGCGGCCCTGATGACGGTGAAGATGCTCGCCGAGAAGCGCACCGGGCGGCTGCTCGGCGTGCAGATCGTCGGCCGCGAGGGCGCCGGCAAGCGCGTGGACGTCGCGGCGGTGGCGCTGACGGCCGGGATGACGGTGGAGCAGATGACGGCGCTGGATCTCGGGTACGCGCCGCCGTTCTCGCCCGTGTGGGACCCGGTGCTGGTGGCGGCGCGGAAGGCGACGTCGGCGGTGGCCGCGGCCGGGTAGTGTCCACCGGTCGGTGGACAAGGAGTCCCACCGGTCGATGCTGATGGGGAAGGGGCCTGTCCCGACAGCATTTATTGCATGACACATACTCCTGTTCGCATGGCGCGTTGGAGCGCACTGCACCCTGGGCGGGCGATCGTCGGATGGTTCGTCTTTGTCGTCCTGTGCCTGGCCGGTGGCATTGCCACCGGTTCGCATGAAGCCACCACAAAGGACTTCTGGGTCGGCGAGGCCGGCCGCGCCGAGCAGCTGGCGACCGAGGCCGGGATGGAGCGCAAGCCGGTCGAGCACGTGACGATCCGCGGCGGCGATGGCGCCGAGGCCGCGGCCCGGGACATCGCCGCGCGGATGGCGAAGCTCCCCGAGGTCGCGAGCGTCGCCGACCCGGTCCGTTCCCGCGACGGCGACACCCTCCGGGTCTCGGTGACCCTCAAGGGCCCGGAGCTGGAGGGCAAGAAGAACGTCGTACCGCTCCTCGCCGAGACGGAGAAGGCGGCGAAAGCGCACCCGGACCTGGACATCGAGGAGACCGGCTCCCCCGCGATCAGCAAGGGCGTCAACGACCAGCGCGGCAAGGACCTCGCGCTCTCCGAGCGCATCTCGCTGCCGGTCACGCTGATCACGCTGCTGGTGGTCTTCGGCTCCGCGGTGATGGCGGGCGTGCCGCTGCTGCTGGCGCTGACCTCGATCGCCGCCGCGCTGGGCCTGAACATGCTGGCCTCGCACCTGATTCCGGACGCCGGCCTGGGTACGAACCTGATCCTGCTGATCGGCCTGGCGGTCGGCGTCGACTACACGCTCTTCTACCTCAAGCGGGAGCGCGAGGAGCGGGCCCGCGCGGGCGGCCGGCTGTCGTCGGAGGCGCTGGTGGAGCTGGCGGCGGCGACGGCCGGACGGTCGATCGTGATCTCGGGCCTCGCGGTGATCGTCTCCACCGCCACCCTCTACCTCGCCGGCGACGTGATCTTCTCGTCGCTCGCCACCGGCACGGTGCTGGTGGTCGCGGTGGCGGTGGCGAGCTCGCTGACCGTGCTGCCCGCGCTGCTGGTGAAGCTCGGCCGGCGCACCGAGCGCCGGGCCGCCCGCCGAGCCCGGCGCGGCAAGGCGCCGCGGGCCGAACGGGCGGAGACTGGGCGGTTCTTCGCCGCTCTGCTGCGGCCGGCGCAGCGCCGTCCGGCGGCCACGCTCATCGTCTCGGTACTGGCGCTGCTGGCCCTCGCCGTACCCGTGCTGCAGATGAAGCTGATCGACCCGGGCCGCGACACCTTCTCCCGCGACATCCCGGCGATGCAGGCCTACGACCGGCTGACCGGGGACTTCCCGGAGCTGCTGGTGAAGCAGGAGGTGGTGGTGCGGGGCGCGGCCGGGCAGGCCGACGACGTACGGCGGGCGCTGACGGAGCTGGACGAGCGCACGCAGGCGGACAGGCTGTTCGCCAAGCACGCGGCGCCGCAGCTGCGCGCCTCCGCCGACGGCCGTACGCACGTCCTCGAGGTGTCCGTGCCTCACCCCGCCCAGGCCGATGCGGCAGTGCGGTCGCTGGAGCGGCTGCGCGGGGAGTACATCCCGGCGACGACCGGGGAGTTGCGCGGGGTGGAGACGGCGGTCAGCGGGGATGTGGCCCGGGGCCAGGACTATGTGCACCATGAGCGCGGCAAGTTGCCGCTGATGCTCGGGGCGCTGCTGCTGGTGACGTTCCTGATGACGGTGTGGGCGTTCCGCTCGGTGGTGATCGGGCTGCTCGGGGTCGTACTGAACCTGCTGTCGGCGGCCGCCGCACTCGGCCTCATGGTGGCGGTCTTCCAGGGGACCTGGGCCGAGGGGCTGCTGGGCTTCGACTCGATCGGGGCGATCGCGTCGCGGGTGCCGCTGTTCCTCTTCGTGATCCTCTTCGGGCTCTCGATGGACTATCAGGTGTTCGTCGTCAGCCGGATCCAGGAGGCGCGGCAGCGTGGCCTGTCGTCCCGCGAGGCCGTGCTGGAGGGCATCGCGCGGTCGGCAAAGGTGGTCACGAGCGCCGCCGTCGTGATGGTCACCGTCTTCGGCGGCTTCGTCGCCCTGCACCTGGCGGAGATGAAGCAGATGGGCTTCTGCCTGGCGGTGGCGGTGCTGCTGGACGCGGTGGTGATCCGGATGCTGGTGCTGCCGGCTGCGCTGCTGCTCCTGGGCGACCGGGCGTGGTGGCCGTCGCGGCGGGCCGGCGGGAAGGCCGCGGTACCGCGGTTGTCCACAGGTCCGGCCGCCCATGCGCCGGAGATCGTACGCTGACCGGCATGATGCAACGACCGCAGCGCGGCGACCCGTTCTGGATCTGGATGCTCCACGGCTGGGAGGCGTTCTCCTGGGCCATCATCGGGCTGCTGATCCTGCAGACGACGCTGGGCAGCGCCCCGGCGCCGGAGAAGTACGGGTCGCTCGCGCTGATGGGCATCCTCGCGCTCGGGTGGGTGGTGGTGCGCGCCCGTCCCAACCGCCCGCCCGGCGCCGGGTATGCGTATCTCGCCCTGCTCGTGCTCGTGGTGGGCTCGCTCGCCTATCTCCGCGACGGCTTCGGGGTGCTGTACACGCTGGCGCTCCCGCAGTTCGTCATCTTCGCCAACGGGGTGCGCTCCGCGATCGTGAGCAGCGGCCTGGGCGCGCTGGCGATCACGGTCGGCGGCCTGACCCGGGAAGGCTGGACGACCGGGAATGTCACGGCCAACGTCATCTCGTCCCTCGCGGTCTACGCGGTCAGCATCACCCTCACGCTCCTCACGCCCCGGGCGCTGGAGATACGGGACGAGCGGGCCCAGCTGCGCAAGCAGCTGGCCGGCGCCGAGGCCGAGGTGGCGGATCTCCAGCGGCGGCAGGGCGCGGCAGAGGAGCGCGAGCGGCTGGCCCGGGAGATCCACGACACCCTGGCCCAGGGCTTCGCCTCGATCATTGTGCTCGCGGAGGCGGCCCGCACCGGCCTTGCCACGGACTCCGTGCGCAGCGCCCAGCAGCTCACCTCCATCGAGCAGACCGCGCGGGAGAATCTCGCGGAGGCCCGCGCCCTGGTCGGCTCCGGCGCCCGGAGCGCCGCGCCGGGCGCCTCGGCCGACGCGCTCCGCCGCACCCTCGACCGCTTCACGGAGGACACCGGCATCGCGGTCTCGGCCGAGCTGCCGGACCTCGACCTCGACCAGCCGACCCGCATCGCCCTGCTGCGCTGCACGCAGGAGTCGCTGGCCAATGTGCGCAAGCACGCGGACGCCTCCGCCGTCGGCGTCGTCCTGACCGCAGGCCCGGACGCCGTCGAGCTGGAGATCACCGACGACGGCCGCGGCTTCCTGGTCGCCGAGGCCGCCGGCTTCGGCCTGGACGGGATGCGCCGGCGCCTCGCCGAGCTCGGCGGCGAGCTCACCGTGACCAGCTCCCCCGGCGACGGCACCCGCGTGCTCGCCGTCCTGCCGGCGAAACTCCCCGCGAAAGGAAGCCCGGCGTGAAGGAACCCAAGCTGCGCGTCATCATGGCCGACGACCATACGGTCATGCGCACCGGACTGGTCGCGCTGCTCTCCGCCGAGCCGTCCATCGAGATCGTCGGGGAGGCCGGCGACGGGCGCGCCGCGGTGTCGCTGGTCGCCGAGATGCAGCCGGACGTCGCGCTGCTGGACCTGCGGATGCCGGTACTGGACGGGGTGGGCGCCACCGAGCAGATTGTGGCCGAGCACCCCGGCACCCGGGTCCTGATCCTCACCACGTACGACACCGACGCCGAGATCGAGCGCGCGGTGGAGGCGGGAGCGACCGGCTATCTGCTGAAGGACGCCACCCGCGAGCGCCTGGTCGAGGCCATCCACGCGGCCTCGCGCGGCGAGACCGTGCTGGCCCCGCGGGTCGCCCAGCGCCTCGTCGCACGGATGCGCCGCCCGGCGACGGTGGAGCTGACCAGCCGCGAGATCGACGTGCTCAACGCCGTCGCCGACGGCCTGTCCAACCCGGAGATCGGCGAGCGGCTGTTCATCGCGGAGGCGACCGTGAAGACGCACCTGCTGCGGGTCTTCGCCAAGCTCGACGTCAGCGACCGCACCCGGGCGGTGGTGGTGGCGATGGAGCAGGGCCTGCTGCGGCGCGAGACCGGCAGCTAGGCGCTACTTCGACTTCGCCGCCCCGTCCAGCGCCGCCGCCAGCAGTGGCGCCACCTGATCGACCTGCCAGGGCCTGGCCCCGTAACCGGTCAGGGCCGCGGCCACGGTGTCCTGCGAGACGTCCGCCGGCGGTTCCCAGCACACCCGGCGGACCGTGTCCGGGGTGATCAGGTTCTCCTGCGGCAGGTGCAGCTCCTCGGCGCGCGCGGTGACCGCCGCGCGGGCCGCGGTGAGGCGCGCCGCGGCGGCCGGGTCCTTGTCCGCCCAGGCGCGCGGCGGCGGGGGCCCGTTCATCGTCTGGCCCTGCTGCGGCAGCTCCGCCTCGGGCAGCGCGCGGGCCCGGTCGACGGCCGCCAGCCACTGCTCCAGCTGCTTGCGTCCCATCCGGTGCCCGAATCCGGGCAGCGCGGCGAGCGCGCGCACGTTGGCCGGCATGTTCAGCGCCGCCTCGACGATGGCGCCGTCGCCGATGACCTTGCCCGGCGAGACGTCGCGCCGCTGCGCGACATGGTCGCGGGCGGTCCACAGCTCGCGCACCACGGCCAGCTGCCGCCGCTTGCGGATCTTGTGCATCCCGGACGTACGCCGCCACGGGTCCTTGCGCGGCGCGGGCGGCGGAGCGGAGGCGATGGCGTCGAACTCCTGCCGCGCCCACTCCAGCTTGCCCTGCTGGTCCAGCTCCTCCTCCAGCGCGTCCCGGAGGTCGACCAGCAGCTCTACATCGAGCGCGGCATAGCGCAGCCACGGCTCGGGCAGCGGCCGCGTCGACCAGTCGACGGCGGAGTGGCCCTTCTCCAGGGCGTAGCCGAGGACGTGCTCCACCATGGCGCCGAGCCCGACCCGGGCGAAGCCGGCGAGCCGCCCGGCGAGCTCCGTATCGAACAGCCGGCGCGGGCGCATGCCTATCTCGTGCAGGCACGGCAGGTCCTGGGTGGCGGCGTGCAGCACCCACTCGGCCCCGTTGATCGCCTCGTCGAGGCGGCTCAGGTCCGGGCATTCCACCGGGTCGACGAGCGCGGTCCCCGCGCCCTCGCGCCGCAGCTGCACGAGGTAGGCCCGCTGCCCGTAGCGATAGCCGCTGGCGCGCTCGGCGTCTACGGCGACGGGGCCCTCACCTGCGGCGAAGGCCTCGACGGCGCGGTCGAGTGCGGCGGCGGACGCGGTGACAGCGGGGATGCCCTCGCGGGGCTCGAGGAGCGGGACCGGCGCCGGATCGGGGTCCGGGGAAGCTTGTGCGGTACTGCGCGGCTCACGTTTGTCAGCAGAGGTGCGTGCAGCGGTGTCTTGGGCGTCGGTCACGTGTCAAGGGTATCTGTGTGTGAGGAGCGCAAGCGCCCGTCGACGGAACGTTCCGTCGACGGGCGCCGCGATTGTGTAGAGGGCGTACGGCCCTAGTGGATGATCCCGGTCCGCAGCGCGACCGCCACCATGCCGGCCCGGTCACCGGTACCGAGCTTGCGGGCGATGCGTGCCAGGTGGGACTTCACCGTGAGCGCCGAGAGGCCCATGGAGACGCCGATGGCCTTGTTCGACTGGCCCTCCGCAACCAGTCGCAGGACCTCGACCTCACGTCCGGACAGCTCCCGGTAGCCACCGGGGTGTCCCGGCGCGCCCTGCTGCCCCGGCTGGCCGTTCTGACCAGGCTGGCCCGGGGCCCCGGGGCGGCGGTGCAGGGCTCCGGCGCGGGCGCCGATGTGGGCGGCTCCCGGCCGGGTCATGCTCAGGTTGGTGCGGGTGCCGGTGACGACGTAGCCCTTGACGCCGCCCGCGAGGGCGTTGCGTACGGCGCCGATGTCGTCGGCGGCGGAGAGGGCCAGACCGTTCGGCCAGCCCGCGGCCCGGGTCTCGGACAGCAGGGTGAGTCCGGAACCGTCGGGGAGGTGGACGTCGGCCACGCAGATGTCGCGCGGGTTGCCGACTCGGGGACGGGCCTCCGCGATGGACGACGCCTCGATCACGTCACGCACCCCGAGCGCCCACAGGTGGCGGGTCACGGTGGAGCGGACTCGGGGGTCGGCCACGACGACCATGGCCGTCGGCTTGTTGGGGCGGTAGGCGACCAGGCTTGTGGGTTGCTCGAGGAGAACAGACACCGGGCCTCCTGATGGCGGTGCGGGGACGGGGACCGGCTTGGGGAAAGCCGGGACTTTTCCGTACTGGAAGGGTCATTCACCTCTTCGGCACCAAACCCGGCGGGCTTTAGTGAATGATCACGAATAGGTGAGAATCCTTCGTAACGGGTTTCGCACGCGCGTCCCCGCGTCACCGCACTGGGCTAGCCGCAGGTGGTTTACGACCGGCTAGCGGGAGGACTGCGGCCCCCGCCGCCGCTGCGGCAGCGTGACCACGCCGGCCTCCGCCAGCGACTCCGCGGGCGCCGGCGGCAGCCCGGCGCACTGGCACAGCAGCTCGCACCAGGCCGCGAGGTGCGCGGCGAAGTCGGCGGCCATCCCCGGCGCCGTCGGCGACTCCCGCGGCGTCCAGGACGCCCGGATCTCGATCTTCGTGGACGGCTCGTGGTCGGCCATCCCCCCGAAGTAGTGCGACGCGGCCCGCGTCACCGTCCCGCTCGGCTCCCCGTACGCGGCGCCGCGCAGGTCGAGCGCCCCGGTCAGCCAGGACCAGCACACCTCGGGCAGCAGCGGGTCGGCGGCCATTTCGGCCTCCAGCTCCGCCCGTACGATCGTGACCATCCGGAAGTGGCCCTGCCAGGCCTCGTGCCCGTCCGGGTCGTGCAGCAGGACGAGGCGGCCGTCGGCCAGCTCCTCGTCGGCGTCCTCGACCAGTGCCTCGAGCGCGTACGCGTACGGGGCCAGCCGCCGGGGTGCGCGAATCGGTTCGAGCTGCACCTCGGGCCGTACGCGGGCGGTGCGCAGCGCCTCAATGCCTTGCCGGAAGGCCGGCGGGGTGTCGGAGGTGCCCTCTCCCTCCCCTTCGGGGAAATCCATAGTTCCGTCCGCCAGATGTCCAGAAGCCGCAGCCATGCGGGGAAGACTAGGGGGAACCGCGGCTTCAGGTGGGGATGACACCCGGGTTGCCGCCGGGCTTGGCCGGGACCTTGCGGCCGGGCACTATCTCACGCGTGCGAGGATTCACATGTGAGTGCCTCGAACAGCCAGCAGCCCGCAGCCAACGCCGCCGCCCAGGATTCGGCCTTTCTCAAGGCCTGCCGCCGCGAGCCGGTGCCGCACACCCCCGTCTGGTTCATGCGTCAGGCAGGGCGCTCGCTGCCGGAGTACCGCAAGGTGCGCGAGGGCGTCGCCATGCTCGACTCGTGCATGCGGCCGGATCTCGTCACTGAGATCACCCTGCAGCCGGTGCGGCGGCACGGTGTCGACGCGGCGATCTACTTCAGCGACATCGTGGTGCCGCTGAAGGCCATCGGCATCGACCTCGACATCAAGCCGGGCGTCGGTCCGGTGGTGGAGCAGCCGATCCGCAGCCATGAGGACCTGGCGCGGCTGCGTGACCTCACGCCCGAGGACGTCTCTTACGTGACCGAGGCGATCGGCATGCTGGTGCGGGAGCTGAGCTCCACGCCGCTGATCGGCTTCGCCGGGGCCCCGTTCACGCTCGCCAGCTATCTGGTCGAGGGCGGGCCGTCCCGTAATCACGAGCACACCAAGGCCATGATGTACGGCGCCCCCGACCTGTGGGCGGCGCTGGTGGACCGGCTGGCGGAGATCACGTCGTCGTTCCTGAAGGTCCAGATCGAGGCGGGCGCGTCGGCGGTGCAGCTCTTCGACTCCTGGGTCGGCGCGCTGGCGCCGGCGGACTACCGGCGGTCGGTGATGCCGGCGTCGGCGAAGGTCTTCGAGTCGGTGGCGTCGTACGGGGTGCCGCGCATCCACTTCGGCGTGGGCACGGGCGAGCTGCTCGGCCTGATGGGCGAGGCGGGCGCCGACGTGGTCGGCGTGGACTGGCGGGTGCCGATGGACGAGGGCGCGCGGCGGGTCGGGCCGGGGAAGGCGCTGCAGGGGAATCTGGACCCGGCGGTGCTCTTCGCGGGCCGCGAGGCGGTGGAGGCCAAGGCGGACGAGGTGCTGGCCGCGGCTGACGGGCTGGAGGGCCACATCTTCAACCTCGGCCACGGGGTGCTCCCGACGACGGACCCGGAGTCGCTGACCCGCCTGGTCGAGTACGTGCACGAGCGCACGTCGCGCTGACGGCTCTTCCCGCCCACC
>NZ_JAAKZV010000168.1 GCF_011044975.1 Streptomyces coryli | reverse complement strand
CACCCCACCTCACCCCTCTTTGATGAACCCCTCCTCCACCAGCCACTCCTTCGCCACGTCATGCGGATGCCGCCCCTTCACATCCACCTCCGCGTTCAGCTTCCGCGCCGCGTCCGTCGTCAGGGCCTTGGTGACCGGCGCCAGCACCTCCGCGATCTGCGGGTGTTCCGCCAGCACCTCGGAGTTCACCATCGGCGCCGCGTTGTACGTCGGGAAGAAGCGCTTGTCGTCCTCGAGGACCTGCAGCTTCAGCGCCTCGATCCGGCCGTCCGTGTTGAAGACCGCCGCGTACGTGCACGAGCCGCCCTTCGCGACCTGCGTGTACGTGAGGCCGTCGTCCATCTTCTTCAGGTTCCCCGCCGGGACCTTCATCCCGTACGCCTTCTCGACACCCGGAAAGCCGTCGTCGCGCGACGCGAACTCCGCGCCCAGGCAGAAGGTCGCCGTCGCCGGCTGCTTATTGGCGAGCGCGGCCATGTCCGACAGCGTCTTCAGCCCGTACTTCTTCGCGCTCGCCTGCGTCACCGCCAGCGCGTACGTGTTGTTGAGCGAGCTCTGCGGTAGCCAGGTGATGCCGTTCTTCTTGTCCTCGTCGCGCAGCTTCAGCCACTGCTGCTGCGGGTCCTTCACGGGGGTGTCGTGGCCGAGATACGTGATCCAGCCGGTGCCCGTGTACTCGTACATCAGCGCCGCCTCGCCCGACTTCACCGCCTCCCGGGCGCCGATCGAGCCCTGCACGCCGGTGCGGTCCACGACGTCCGCGCCCGCCGCCTTCAGCGCGAGCCCGGCGATGGTGCCGAGCACCAGCTGCTCGCTGAACTGCTTCGACGTCACCGCGAGCGAGACCCCCTCGAGCGGCTTGCCCTTGCCCACCGAGCCGGGCTGCACGTCGTCCACCATCGGGCTGCCGCTGGTCAGGCCGCAGCTCGCGAGCAGCAGCGACGCCGAGAGAACGGCGACCGAGGCACGTACCGCGAGAAATCTCCGCATCACGCCTCCAGCCCGCGCGGCCGCAGCAGCAGCTCCGCCACCGAGGCCAGCCAGTCGACCAGCAGCGCCAGCGCCACCGTGAGGATCGAGCCGAGGACGAGGATCGGCATGCGCTGGTTCGTGATGCCCGAGGCGATCAGGTCGCCGAGGCCGCCACCACCGCCGAAGTACGCGAGCGTCGCCGTGCCGACGTTCAGCACCAGCGCCGTCCGTACGCCCGCCAGGATCAGCGGCACGGCCAGCGGCAGCTCGACCTTGCGCAGCACGCCCATCGGCGACATGCCGATGCCGCGGGCCGCCTCGATCAGCGTCGGGTCGATGTTGCGCAGCCCGGCGATGGTGTTCGCGAGCACCGGCAGCACGGCGTAGATGACCATGCCGATCAGCGCCGCTTTCTTTCCGATGCCGAGCCAGATCACCAGCAGCGCGAGGAGGCCGATCGCGGGGGTCGCCTGGCCGATGTTGGCGAGGGCCATCGCGAAGGGTGCGGCCTTACGCATCCGGGCCCGGGTGAGCAGGATGCCGAGCGGGATCGCGATGATCAGCACGAAGAAGGTGGAGATGGCGGTGAGTTCGATGTGCTCGCGCAGCCGGACCCAGACGTTGCCGTTGGCGGTGGAGTTGCGGGCGACCGAGTCGAGGTCCGCGTTGGTGAACCAGAGCCAGGTGAGGATCAGTCCGGCGATCAGCACGGCCGGGGTGATGACCAGCTTCGTCCACGGGACGCGGCGTGCGGGCTTCGGTGGCGGCGGGATCTCGTCCTGCCCCGCCTCCTCCTCCAGTACGTCGATGAGCTCCGGCTCGTCCCGGATGTCCGGCGCCGGCGGCTTGCCGGGCTCGGCGCTCACGACGCGCCCTCCTGCTCCCGGTGCACCTGCCCGCCGGCCGCGTCCGCCAGCTCCGCGCGGTGCTCGATCGCGTCGAGGCGGTCGGCCTGGAGCAGCTCCTGCACCGAGTTCATGAGCGTCTCCATGTCGACGACGCCCAAGTACTCGCCTTTCTTGCCGGTCACCGCGACCCGCCCGGCGCTGTCGGTGAGCACCGCCTCCAGCGCGTCGCGCAGCGTGGAGTCGTCGGTGACGTGGTGCGAGACCAGCGTGCCGGCGCGGGCGAGGGAGCCCTTCGCGCGCATCAGGTCGCCGCGGCGCAGCCACTTGTACGGGCGGTTGTGCCGGTCGAGGAGCAGCAGCTCGGTGACGGATCCTGAGCCCATGATGTCGAAGATCGACTGCAGCGGGTCGTCCACGCCGGCGGTCGGGACCTCGACGACGGGCACGTCCCGTACCCGGGTGAGATTGAGCCGCTTCAGGGCGGCGCCCGCGCCCACGAAGCCGGACACGAAGTCGTCCGCCGGGTTGGTGAGGATCGCCTCCGGGGTGTCGAACTGGGCGATGTGCGAGCGCTCGCGCAGCACCGCGATCCGGTCGCCGAGCTTGATCGCCTCGTCGAAGTCGTGGGTGACGAAGACGATCGTCTTGTGCAGCTCGTGCTGCAGCCGGATCAGCTCGTCCTGAAGGTGGTCGCGGGTGATCGGGTCGACGGCGCCGAACGGCTCGTCCATCAGCAGCACGGGCGGGTCCGCGGCGAGCGCGCGGGCGACGCCGACGCGCTGCTGCTGGCCGCCGGAGAGCTGGCGCGGGTAGCGGCCGCGGAATTCGGTCGGGTCGAGGCCGACCAGATCCAGCATCTCCGCGACCCGCGCGTCCACGCGGCCCTTGGACCAGCCGATCATCTTCGGTACGAGCGAGATGTTCTGGGCGACGGTCATGTGCGGGAAGAGGCCGGAGGACTGGATCGCGTAACCGACCTTCCGGCGCAGCCCGACCGGGTCGATGTTGGTGACGTCCTCGTCGTTGATGAGGATCTTGCCGCTGGTCGGCTCGATCAGCCGGTTGATCATCTTCAGGGTGGTGGACTTGCCGCAGCCCGAAGGCCCCACGAAGACGATGAGTTCGCCGGCCTTGATGTCCATGCTGACGTTGTCCACCGCGGGCGCGGCGCTGCCCGGGTAGCGCTTGGTGAGGTTCTCCAGCCGGATGTTGGCGCCGGAGACGCCGTTGCTGTCAGGCACGGATCCCCCTGGAGATCGTGAGGCGGCCGATGAGGACGTACGCGGCGTCGAAGAGCAGCGCGAGGACGACGATGCCGAGGGTCCCGGCGAGCACCTGGTTGAGCGCGTTGGCGCTGCCCAGGGAGGAGATGCCGCGGAAGATCTCGTTGCCGAGGCCTGGCCCGGACGCGTACGCGGCGATGGCGGCGATGCCCATCAGCATCTGGGTGGCGACGCGGATGCCGGTGAGGATCGGCGGCCAGGCGAGCGGCAGCTCCACCTTGAAGAGGCGCGCGACACGGGACATGCCGATGCCCTTCGCCGCGTCGATGAGCTGCGGGTCCACGCCGCGCAGACCGACGATCGCGTTGCGGACGATGGGGAGCAGCCCGTAGAGGGTCAGGGCCGTGACGGTGGGGGCCACGCCCAGGCCCATGATCGGGATGAGCAGACCGAGGAGGGCCAGGGACGGGATGGTGAGGAGGGTGGAGGTGGAGGCGATGGCCAGGTTTCCGCCCCATTCGGTGCGGTAGGTGAGCACGCCGATCGCGATGCCGAGGATGGTGGCCGCGAGCACGCACTGGAAGACCGCGCTGGCGTGCTGGAAGGCGTCGGCGAGCAGCTGGGACCAGCGGTTGCCCAGGTAGTCCCAGAAGCTCATCCGCCGTCCTTCACTCCCTTTGTGATGCCGCCTGCTGCACGAGCGGGACAATCCGTAGCGGAACCGGATTTTCCATGACGATCGCCGTCGAAGCTCGTACGATCCCATCAAAACCCACAACCCGGTCGATCACCCGCTGAAGGTCGGCATTCGAGCGAGCGACCAGGCGGCAGAGCATGTCGCCATGGCCGGTGATGGTGTGCAGCTCGAGCACTTCCGGTACGGAGGCCAGGTGGGCGCGGACGTCCGCGCCCTGGCCCTGGCTGATCTCCAGGGTGGCGAAGGCGGTGACCGGATAGCCGAGGGCGGCCGGGTCCACGTCGGGGCCGAAGCCGCGGATGACGCCGTTCGTCTGCAGCCGGTCGAGGCGGGCCTGGACCGTGCCGCGGGCCACGGCGAGGCGGCGGGAGGCCTCCAGGACGCCGATGCGGGGTTCGGCGGCGAGGAGGGTGAGGAGGCGGCCGTCGAGCTCGTCGATCTTCATGAGGTAGGCATCCTGTACAGATCGTCCGGTGTCTTGGGTCTTAGATTAGGCAGATTGCGCAGTGATCCGGGCAACTATTGCGCATCTTGTGGATCGGAGAGACCCTGCGCCCATGACTGAGACCATCGAGAACCCCACTTCCACCGCACGGCAGGACGATCCCTTCCCGGTGCAGGGGATGGACGCCGTGGTCTTCGCCGTCGGCAACGCGAAGCAGGCCGCGCACTACTACTCGACCGCCTTCGGGATGCAGCTGATCGCCTACTCCGGACCGGAGAACGGCAGCCGTGAGACCGCCAGTTACGTGCTGAAGAACGGCTCGGCGCGGTTCGTGTTCACCTCCGTCATCAAGCCGTCGACGGACTGGGGCCGCTTCCTCGCCGACCATGTCGCCGAGCACGGGGACGGCGTGATCGACCTCGCGATCCAGGTGCCGGACGCCCGGGCCGCGTATGCCTACGCCGTGGATCACGGCGCGCGCGGCATCGAGGAGCCGTACGAGACGAAGGACGAGCACGGCACGGTGGTGCGCGCCGCGATCGCCACGTACGGCAAGACGCGGCACACGCTGGTGCAGCGGTCGGACTACGACGGGCCCTACCTGCCGGGCTTCATCGCCGCCGAGCCGATGGTCGAGCCGCCGGCCAAGCGGGTCTTCCAGGCCATCGACCACTGCGTCGGCAATGTCGAGCTCGGCAAGATGAACGAGTGGGTGGCCTTCTACAACAAGGTCATGGGCTTCACGAACATGAAGGAGTTCGTGGGCGACGACATCGCGACGGAGTACTCGGCGCTGATGTCGAAGGTGGTCGCCGACGGGACGCTGAAGGTGAAGTTCCCGATCAACGAGCCGGCGATCGCGAAGAAGAAGTCGCAGATCGACGAGTATCTGGAGTTCTACGGCGGCGCGGGTGTGCAGCACATCGCGCTGGCCACGAATGACATCGTCGAGTCGGTGCGGATGATGCGGGCGGCGGGCGTCAAGTTCCTGGACACCCCGGACTCGTACTACGACACCCTGGGCGAGTGGGCGGGCGAGACCCGGGTGCCCGTCGAGACGCTGCGCGAGCTCAAGATCCTGGTCGACCGGGACGAGGACGGCTATCTGCTGCAGATCTTCACCAAGCCGGTGCAGGACCGGCCGACGGTGTTCTTCGAGATGATCGAGCGGCACGGGTCGATGGGCTTCGGCAAGGGCAACTTCAAGGCGCTCTTCGAGGCGATCGAGCGGGAGCAGGAGAAGCGCGGGAATCTGTAGCGGGGTTGGCCCGCGGCGCCTTTCGCGCTTTCGCGCTTTCGCGCTTTCGCGCTTTCGCGCTTTCGCGCGCGCCGCGGGCTCCTCGATGCGTTGCGGGGTTACGGCTCCAGGTCCTGGAGTCGTTACGGCTCCAGGCCCTGGAGTCGCGCCCTGGTCATCCGTACCTCGCGCTCGGTCGGGCCGCCCTGTCCTGAGGCCCAGCCCTGGACGCCCCAGTCTCCGTTCAGGAGCGAGACGCTGACCTTGCCGGCGCGGAGGGCGGAGGTGTCCGCGTTGCCGACCGGTTCGGGGGCGTTGGGGTCGAGGCCCGGGGTGATCTTGAAGCAGGTGGGACAGGCCGCCGGGTCCGGGACGTACTTGACGGTGATGTGCGCGGCACGGCCGATGTTCGTGAAGGCGACGGCGGAGGCGGGCTTCGCCGGGTAGTTGATGTTCAAGGCCGTACGGGACGGCAGCAGCGGGCCCGAGCGTGCCGTTTTCGCCAGCCGGTCCACCGTGCGGGCGGTGAAGTCCGCCGCCTGGGGGACCGTGGGGAACGGGTTCTGCGGGTTGGTGAGGTCGAAGTCCGCGCTGACGGCGACGGCGGGGATGCCCTGGTCGTTGGCGGCGACCGTGGCGCCGACCGTGCCGGAGTGGTTGGCGGTGGGGCCGGCGTTGGGGCCCGCGTTGACGCCGGAGACGATCAGGTCCGGCTTGGCGTCCTTGAAGACCTGGCGGATACCGAAGGTGACGGCGTCCCCCGGTGTGCCGCTGACGGACCAGATGCCGGGCTCCTCCTCGGCGGCCTTGAGGCTGCCGGAGAAGCTCAGTCCTGTGCCCTTGCCCGACTGGTCGTCGGCCGGGGCGACGATGACGGCGTCGTGGCCGGACTTCTTGAGGGCGGCCTGGAGTTGCCGGATGTACGGGTGCTTGTAGCCGTCGTCGTTGCTGATCAGGATCTTCAGCGGGTCGGCGGCGGCCTTGCTGCCGCTCGCCGCGGGTGCCGAGCCGGCGAGTAACGCGCCGGTGGTGGCCGCCGCGATGGTGGCGATGCCGATCCGTGCTGGGGTCCGTAACATGTCGCCTCCTTGAATGAAAGTCAGTGCCTGGCTGCGGGCGGGCAACTTACTCGTGTCACCTGGAGGTTGAAAGGTGTACGGCGCAGTGAGTTGAACGTGGTTGTCCACAGGGGCTTTCGGCGATCTCCGGGCGGCGTTTTACTGCAGGTATGGCCGATCTCATCTCGCTGCTCCGGGACGGGCTCCCGGAAGAGGCGATCCTCACGGACACGGACGTCATGGCCGGCTACGAGCGGGACATGGCGAGCTTCTGCGATGCGGGCAGTCCCGCCGTCGTCGTGCTGCCGCGCACGGCGGAGCAGGTGCAGCATGTGATGCGCACGGCCACGGCCCTGCGGGTCCCCGTGGTCCCGCAGGGTGCTCGGTCGGGGCTTTCGGGGGCGGCCAATGCGTCGCAGGGGTGCATAGTCCTGTCCCTGACCAAGATGGACCGCATCCTGGAGATCAATCCGGTGGACCGGATAGCGGTGGTCGAGCCGGGGTCATCAATGCGGCGCTGTCGCGGAAGGTGGCGGAGACCGGGCTGTACTACCCGCCGGATCCCTCCAGTTGGGAGATGTGCACCATCGGGGGGAACATCGGCACGGCGTCGGGCGGCCTGTGCTGTGTGAAATACGGCGTCACGGCGGAGTATGTGCTGGGCCTGGATGTGATCCTCGCGGACGGCCGCCTGCTGCGCACCGGCCGTCGTACGGCCAAGGGCGTCGCCGGCTATGACCTCACCCGGCTCTTCGTCGGCGCGGAGGGCAGCCTGGGCGTGGTCGTGCAAGCCACCTTGGCGCTGAAGCCGGCGCCGCCGGAGCAGCTGGTGCTGGCGGCGGAGTTCGGGTCGGCGGCGGCCGCGTGCGAGGCGGTGCGGGAGATCATGGCGCAGGGCCATGTCCCGTCCTTGCTGGAGCTGATGGACAAGACCACGGTCCGCGCGGTCAACGCCTTCACGAAGATGGACCTCCCGGACACCACGGAAGCGCTGCTGCTGGCGGCCTTCGACACCCACGACCCGGCCGCCGACCTCACGGCGCTGGGCAAGCTGTGCGCGGCCGCGGGTGCCACCGAGGTGGTGCCGGCGGCGGACGCGGCGGAGTCGGAGCTGCTGCTGGCGGCGCGGCGTACGGCCCTGACGGCGCTGGAGACCGTCACGGCGGCATCGATGATCGACGAAAGCGCCGGGGCGGGAGCCGGCCGGCCGGCGACCATGATCGATGACGTCTGCGTCCCGAGGTCGAAGCTGGGGGAGTTCTTCGAGGGCGTCGCGCGCCTCTCCGATGAGTACCGGCTGCCGATCGGCGTCGTCGCCCACGCGGGCGACGGCAACACCCACCCGACGGTCTGCTTCGACGGCAACGACCCGGATCAGTGCATACGGGCCCAGCAGGCGTTCGGCGCGATCATGGATCTCGGCCTGGAGCTGGGCGGCACGATCACGGGCGAGCACGGTGTCGGACTGCTGAAGAAGGACTGGCTCGCGAAGGAGGTCGGCCCGGTCTCCCTGGAGCTGCACCGCGGCATCAAGGAGGCCTTCGACCCGCTGGGCATCCTGAACCCCGGCAAGGTCTTCTAGCGACGCGGCGGCCCCGCCCCGGGCGCTGCCCGGGACGGGGTGTGATCCGGCTTGCGCGGGTGCGTGATCAGGCCTCGACCTCACGGACGACGGTGGAGTCCCAGGGGCACCAGAAGCGCCCCGGCAGGAACGCGCCGCCGGCCTCGTCCAGATGGTCCTCGACGTACTGCATGTTGGCGTCGCACACCTCGATCGCCATCGTGAAGAAGGTGATGGTCTCCGGGTCGAGATGGAATTCCCACGCCGGGTTGTAGGGCTGCTTGCGCGGCACGATCCGGCCCATGACGTGGACGCATTCCTTCTCTTCGCCCGACACGATCTTCCGGGCTTCGGCGACCCTCGCTTCGTTGGTCACCTCGAAGACGAACTCTTGCTTCTCCCGCTGCATGAACGCGAAGTAGGCCATGTGCACTCCCTGTGGTGGGGTGGCGTGCGTGGTCGCCTGACGTTAACGAGGCCGCCGTAACACCTGAAAGGGCTGAAAGGGATACGTGCAGGGCAAGGCGGACCTATTGCCCGCAACGGGAAAATCTGCTCTCGCGCTAGCGGTCGGCCGGAAGTGGCGCAGGTAGCGGTGGCCGAGAGTCTGCAGGTGGGTGACCAGTTCGGGTGGGTCAGTCACATGGAAGTCGAGGCCGAGCATGCCGATCCAGACGGCGACGATTTCGTAGCTGTCGGCGCCGGTGACCAGGACGGAGTGCGAGTCGTCGACGGTTTCGACCACGCCCACGGTCGGGTTGATGCGGGCGAGGACCTCGGTGGCAGGGGCGTCGACGGCGATGCGGGCGTGCACTTTCCAGCCGGTCGATGCCACGTCGCGGAGCACGAAGGCGGCGTAGTCGCCGCCGTCGAGGGGCTCCGGGGTGAAGCGGCCGCCGCCGGGGACGCGCAGGGTCATCCAGTCGGCGCGATAGCTGCGCCATGCGCCCGACGGGCGGTGGCGGGCCACCACGTACCAGCGCTCCTGCCAGCTCACCAGGCGATACGGCTCGGCCTCGGCCGGCTCCTGCTCATCCCCGTAGAAGAATCTGACGGCCTGGTGGTCGCGGATGGCCGCCGCCAGCTCGGCCAGCAGATCGGTGTCGACCGGTGGTGCCTCGACGTTGGTGCCCGTGTTCGCCGGACCGACGTCGGTGCTGTCGTGCAGCGCCCGCACCCGGCGGCGCAGGCGGTCGGGCAGGACGTGCTCCAGCTTGGTGAGGGCCAGCGCGCTCGCTTCCTCGATGCCGCGGACCGTACGCACCTGGCCGAGGCCGACCGCGACGGCCACGGCCTCCTGGTCGTCCAGCAGCAGGGGCGGCAGCCGGCCGTGGTCGCCGAGGCGGTAGCCGCCGGCCGGGCCGCGTACCGAGTCGATGGGGTAGCCGAGTTCACGCAGCCGCTCGATGTCCTTGCGCAGCGTCCGCTCGCCCACGTCGACGCGCGCGGCGAGATCCGCGCCCGACCAGGTGCCGCGCGTCTGCAGCAGCCCGAGGACCGCCAGCAGCCGGGCCGACGTCTCGAGCATGCCGACTCCCCCCGAAGAAGATTTTCGGCAGCCCGCGGAATTCAGGAACGAAGCGTGCCGGAACCCTTCGTACCTTATCCACATGACCTTCAAAGAAGAGCTGACCAGCAAGAACTTCACCGTCCGGCCGTTCGAGATCGCCATCCCGCAGCCGGCGCTCGACGACCTCAATCACCGCCTCGAGAACACCCGCTTCCCCGCCGAGAACCCCGGCAGCGACGACTGGGCGCTCGGCACCCCGGTCTCGTACCTGCGCGACATGGTCGACCACTGGCGGACCTCCTTCGACTGGCGCGCGCAGGAGGCGCGGATGAACGCCTTCCCGCACTTCCTGACCGAGATCGACGGCCAGACCCTCCACTTCCTGCACATCCGCTCCCGGCACGAGGACGCGACGCCGCTGCTGCTCACCCACACCTATCCGGGCTCGTTCGCCGACTTCCTCGACATGATCGGGCCGCTCACCGACCCCGAGGCGCACGGCGGCCGGGCGGACGAGGCGTTCCACGTCGTGATCCCGAGCCTGCCGGGGATGGGCTTCAGCACGCCGGTCGCCGAGGGCACCTGGACCATGGAGCGGGTGGCGCGGACCTTCGACACCCTGATGCGCGGCCTCGGTTACGCGTCGTACGGCGCCCACGGCTCCGACGGCGGCGCCATGGTCTCCCGCGAGCTGGCCATCCTGAACCCCGAGGGCTTCCTCGGCGCCCACGTGCTGCAGCTGTTCGCCTTCCCGTCCGGCGACCCCGCCGAGTTCGAGAAGATGACCCCGGCCGATTACGCGGCGCTGGAGTTCGCCGGCTGGTTCAACACCGTCAACGGCTTCGCGCACATGAACGCCTCCCGCCCGCAGACCATCGCGGCCGCGCTCAGCGACTCCCCGGTCGGCCAGCTCGCGTACAACGAGCTCTTCGAGAACTTCGGCAACGGCACCAGCCTGCTCACCCGCGACCAGGTGCTCACCCAGATCAGCCTCTACTGGCTCACCAACACCTCGGCAGGCGCGGTCCGTTACCACCAGGCGGAGAAGTCCGTCGAGCCGCGCGTCAACGCCGGCCCGATCGGCATCACGGTCTTCGCCGACGACTTCAAGTCGATCCGGCCCTTCGCCGAGCGCGACAACACCAACATCGTCTCCTGGACGGAGCAGCCCCGCGGCGGCCACTTCGCCTCCCTGGAGGTCCCCGACGTCCTGGCCGCCGAGCTCCGCGCCTTCTACGCCTCCTGACCCGTACCTACGCCTCCTGACCCGCCCACATCCCCGCGAACAGCGCCGGATCGGCGTTCGCGCCCGTCAGCACCGTTGCCGCCGGACCGCCCGGGACCTCTCCCCGGGCGAGTACGGCGAGACCGGCGGCGCCGGCGGGCTCCGGCATGACGCCGAGCGTCTCGGCCGCCAGCCGCATCGCGGCGAGCAGCTCCTCGTCCTCGACCGCCACCATCTCGTCCACCAGCGCCCGCGTCCTGGCGACGGCCTCCGGCACCGGCTCGGCGATGGAGATGCCGGCCGCGAAGGCGTTCCGCGGCGGGACCGCCATCACCTCGCCCGCCCGCCAGCTGCGCGCCAGCGCGGGCGCGGCGGCGGCCGTCGCGCCGATGACCCGCACCTGCGGCGCGTGCGTCTTGATCCACAGGGCCACGCCTGTGATCAGCGCACCGTCGCCGACCGGCAGCACCACGGTGTCGAACTGCGCGCCGCCACGGAGCAGTTCGACGCCGATGGTCCCCGCGCCCTCCGAGATCGCGGCGTCCCGCCCGTCCTCCACGAAGATCCGCTGCGGGTCCCCGGCCGCGTACGCCCGCGCGTGCTCCTTGGGCGACCCCTCGACCTGCCGCACATGGGCCCCCAGCGCCTGCGCCCGCCGGACCTTGACCGGCGAGGCGCCGGCGGCCATGAACACCTCGGCCCGCAGCCCGCGCCGGGTGGCCGCATACGCGATGGCCTGCCCGAAGTTGCCGCCGCCGGAGCCGCAGACGATCGTCCGGCCGGGCGCGGCCACCCGGCTGACCAGGAAATCGGCGCCGCGGCCCTTGAAGCTCCGCAGCGGGTTGAGCGTCTCGACCTTGGTCAGCACGCGGCGGCCGAGGCGGTCGCAGAGCTGCTCGTCGTAGTACTGCGGGCTGTTGAGGAACGCGGGGTCGATCACGGTGGCCGCCTCGGCGATGCGGTCGAGGCTGAGGTCGGTGTCGAAGGGGGTGGTGGCGAGGTTCGCGTCGGTGTCCGTCATGCCCCTCACGCTAGAGAGAAGGCCGCCGGACGCGATTGAAGATTTTCCGGCCGCCGTGCAATATTTTTGCGTGCCCGCCCTCGACGAGATCGACCACCTGCTCCTCGGCCTGGTCCAGGTCGACGCCGCCCGCCCGCTGCACGAACTCGGCGACGCCGTCGGCCTCTCCCCGAGTGCCGTCCAGCGTCGCCTCCTCCGTCTGCGCACCGCCGGCGTGATCCGCGCCCAGGTCGCGCTCGTCGACCCGGCGGCGGTCGGCGCCGCCCTGACGGCCGTCGCGCTCGTGGCCCTCGTGGACGACGACGCCGACCACCACGCCGCCTTCCGCGACACCATGCTGGCCGAGCCGGAGGTGCAGCAGTGCTTCTCGATCGTCGGCCAGTGGGACTACGTGGTCGTCCTCGTCACCGCCGACCTGGCGGCGAACCGCGCCCTGTCCCGCCGCCTGTTCGCCGACGCCCCGGCGGTCCGCCGGTACGAGACGCTCCCCGCGTACGAAGCGGTCAAGTCCGGCCTCACCGTGCCGCTACCGGCCGCCGAACGGCGTTGACGACCCACGGTGCCAACTGGACCACACCGAAGGGCAGCTCCACGACGAGGAAGACCCACAGCACGCTGGGAGCACCCTGGGTGAGGGCGTAGAGGAACCAGGTCGAGAAGAGCAGCCGGGCGACGCCGTCGTAGAGGCCGTGCTCCGGCCGGGTGCCGGTGAGGCGGAGGGTGGCCCAGATGAGGACGACCGAGCCCATCAGATTCGCGTAGAGCACCTGCATCGGGTCGAGCGCGGGCACGGTGCCGCCGAGCAGTCCCAGCGTGCCGTGCAGCAGCTCGTACGTCCACGGCGTCGCGAATCCCGCGGTGACGACGAGGTCGTACCAGGCGCTGGCGCGCACGCGGCGGAGGTAGGCGGGGGAGGTGGTGCCGGTCATGAGGTTCATGCCGTTCATGCTCAACGGTGGAGTACGGTCCAAGGTCAAGCGGCAATTCGCGGAGGGGGCATACGGATCATGCGCATCGGGGAGCTGGCCGACCGGGCCGGGCTGAGCAAGGACGCCATCCGCTTCTACGAGAAGGTCGGCCTGGTAGAGAGCCGGCGGCTGCCGAACGGCTACCGCGACTTCCCGCCGGAGGCGGCCCCCTGGCTGCAATACGTGCGCACCTCGCAGTCGCTCGGCTTCACGCTCGCCGAGATCGCGCAGCACCGGGAGGAGTTGCGGGACGCCCCGGACCAGGCGGAGGCGCTGTCCGCGCTCTTCGAGGAGAAGATCGTCCTCATCGACGCCCGGATGGCCGAACTCGCCGCCCTGCGGGAGGAATTGGTCACCCGGGTCGGCACCGGGTGCCCACTGCGCCCCCGCGCCGAGGCGGCGGCGGCTAGCTGACCCGCGGCCGCCGCACCACCATCGCCACCAGCGCCGCCACCGCGCACAGCGCGCCCGACGCGACCCACATCGGGTCGTACGTGCCGAAGAGGTCGCGGATCGCGCCGCCGCTCACCGCCATCAGGCCCGCACCCGCCTGGTGCGCCGCGCTCACCCAGCCGAAGACGATCGCGGCGTCCGGCCCGTAGTGCTCGCGGATCAGCGCCAGCGTCGGTGGCACCGTCGCCACGTCCAGCAGGCCGAAGAGGACCACGAAGGCGATCAGCGAGCCGTGCACCGCGGGGCCGAGCAGCAGCGGCAGGGTGAGCAGTGAGAGGCCGCGGAGCGCGTAGTACGCGGCGAGCAGCCGGCGCGGGTCGAGGCGGTCGGTGAGCCAGCCGGAGAAGATGGTGCCGGCCACGTTGAAGACGCCGACCAGCGCGAGCAGCGAGGACGCCGCCGTCGCCGCCATGCCGTGGTCGTGCGCGGCCGGGGTGAAGTGGGTCCACATGATGCCGTTCGTGGTCGCGCCGCAGACCGCGAAGGTGCCGGAGAGCAGCCAGAACGGGCCGGTACGGGCCGCCTTCAGCAGCACCCGGACCGTACGCGCGGCGGCCCCGGGCGCCGGCTCCGGCTTCGGCACGAAGTCCCGTGCCCCGTACGGCCGTACCCCCGCCTCCGCCGGATGGCCGCGCAGCAGCAGCCCGGTCACCGCCATCGCCACCAGCGCCGCCCCGGCCAGCACCGCGAGCGCCGCCCGCCACGCCGCGTGCTCGGTGATCCACGACAGCACCGGCAGAAACGCGAACTGCCCCAGCACCCCGGCCGACGTCAGCACCCCGGTCACCAGCCCGCGCCGGGCCACGAACCACCGCTGCACCACCTGCGCCGCGAAGACCGTCGCCAGCGCCCCGGCGCCTAGGCCGGTCAACACGCCCCATGCCAGCACCAGTTGCCAGGGCGCCCCGACCACCGTCGTCAGCCCGGCCCCGGCCCCCAGCACCGCGAGGGCGGCCACCGCGACCCGCCGCATGCCGTAGCGGTCCATCAGCGCGGCGGAGAACGGCGCCACGACGCCGTTCAGCACCATCGACACCGAGGCCGCGAGCCCGATCGACGAGGTCGACCAGCCGAACTCCGCTCGCAGCGGCTCCACCAGCAGCCCGGACATGGTGGAGAACGCCCCGGCCGCCACGATCGTCAGCCAGGCGGCCGCCACCACGACCCAGGCGCGATGCGGCCCGCGCCGGGGCCGCGGCGGGGCGGGGGTTTCGGTCGCTTCGGGAGTCATCGTCGAGGTCATGGCTACGACGATCCGCCCGCGGCCCGCCCGAAAACAGTGGCGAGATCGACAGCCTGTGAAAGAATCTGGCCATGAGCGCCTTCAAGGACCCCGACCGGCACCACGTCGCCGTCTTCGTACGCGACGGGGTGATGCCGCTCGAACTCGGCCTCGTCCACCAGCTCTTCGCGTCCGCGCAGTCCGCGGGCCGCCCGCTCTACGAGGTCCTGACCTGCGCCGTTGCGCCCGGCCAGATCCGTACCGACGCCGACTTCCCGATCGTGGCAGGACACGGCCCCGAGGCTCTCGCCGAGGCCGACACCGTCGTCATCCCGGCCGCCCACGACATCATCGAGGACACCGGGGAGCTGACCTCCGAGGTCGCCGCCATCCTCGACCGCATCCCGCCGGACGCCCGGATCGCCTCGATCTGCACCGGCGCCTTCGTCCTCGCCGCCGCGGGCCTCCTCGACGGCCGCCGCGCCACCACCCATTGGCGCTCGGCCGACGACTTCCGCCGGCTCTTCCCCGCCGTGCGGCTCGACCCCGGCGTCCTCTACGCCCAGGACGGCCGCTATCTCACGTCCGCCGGCGAGGCGGCCGGCATCGACCTGTGCCTGCACATGATCCGCAGCGACCACGGCTCGGCCGTCGCCAACGACGTCGCCCGTCGCAACGTCGTCCCCCCGCACCGCGAGGGCGGCCAGGCCCAGTACATCCCGCGCCCCGTCGCCGAACCCCGCATCGCCGCCACCGGCAGAGCCCGCGCCTGGGCGCTGACCCGCCTGGACCGGTCGATCAGCCTGGCCGAGCTGGCCGGGCAGGAGTCGATGTCCGTACGTACCTTCAGCCGCCGCTTCCGCGAGGAGACCGGGCAGACGCCGGTGCAGTGGCTCACCCAGCAGCGCATCGAGCGTGCCCGGCAGCTGCTGGAAGAGACCGATATGCCGGTCGACCGGGTCGCCGCGGCGGCCGGTTTCGGTACTGGCGCCTCATTGCGCCAGCACCTGCAGGCGGCGCTGGGGGTCTCGCCCAGCGCCTACCGGAACACCTTCCGCGGGGTGGCCGCATAGAGCGGTCGTTACTCCTGCTCCTGCTCGCGCGCCGGCGACTCGTCCGACGGCCACGGGTCCCGCAGCCACAGGTCGTCGCGCGGCGCGGGCGCGAGCAGCTCGGCCAGCGCCTCGTCCATCGCGATGCGGTTGTTCTCCTCGCCGGGCGGCACCACGCGCAGGGTGCGCTCCAGCCAGGCGGACAGCGCCGGCGCCGGGGCCTCGAGCAGCGCGTCGCCGTCGGGGGAGGACAGCGCCATGCAGACGACGCTGCGGTCGTCGACCTTCGTCGGCCAGACCCGTACGTCGCCGTGGCCGCAGGGGCGGAAGACGCCCTCGACCATGAGCTCGCGGGCGAACGTCCAGTTCACCGGCGCGGCGGAGCCGACGTGGAAGGTGACGTGCACGGCGTACGGGTCGGCCGTGCGATAGCTGAGCCGGGCCGGTACGCCGATGGACCGGCCGGGGGAGAGGACGAGCCGCAGCTCGAGTTCCCGTTCGACTTCCGTGTGTTCCGTGTGGTTGGTGCGGTCGGTGTGCATGTGCGCCCCCTGTCTTCTACGCGCTGCGCTGGCATGGCGGATTCGGCCGCCTCAAGAAGAGAGAGGGGCAGGTGGCCGGTCCATTACGCGACTTCGCCGAAGTCCGTGAAATCGATCGCGGCGGGCGGCTCGAATACGTCGCGTACCGGCCAAGGGTGCGAATTCGGGCAAGTCCCGGGAGAGGGACGGCTGCCGGGAGCGGCACAGAGGGCTCGACACGCTGGCTAACCTGTTCCCCATGAACGCCCCGACACCCGCATCCGGATCCGGCGCCCCCGGACCCGGGTACTACCCGGACCCGTCGATCCCCGGCTATGTCCGGTACTGGAACGGCACGGGCTGGGTCCCCGGCACCAGCCGCCCGGCCCCGGCGGACGGCGAAGGCACGCCGGCGGCTCCTGGCGAGGACACCGCCGATGCCGCTGACGCGGCCCAGGAGCCGACCGCGGCGGGCCCCGAGCCCGCGCGGCCGACGGAGACGATGCCGGTGTACTTCGGCGACGATCCCGCCGACGCGGGCGCGGAGACGGGCGGCATCCAGGCCCCGGTGCCGTGGGGCGAGCCGACGCCGCTGCCGGCGGGGGGCGGCGGCGCGACGACCGCGGAGCCCGCGGACCGCGTCCCCGCGGAGCCTGCGGACCGTGTCCCCGGACAGTCGGGGGACCGCGTCTCCGGGGAGTCGGTGGACCGTAACCCCGGGGAGTCGGGGGGCCGTAACCCCGGGGAGGCCGCGGACCGCATTCCTGAGCAGGTGGCGGACCGTATCCCTGACGCGACCGCGGATGAGGCTGCGGGCCGTACTCCCGGTCAGGCCGCGGACTCTGCCCCAGAGCCGTCTTCGGCCGACGCCGGGCGCGCGGCCGACGAACAGCCGAACGAGCAGACCTGGGCCTGGCGCGCCTCCGCCGCCGCCCAGAACCCGGGCGAGCGGATCTCCTGGGGCGCCGAGACCGCCGCCTCGCTGCCCGCCACCGGCGACGCCGCGGCGGACCGCGCGCCCGGCGACCGTACGGACAGCGCCGCCGAGGACGAGCACACCGGCACGATGGCCATCCGCAGGCTGGACATCGGTGCCTTCTCCGGTGGTACGGGCAGCAGCGACGCCGCGCAGTCCTCCGCTGCGGAGGATTCCGGTCAACAGGACACCTCCCGGGATGCCCGTACCCCGGTGGGCGACCACGCCACCACGACCCTGTCCATCGGCCCCGAAGCCAAGCGCGACGGCGCCGGCGGCGATGTGACGAACACTCTCGCCATCCGCGTCGGGCCGGCCCTCGCCCTGCCCGGTCAGCGGGAGGGTGCCGCCCCCGCATCGGCCGACCCCCGGGCCGCCGGGAGCGCGGACCCGCGGGCCGGCGGGACCCCGTGGGCGCAGGAGGTGCGCAACCTGGCGCGTCCCGAGGCCGCGCCGGGATCCGCGGAAGCGGCTCCCGCCACCACCGGTCCCGACAACCTGAGCCCCGCCCCGCCCACCGGCCACACCCCGCCGGCCGGACGCGACCGGCCCATCGCCGGCGGCTTCGGCGCGCCAGGCGCACCGGCAGGGCCGAGCGCACCCGCCGCCCCCGGCGGACCAGGCGCACCCGGCGCACAGGGAGGACCGGGCGCCCCGGCCGTACCAGGTGCACAGGGCGGACCGGGCGCCCCAGCCGTACCAGGTGCACAGGCCGGGCC
>NZ_JAAKZV010000167.1 GCF_011044975.1 Streptomyces coryli | reverse complement strand
TTCATAGTGTTTCGGTGGTCATAGCGTTAGGGAAACGCCCGGTTACATTCCGAACCCGGAAGCTAAGCCTTTCCGCGCCGATGGTACTGCACAGGGGACTGTGTGGGAGAGTAGGTCGCCGCCGAACAAACTTTACGAAGAAGGCCCCCGCCGTCATGGCGGGGGCCTTCTTTGCGTTCTAGGGATACTCATCGGTACGCCGGCGCTCTAGGCTCCGCTCATGATCGATGCCGAACTGCGCCGTGCGCGGGGCGCCTTGGGAGTCAGCTTCTTCGTCCAGGGCGCGGTCTTTGCCCTGCTGGTGACCCGTATCCCGGCGATCCAGGACCAGTACGGGATCGGGGATGCCGCGCTGCCGGTCTTCCTCGCTGCCGTGCCGATCCTGGCCGGCGTGGGGAGCGTCGCGGCCGAGCATCTGGTGAAGCGGGTGCCGCCGTCCGCGGTGCTGCGGTGGGTGCAGCCGCTGGTCTGCCTGGCGTTGGTCGGGGTCGGCGTCGGGGATGACGTGTGGCACGTCGCCGTCGCGCTGGCCGCCTTCGGGCTCACGGTGGGGGCGCTGGACGCGTCCATGAACATGCTCGGGGTGAGTCTGCAGCGGGCGTACGGGCGCAGCATCATGCTCGGGTTCCATGCCGCGTACAGCCTCGGTGGCATCGCGGGGGCGTCGCTCGCGTGGGCGGGGGCGCACTGGGACATATCCCTGGCGGTGCTGTACGGGAGCGTCGTGGCCGTACTGGCGCCTGTGGCGCTCTACATGAGCCGCTACTACGTGGATGCGCGGCGGGAGGAGGAGGCCGGTAAGGCGGACGCCCTGCCCGCCGGCCCGCGGGCCTATCGTGCGCTGCTGCCGCTGTGCATGGTGATGGCCTTCGCGTATATCGGGGACGCGACCGTCTCCAACTGGAGCGCCAAGTACCTCGAAGATGTCCTGCACTCGTCCGAGGAGCTGGCCACCGTCCCGTACAACATCTACATGGTGACCACCCTCATCGGCCGGGCCGTCGGCGATCGCGGTGTCGCGCGCTGGGGTGGGGCGGCCGTGGTGCGGGCCGGGAGTGTGCTGGCAGCTGCCGGATTCGCGGTCGTCGCCGTGGCGCCGGGGGCGTGGGCGGGGATGGCCGGGTTCACGCTGCTCGGGTTCGGGTTGTGTGTGATCGTGCCGCAGACCTTTGCCGCGGCCGGGAGGCTTTTCCCGGGGGCGGCCTCCGACACCGCTATCGCGCGGCTCAATATCTTCAATTACGTCGGCTTCCTTGTCGGGGCGCCGCTGGTCGGGGCGATCGGCGAGGCCTGGTCGTATCGCGGGGCGATGCTCGTGCCCATGGCGCTGGTGCTGGCCACGCTGCTCTACGCCAGGTCGTACGGGACGGCTCCCGCTCGATACGGTGGCGGGCATGACCGTGCGCGCGCAGCTGATGTGGGATGAGGCCGTTACCGCTTACGACTTCGGGCCCGAGCATCCGATGGATCCGGTGCGGCTGGCGCTGACGATGCGGCTGGTCGAGGCCTTCGGGGTGGACAAGGCGCCGGGGGTCGACGTGGTCGCGGCGCCGCCGGCGGGGGATTCGACGCTGCGGCTGGTGCATCGGCAGGACTACATCGATGCGGTGCGGGACGCCTCGGCGGATCCGGCGGCGGCGGATGTCTCGTACGGGATCGGGACCATCGATGATCCCGCCTTCGCCGGGATGCACGAGGCGTCGGCGCTGATCGCCGGGCAGTCGGTGGCGGCGGCGGAGGCGCTGTGGCGTGGGGATGCCGGGCATGCGGTGAATTTCGCGGGTGGGCTGCACCATGCGATGCCCGGTGGCGCGTCGGGGTTCTGTATTTACAACGACGCGGCGTTGGCGATCGCGCGGCTGCTGGAGCTGGGGGCCGAGCGGGTCGCGTATGTGGATGTGGATGTGCATCACGGGGACGGGGTGCAGGCGGCGTTCTGGGATGACCCGCGGGTGCTGACGATCTCGCTGCATGAGCATCCGCGGACGCTGTTCCCGCAGACCGGGTGGGCGGAGGAGACCGGGGCCCCGGATGCCGAGGGATCGGCGGTGAATGTGGCGCTGCCGGCGGGGACCGGGGATGCGGGGTGGCTGCGGGCGTTCCATGCGGTGGTGCCGGAGCTGGTGGGGGCCTTCCGGCCGCAGGTGCTGGTGACGCAGCACGGGGCGGATACGCACGTAGAGGATCCGCTGGCGCATCTGGCGGTGTCGCTGGACGCACAGCGGGCGGTGCAGATGGCCTTGCACGGGCTGGCGCAGGAGCACGCCGGGGGGCGGTGGCTGGCGCTGGGCGGGGGTGGATACGCGGTGGTCGATGTGGTGCCGAGGTCGTGGACGCATCTGTCGGCGATCGCGGCCGGGGTGCCGATTCCGCCGGAGGCGGAGGTGCCGGAGGAGTGGCGGGCGGAGGTTTACCGGCGGACCGGGGTGGCTGCGCCGCGGCGGATGACGGACGGGTGTTCCGCGTCGTTCCCGGACTGGGAGGACGGGTACGACCCGGGCTCTGCGGTGGATCAGGCGATCCGGGCGGTGCGGCGCGGGGTGTTTCCGGCGCATGGGCTGCTGCCCTGACTGAACCCCGCCCCGTGCAGCAACGGGCGGGCGAGTGGGTGAAAAAGCCCGAAAAACGCCGCACCGCCCCACCCAAGCCGCCACCATTGCCCCCGTGTTGACCACCTCCACGGCCGCCGGTGAGCTGCGCGCGCACCTGCTCGCGCATCGCATCGCCGGGCCCGTAGCCACCACGCGCGAGGGTGCGCTTCGGCGCTACCATCTCTTCGCCGCCCGCGATCCGCGTGCGCTGCTCGGGCTCGAGCCCGAACGGGACTGGACCGTGCGGGACTTGCTCGGCCTGATGGCGGAAGCCACCGGGACCAGCGCGGATCCCGGTCACATCTCGGGGCCGGTCGAGATCGATCCCGATCTGACGATCGCCGCGCTCGACGCCTTCGCCGACCGCCTCGAACTGGCGGCGGAGCGCGGGGAATCCGTGCTCATCGGCACCGGGCATCCCGCCAAGCTCCTTGGTTTCTACGCCGCCTTGGCTGCCGCGCTCTCGGCGGCGGGGTGCGATGTCCTCACCCCAGGGGAGGGCAAAGATGTCGACATAACGACCCGGTTCGGCGTACGCACGTACAACCTTCGCTACGTCCAAGGCGTCGCGCAGGTGCACGAAAACGGCGTGCAGGGGGACGGGTGTCGTACCGGCGCGCACACACATTCTCCGCTTCCCGTCCGGGCCGCCCTGGGGGCCGCCGCCGAGGGGGCAACTGCCCTGCCCGAGCTGGTGATCGGCGATCACGGGTGGGTCTGCGGTGCAGGTCAGCTGGGATTTGAGGCGATTGGCCTGGCGGATGCCGATGATCCCGCGCCGTTCGTCGGGCAGGCCGAGGGGCGAGTGTCCGTCGTCGTTCCGCTTGATGACGCTGTGCGGTCTGATTACTACAGGCCGTTGACGCGCTATGTACTCAATCGAGCGTGTCTGTCACAGTAGCCATCCGATGGCTACTCCTCTTCCCCACTTGCACCACCCGCACCTACTCTGGTGAAGAGCGCGCATGCGAACAGGAGTCACCGGAGGGGAAGCCGGTGTCCGTCATGTGCGGAAGGTTCAGGTGTGTCATGGCTGCTAATGCTGAGAGGCCTCTGTCCGAGGTCCAGTTCCTCACGGTGGCGGAAGTCGCCGCCGTGATGCGAGTGTCCAAGATGACCGTCTACCGGCTGGTGCACAGCGGGCATCTGCCGGCGATCCGGGTAGGCAGGTCCTTCCGGGTGCCGGAGAACGCGGTGCACGAGTATCTTCGCGAGTCATATGTGGGGGTGGAGTCGGCCTGACGGCCAGGAGTCGTTCAAGATCGACCAGGGCGACCAAGATCGACAGAGTCCGGTGGCCCTCCCTCGATTACGGGCTCGGCCTGATGGCGGGTAGGCTAGGCCGACGAAGGTCGTGTGGGCCCATGCCCCGCACCATGAAGCTGAGAAGTGAGCGAGGGTAGACGTGGGCTCTGTCATCAAGAAGCGCCGCAAGCGGATGGCTAAGAAGAAGCACCGCAAGCTGCTGAAGCGCACGCGCGTGCAGCGTCGCAACAAGAAGTAACCGGCCGCAAGGCCGCGCGCACTCCGCCGCCCCAGCACCTTCAGGGTGCCTCGGGGCGGCGGTGTGCGTTGCAGCCGCTTCCGGGGGCTGAGACGGACACCTCCGGGCAACATCGAGCGGCTAACCTGGGCCGCCAGGCGCGGGACAGCGGTGCAGGAAGGCAGGCGAATCCCTTTGGGCAAGGTGGTGCTCGTCACAGGCGTCGCCCGCCGGCTCGGCGGCCGCCTGGTCCGCCGCATCCAGCGCGATCCGACCGTCGACCGAGTGCTCGCCGTCGACACCGTGGAGCCTGATCACGATCTGGGCGACGCCGAGTTCGTACGGGCCGACATACGTCACCCCACCGTCGGCCGGGTGCTGATCGAGAACGCCGTCGACACCGTCGTGCACATGGATGTCACCGGCACCCCGCTGGGCCCCAGGGCCAGCCGTGCGAGCCTGAAGGAAACCAACGTCATCGGCACGATGCAGCTCCTCGGCGCCTGCCAGAAGGCGCCGAGTGTCGAGCGGCTCGTGGTCAAGTCCTCCACCAATGTGTACGGCTCGGCGCCCCGCGACCCCGCCGTCTTCACCGAGACCACCGTGCCGCGCCGACTGCCCTCCGGCGGCTTCGCCAAGGACACCGTCGAGGTCGAGGGGTATGTGCGCGGCTTCGCCCGGCGCCGCCCCGATGTGGCCGTCGCGGTGCTGCGGTTCGCGAACATCCTCGGGCCCGGCGCCGATACCCCGCTCGCCGAGTACTTCGCGCTGCCGGTGCTGCCGACCGTCCTCGGCTACGATCCGCGGCTGCAGTTCGTGCACGAGGACGATGTGATCGACGTGCTGATGCTGGCCGCAGGGAAGCCGCGCAAGGGCCATCTCAACAGCGGCACCTTCAACATCGCCGGCGACGGCGTCCTGCTGCTCTCGCAGTGCGCCCGCCGCCTCGGCCGCCCCACCGCGCCCACCCTGCTGCCCGCCGTCACCTGGATCGGCTCGGCGCTGCGCTCGGTGGGCATGACGGACTTCGCGCCGGAGCAGATCCGGCTGCTCACGCACGGGCGGGTGGTGGACACCCGGCAGATGCGCGAGGTGCTGGGCTTCGCCCCGGGGTACACGACCACGCAGACCTTCTGCGACTTCGCCGGCAGCCTCGGCCCTGGCCTGCTGCCGCCGGACCAGGTGGGCCGGGCCGTGGACGCGCTGGCCGCGCGGCTGGGGCTCGGGCGGATCGCAGGCACGGCCGCCGACCACCACGACAGCGCCACCAAGGAGCGCACCCATGGCTGACGCGAAGGTCATACCCTTCGACGACGACCGCGCCCGCGGTACGGGGCCGCGCCGCCGCACCACCGGGCGCAAGCGGCCGGCCGCGGACGCCGGCGCGCAGGCCGCGCGCCAGCAGCCCGCCGAGAGCCCGCTGAGCGCCGTACAGGAGGCTTCCGGCGACCCGGAGGCCCCGGACGAGGCGGAGGCGGAGACGGAGGCGCAGGAGGGCGGTGGGCCCGGCCTCCTGGACCGGCTGCTCGGCGGCGACTGGGACCGCAAGGCGGCGCACGGGCTGAGCTTCCTGCGCCGGCGGCTGACCGGCGACTACGAGGTGGACGAGTTCGGGTACGACGGCGAGCTCACCGACCAGGTGCTGATGCCGCTGTTCCGGCCGCTGTACGAGAAGTACTTCCGGGTCGAGGTCAAGGGCATCGAGAACATCCCGGACACCGGCGGCGCCCTGGTGGTCTGCAACCACTCCGGCACGCTGCCGTGGGACGGGCTGATGCTGCAGGTCGCCGTCCACGATCACCACCCGGCGGACCGGACGCTGCGGCTGCTCGGCGCCGATCTGGTCTTCAAGCTGCCGGTGATCAACGAGCTGGCCCGCAAGGGCGGTCACACCCTGGCCTGCTCCGAGGACGCCCAGCGGCTGCTGGAGCGGGGCGAGGTGACGGGCGTGATGCCGGAGGGCTTCAAGGGGCTCGGCAAGCCCTTCTCCGAGCGCTACAAGCTGCAGCGCTTCGGCCGCGGCGGCTTCGTGTCGACCGCGCTGAAGGCGAAGGCGCCGATCGTGCCCTGCTCGATCGTGGGCGCCGAGGAGATCTACCCGATGATCGGGAACGCCAAGACGGTGGCGCGGCTGCTGGGCTTCCCGTACTTCCCGGTGACGCCGACCTTCCCGTGGCTGGGGCCGCTGGGGGCGGTGCCGCTGCCGACGAAGTGGACAATCCAGTTCGGCGAGCCGATACCGACGGACGGCTATCCGCCGGAGGCCGCCGAGGACCCGATGCTGATGTTCAACCTCACTGATCAGGTGCGCGAGACGATCCAGCACACGCTGTACAAGCTGCTGGTGCAGCGCCGGTCGGTCTTCTTCTGACCGACCGGCGTACGCCGCCGGACGCCGCGGCTACTCCTCGTCGTCCTCGGCGTCCAGGCCCAGGCCCGGCAGGCCGGGGAGCAGCGGCGGGATGGTGACATCCGCCTCGGGCGACTTGCCGTCGTCCTGCTGGGAGTCGCTCGGCTCGCTGCTCCGGCCGCTCTCGCTCGGCTTCGTGTCGATGAGGCCGTCGTCGCCGATGAGGCCGCCGTCCCCGCCGTCGCTCGCGTCGTCCGAGGGCTGCTGCTTGCCGTCCCGCTCCGCGTCGCCGTGCGACGAGGACGTCGACGACGGGGAGGGGCTGGGGCTGCCGGAGCCCTGACCGGTGCCCGGGTCGAGGGAGCCGCCCTGGCCGGCCGAGTCCTCGTCCGGGGGCAGCAGGGACCGCAGCGGACCCAGCTCATCGTCTATGGCGTCGAAGACGTCGTCGACCTCCTGGCCGACGTCGTCCAGCTGGACCGGCAGCTGCCGGCGGAGCTCATTCCAGCCGGAGCGATGCGAGGTGGAGAAGGCGGAGAGGGTCTGGATCGGGCCGGTGCCGCGGTCCTTCTCGTACGCCTCGTGCAGCAGCCGGTGGCCCTCGCCCGCGTCATGCCGCACGCCCTGCAGCGTCTTGCGGACCTCGGCGACCGACTCGTCGTCGAGGTCGCCGGCGCGCTGCCGCTCCATCAGGCGGCGGGCCTCGTGCAGCCGGGTGGCGGCATTGTCGAGATAGAGCCGGCCGCGCTCGCCGTCGCCGTCGGCGAGGGTGAGCTTGAAGTCCTCCATGCCGCGCTTGAGCCCGTAGAGCGTATCGCCGGGGAGGGCGTCGGAGCTGGCCGCGGCGACGCCGCTGAACGATCCTGCGGCCACGCCGACGCCGATGCCGCCGATGGCGACCCCGCGGGTCCACTTGGACTGCGGCCTGAGCTTGGAGAGCGGGCTGGTGTCCGCGCGATGCGCGCCGCGGCGGCGCTGCTCGGGGACGGCCGGGCCGCCCGAGCCGCCGGACGCGAACTGCTGCTCCATGGCGGCGATCAGCTGCGCCCGCTGGACGGCCTTGACCTCGGGGTCCATCGCGGGCGCGGGGATCGATGCGAGTCCGCCGGCGACGGACAGCAGCTGTCCTTGCTCGGCGTCTTCGATCTCCACGTCCTCGGGGACGGGGGCATCCAGGGCCTGGGCGAAGGCGTTCGCCCGGCGTGCCGATACGGATCCGATCACAGGCGATACCTCCTCTCGACTCGGGGTCTCAGGCGTTGGACTCCCTTGACCCGCCCAGAGGTTGTACGTATCCGACCGCGAGCGTGGAAGTCCTGCAATCCACTCAACGACAGCTCGGGCAATAGGGTTACGCACTGCCGATAATCGCACCGTACGGCATATGCGTGCGGTCTATCGGTGGGTATCGGGGCTGCTAACAAGACGGGGGAACCTCTCAGCGAGGGAGCCGCTCAGCGGGCGTCGTCAGGGAGGAGCCGGGCCAGGGTACGCACGGCGCGATACTGCAGGGTCTTGATCGCCCCCTCGTTCTTCCCCATCACGCGGGCCGTCTCGGCTACGGACAGCCCCTGGAGGAACCGGAGCGTAACGCACTCCTGCTGCTGCGGGTTGAGCTTTCTGACCGTCTCCAGCAGGGCGGTGTTGGAGAGCGATTCGAGGACCGAGTCCTCGGGGGAGCGCTCCGTCTCGCTGGAGTCGAGCATCTCGCCGGTGGTGACCTCCAGGCGGAACCGGGAGGACTTGAAGTGGTCGGCGACGAGATTGCGGGCGATGGTGACCAGCCAGGCGCCGAAGTCGCGGCCCTGCCAGGTGAAGGTGCCGATCCGGCGCAGGGCGCGCAGGAAGGTCTCGGAGGTGAGGTCCTCGGCCGTGGCGCGGCCGCCGACGCGGTAATAGATGTAGCGGTAGACGGTGTCGGAGTACTGGTCGTAGAGCGAGCCGAAGGCCTCGGCCTCGCCGGACTGGGCGCGCTCGACCAGGTCCATCATGCGGCGGCTGTCGCTGTCGGCGGGCCGCGCGCCGCGGGAGGAGCCGCGGCGGCTGCCGACGGCGGCGCCGCTGTCGGCGAGCGCGTAGGCGGTGGCGGCGGCCGGCCGGCCGGCTGTGACAGCCGGGTGGCCGGCGAGCGCCAGCGGGGGGCCTGCCGGCCAGGGCGAGGCGCCGGTAAAGGTGCGCAGCTGCTCGCGTACCTGTGCGCGCAGCGTAGCCAGGCCTGAGGCGTCAACCCCGACGTGTGAGGACACGGGACTCCCAGAGGCAGAGCTTCCATCACGTTCAGTGCGGGACCGTTCACCCGTCGTTGTGACGTGTGGGACCGGTTACGCGTCTGAGGAGAATAACGCTTCGTACAGGCCGCGCTACACCCAGTTGCTCAATTCACCGGTTCCGTTCGGTCCGTAACCTATTGACGACCCATCAAGTATCCGACCGGTGTGTGCTTCTGATCGGTAAGTGACACGAACTGCCTGGTTCGCGGGCGTGTTGTGGCTGACCCGCGTCAGTGGGACTGGCGGGGGCCGGTGGTGGGTAAGAGGGAAAGATTGTCTGTGATCAGCGGCGGCGGCGGTGCAGCGCCGCGGCTGCGGCCGCGCCGCCCGCGACGGCGCCGACGCCCGCGGCGGCCGGGATGCCGACCTTGGCGGCCTTGCGGCCCGTCCGGTAGTCCCGCAGCCGCCAGCCGTGCTCGCGGGCGTGCTTCTTCAGCCGGGAGTCCGGGTTGATCGCGTACGGGTGGCCGACCAGGGACAGCATCGGGATGTCGTTGGCCGAGTCGCTGTACGCGGCGCAGCGGTGCAGATCCAGGCCCTCGGCGGCGGCCAGGGCCCGTACCGCCTCGGCCTTCGCGGGGCCGTGCAGCGGCTCGCCGGTGAGCCGGCCCGTATAGACGCCGCCGACGGACTCGGCGACGGTGCCCAGGGCGCCGGTCAGGCCGAGGCGGCGGGCGATGATCGTGGCCGTCTCCACCGGCGCCGCGGTGACCAGCCAGACCTTCTGGCCCGCGTCCAGGTGCGCCTGGGCGAGGGCCTGGGTGCCGGGCCAGATGCGGCCGGCCATGTACTCGTCGTAGATCTCCTCGCCCATCTCCATGAGATCGGAGACGCGGTGGCCCTGGATGATCGACAGCGCGGAGGACTGGACGTCCTGCATGTGCTCGGGGTTCTCGGAGCCGGCGAGCCGGAAGTACGCCTGCTGCCAGGCGAAGCGGGCCAGGTCGCGGGAGGTGAAGAACTTCCGCTTATAGAGGCCGCGGCCGAAGTGGTAGAGCGCGGCGCCCTGCATGATCGTGTTGTCGAGGTCGAAGAAGGCGGCGGCCCGGATGTCGCCCGGGACCGGGAACTCCGGCTCCTCCGGCCCGGCTTCCCCGGCCTGCTCGGCCCCTTCTTCCGCGAGAACTTCCTCGGGCGCTTCCTCGAGCTTGCGGGCCGCCTCGGCGGCGGCCTCACCCGCCAGCACACTGCGCGCGGTGGCGTAGCGCCTGCGGAACCTCGGGATGGTGAGCCATCGGATAGCGGCCATGGCGCGAGCATAACGGTGCGAGGCGGACAACCTGGTGTCGGGCAGGTTAAGGGGACCGGCGCCGGTCGGCGCACAATGGGGGACATGAGTCCGCTTCTACGGCGTAGGTCCCGCAAGTCTCCGGCCGAGCGCACGGTGACCTTGATCGGCAAGCCCGGCTGTCATCTCTGCGATGACGCGCGTGAGGTGATCAAGAAGGTGTGCGAGGAGACGGGGGCCGCGTGGGATGAGAAGGACATCACGGCCGACGAGGCGTTGCACAGCGCGTACTGGGAGCAGATTCCGGTGGTGCTCATCGACGGTGAGCAGCACACCTTCTGGAAGGTCGATCCCGATCGGCTGCGCCGGGCACTGGTGAGGTGAGGGTGAGTGCAGTTGCGCGTGACCCCCATCACTTTGCTCGGACAAAACAGACACCGTCTTTGTGCACGCGTTCACAAAGGCATAGCCTGCATTCAATCGAGCGGCGTCGCGAGACTTCAGGGAACGCGAGCCTGCTCACCCGCTCGCGCTGACCGCAGGAGCACCGTGGCAACTGGCCGAACTCACCGACCGGCGACCCGAAGCCGAGGGATTCCCGAGGCCACCGTCGCCCGTCTTCCGCTGTACCTGCGCGCGCTGACCGCGCTGTCCGAGCGATCGGTCCCCACCGTCTCCTCGGAGGAGCTCGCCGCCGCCGCGGGCGTCAACTCCGCGAAGCTGCGCAAGGACTTCTCCTACCTGGGTTCGTACGGGACCCGGGGCGTCGGCTACGACGTGGAGTACCTCGTCTACCAGATCTCGCGTGAGCTGGGCCTGACCCAGGACTGGCCCGTGGTGATCGTCGGTATCGGTAACCTCGGCGCCGCGCTCGCCAACTACGGCGGGTTCGCATCCCGCGGATTCCGGATCGCCGCGCTGATCGACGCCGACCCGGCGATGACCGGGAAGATGGTCGCCGGCCTGCCGCTGCGGCACACCGACGAACTCGAGTCGATCATCGAGGACAACGGCGTCTCGATCGGGGTCATCGCGACCCCGGCGGGCGCCGCGCAGCAGGTCTGCAACCGGCTTGTCGAGGCGGGTGTGACCTCGATCCTGAACTTCGCGCCGACCGTGCTCACCGTCCCGGACGGCGTGGACGTACGGAAGGTCGACCTGTCGATAGAGCTGCAGATCCTCGCCTTCCACGAGCAGCGGAAGGCGGGCGAGGAAGCCGATCTGGCGCAGCCCGACACCGACGCCCCCGCGGCCCCGCCGGCCGCGACCGCGCGCACCGTACCGGCCGAGAAGCGGCGTCCCGAGCCAGGGTCTGACGGGGACATCCCCGCCGTGATGCCGGCATGAGTCTGCTCGTCGTAGGCCTCAGCCACCGCAGCGCTCCCGTCAGCCTGCTGGAGCGGGTCGCGCTCGACGCGTCCGCGCAGGCGAAGCTGGTGCAGGACGCGGTGGCGGCGGAGCCGGTCGCGGAGGCGGCCGTACTCGCCACCTGCAACCGGGTCGAGCTGTACGCGGATGTGGAGAAGTTCCACGCGGGCGTCGCCGAGATGTCCATGCTGCTCACCCAGCACACCGGCGTCGGGCTCGAGGAGCTCACGCCTTATCTGTACGTGCATTACGAGGACCGGGCCGTTCACCACCTCTTCTCGGTGGCCTGCGGGCTCGACTCGATGGTCGTCGGGGAGGGGCAGGTCCTCGCGCAGATCAAGGAGGCGCTGGCCCGCGGGCAGGAGCTGCACACCGCGGGGCGGACGCTCAACGATCTGTTCCAGCAGGCGCTGCGGGTCGGCAAGCGGGCGCACTCCGAGACCGGGATCGACCGGGCCGGGCAGTCGCTGGTGACCTTTGGTCTTGAGCAGCTGGCTGATGGCCGGAGTGTTACGGACTGGGCCGCCGGCAAGCGGGCGCTGGTGATCGGCGCCGGGTCGATGTCGTCGCTCGCCGCCGCGACGCTGGCGCGGGCCGGGGTCGCGGAGCTGGTGGTCGCGAACCGGACCTTTGCGCGGGCCGAGCGGCTCGCTGCGAGCCTTGGCGCCTCCGGCGCTGATGCTGCGCCGCTCCGCGGCGCCAAGGATGTGGCGGCGGAGGAGAGCGGTGCCGGGATTCCGGCGCAGGGAAGCGCGCCTGAGGCGCCGCAGCCGCTCACCGCGCGGGCCGTGCCGATGGATGCCGTTACGGCCGAACTCGCCGGCATCGATCTCCTCGTGTCCTGCACCGGGGCCGCCGGGATCGTGCTCACCGCCGCGGATGTGGCGGGCGCCGGGCGGCTCGACGTGCTCGATCTCGCGATGCCGCGGGATGTGGACGGCGCGCTGCATGACCTCGACGGCATCCGCCTCGTCGACATCGAGACTCTCGCCGGGGCCAGCGCGGACGCGCCCATGGCCGCCGACGTCGACCAGGTCCGCAAAATCGTCTCCGCTGAGGTCGCCGCCTTCGGTGCCGCCCAGCGGGCCGCCACCATCACGCCCACCGTCGTCGCGCTGCGCACGATGGCCGCGGACGTGGTGAACGCCGAGATCGCCCGGCTCGACGGCCGGCTGCCCGACCTCGGCGAGCGCGAGCGCGCGGAGATCACGCAGGCCGTGAACCGCGTCGTCGACAAGCTGCTGCACGCCCCGACGGTGCGCGTGAAGCAGCTCGCCGCCACCCCGGACGGGGCCGGGTACGCGGACGCGCTGCGCAAGCTGTTCGACCTCGACCAGGACGCGGTCGCCGCCGTCAGCCGGGCTGACGCCGGCGGGGCCGCCAGTGCCGCCGAGAGGGGCCAGGCATGACACCCCCACTGAAGCTCGGCACCCGCCGCAGCAAGCTCGCCATGGCCCAGTCGGGCCAGGTCGCCGACGCGATCACGGAGCTCACCGGCCGGCCGGTCGAGCTCGTCGAGATCACCACCCGCGGCGATACGGACCGTTCGCCGCTGGCGCAGATCGGCGGCACCGGCGTCTTCGTCGCCGCGCTCCGGGACGCGCTGCAGCGGGGTGAGATCGATCTCGCCGTGCACTCGCTGAAGGACCTGCCGACGACCCAGCCGGACGACCTGGTGGTCGCGGCCATCCCGCCGCGCCAGGACGCGCGCGACGTGCTCGTCGCCCGTGACCAGCTGACCTTTGAGAATCTGCCCGACGGCGCCCGGATCGGCACCGGTTCGCCGCGCCGCGCCTCGCAGCTGCAGGCCTGGGCCCGGTCGCTCGGCAAGAGTGTCGAGACGGTTGAAATCCGGGGTAACGTCGACACCCGCATCGGTTACGTGCGGAAGGGCGAACTGGACGGCGTCGTCCTGGCAGCCGCGGGCCTGGCCCGTATCGGCCGCCTCGACGAGGCCAGCCAGCTCATCCCGACCGACGCAGTCTTGCCCGCCCCTGGCCAGGGGGCACTCGCGGTCGAGTGTGCTGCCGCAAGCACGCACCTCGCCGCACAGCTCGCCGAGCTCGACGACCCGTACACGCGGGCCGCCGTGACCGCCGAGCGAACCCTGCTCGCCGTTCTGGAGGCCGGCTGCAGCGCGCCCGTGGGTGCGCTCGCCGACCTGCTGACCGAGGGGCAGGTTGTCACCGAGATGCGCTTGCGCGGTGTCGTCGGCACGACCGACGGCGCCACGCTGGTGCAGCTGTCCACCACCGGCCCCGTCCCGGCGTCCCAAGAAGACGCCGTCGCGCTCGGTCGTGAGCTCGCCGAGGCGATGCTCGCGAAAGGAGCGGCCGGTCTGATGGGGGAGCGAGCAGATTGAGCCCCACGCCGTCCACCACTGACCCGAACGAGACGAAGGCGCCCCGCACCGCCGGGCACGTCACGTTCCTGGGCGCCGGACCCGGCGACCCGGGACTGCTGACGCTGCGCGCCGTCGAGGCGCTGGCAGCCGCCGATGTGCTCGTCGCCGATCATGACGTCCTCGACGTTGTGCGTGCGCACGCTCGCGCAGGGGCAGCCGTGCCCCAGGAGGCGGCCGAGGCCACCGCGGAGGGGTCAACGCCGCCTAGTGCGAGCCATCTTGTCATGCGGGCCGCGCGCTCGGGCAAGAGGGTCGTGCATGCGATCGCCGGTGATCCCGGCCTCGACGGCGGCGCCGTGCAGGAGATGCAGGAGTGCGCCGGCGAAGGCATCGCCTTCGAGGTGGTGCCCGGTGTCGCGGCCGCCGTCGGCGTGCCCGCGTATGCCGGGGTGCCGCTGCGCGACGCCGACGGCGGGACCGTCCGCTTCGTCGACGCCCGTACCGCTTCGGCCGCGTGCTGGGGCGAGGTCGGCGCCAGCGACGGCACCGCGGTCGTGTCCACCACGCTGGAGGACGTCGCGGCGGCGGCGCGCGAGCTGGTCTCGGCCGGGCGCAAGCCCGATACGCCGATGACGGTGACCGTGGCCGGGACGACGACGCGGCAGCGGACCTGGAACGCGACGCTCTCGACGGTCGCGCAGGTGCTGAAGGCCGCGAAGGCGCTGCCCTCGCCGGACGCCGGGCAGCCCGTCATAGCCGTGGTCGGCGAGCAGAGCGCGCCGGCGCGGCGGGAGAGCCTGTCGTGGTTCGAGTCCAAGCCGCTCTTCGGGTGGCAGGTGCTCGTTCCGCGTACCAAGGAGCAGGCGGCGTCGCTGAGCGAGCAGCTGCGGTCCTACGGGGCCGTGCCCCATGAGGTGCCGACCATTGCCGTGGAACCGCCGCGTACCCCGCAGCAGATGGAGCGGGCCGTCAAGGGGCTCGTCACCGGGCGCTACGAGTGGATCGCCTTTACGTCGGTCAACGCCGTGAAGGCCGTGCGCGAGAAGTTCGAGGAATACGGGCTCGACGCCCGGGCCTTCGCCGGGATCAAGGTCGCGGCGGTGGGCGAGCAGACCGCGGCGGCGCTGGTGGAGTTCGGCGTGAAGCCGGATCTGACGCCGAGCGGGGAGCAGTCGTCGCACGGGCTGCTGGAGGACTGGCCGCCGTACGACCCGGTCTTCGATCCGATCGACCGCGTCTTCCTGCCGCGGGCGGACATCGCCACCGAGGCGCTGGTCGCCGGGCTGAAGGAGCTCGGGTGGGAGGTGGACGACGTCACCGCGTACCGGACGGTGCGGGCTTCGCCGCCGCCGGCGCCGACGCGGGAGGCCATCAAGGGTGGTGGCTTCGACGCGGTGTTGTTCACGTCGTCGTCGACGGTGCGGAATCTGGTCGGGATCGCCGGCAAGCCGCATAACGTGACCGTCATCGCGTGTATCGGTCCGGCGACCGCCAAGACGGCCGAGGAGCACGGGCTCCGGGTCGACGTGATGGCCCCCGAGCCGTCCGTCGCCAAGCTGGCCGAGGCGCTCGCCGCCTTCGGCGGGGAGCGCCGGGATGCGGCCGTCGAGGCCGGAGAGGCGGTGCTGCGGCCGAGCGAGCGGCGGCCGCGGCGTAAGTCGCGCAGCGTGTGAGGGACGAAGGGAAGCAGCAAGGTGACCGGCATGACTGAAGGCCCGATCGTACGGCCGCGACGGCTGCGGACGACCCCGGCGATGCGCCGCATGGTCGCCGAGAACCGCCTGCATCCCGCCGAGTTCATCCTCCCGGCCTTCGTGCGTGAGGGCATCTCCGAGCCGGTCCCCATCGGCTCGATGCCCGGCGTCGTGCAGCACACCCGCGACACCCTTCGTAAGGCCGCCGCCGAGGCCGTCGCCGCCGGGGTCGGGGGGATCATGCTCTTCGGCGTTCCTGAGGAGGAGAAGAAGGACGCCGTCGGGACGCCCGGGACCGATCCGGACGGGATTCTGCAGGTCGCGCTGCGGGATGTCCGGGTGGAGGTCGGGGACGAGCTCATCGTCATGTCCGATCTGTGTCTCGACGAGACCACCGATCACGGTCACTGCGGTGTGCTCGATGCCGAGGGGCGGGTCGACAATGACGCCACCCTCGAGCGGTACGCCGAGATGGCGCAGGTCCAGGCCGATGCCGGGGCCCATGTCGTGGGCCCCAGCGGGATGATGGACGGGCAGATCGCCGTCGTCCGTGAGGCGCTCGATCAGATCGGGCGGGACGATGTCTCGGTCCTCGCCTACACCGCGAAGTACGCCTCCGCCTTCTTCGGCCCCTTCCGGGAGGCCGTCGGGTCGTCGCTGAAGGGCGACCGCAAGACGTACCAGCAGGACCCGGCGAACTTCCGCGAGTCGCTGCGCGAGCTGGAGCTCGACCTCGCCGAGGGCGCGGACATGGTCATGGTCAAGCCGGGGCTGCCGTATCTCGACATCCTCAAGGCCTTCGCCGACGAGGTGACCGTGCCGGTCGCCGCGTACCAGGTCTCCGGCGAGTACGCGATGGTCGAGGCCGCCGCGGCGAACGGCTGGATCGAGCGGGAGCGCGCCATTCTGGAGATGCTGACCTCCTTCAAGCGGGCCGGCGCCGGGATGGTGCTCACCTACTGGGCGACCGAGGCCGCCCAGTTGGTGCGCAACTCCTGACTTCTGCCCTGTCAGTCGAGCGACTTCCAGAAGCCGTAGTCGTGCTCCTTGGCGAAGTCGACCGGTGTGGTGCCGGTGGATGAGAGTGCCTGGGCGTTGAGCTGCCCTGGGGTCGACGGCTTCCAGTCCGCGCGGCCCGTACGGGCGAAGCCGGACCAGATGCGGATCATCGTCGACGAGAGCCGCTGCTGGGTGTCGTTGAGCGGCTGGAAGTCCTCGAGCTCGAAGAGGTAGGGGAGCTCGAAGGTGTGGCCCGCGCCGGCCGGGAAGCTGGGCTTCGGGTAGTTCGGGTCGGCGTACCAGGGGTTGTCGGACTCGGCGAACTCGTAGGCGTACGCCGGGACCTGGCCGGACAGGGCGCGGGCGGTGTCGGCCGTCGGACGGGCGTACTGGGCGTCGGTGAGGGCCGCGGCGAGGGCCAGGGCCGGGGTGTCGTCGTAGGCGCTGCTGCGGTAGCGGGCGGCGATGGTCCTGGCGTCCTTCGGGCCGAAGACCGCCTCCAGGTGGGCGCGGACGTCCGCGTCGTCGAGGGTCGCGTGCGGGTCCTTGGTCTGGTGCTTCTTGGCCTGCTCGAGGCCGTAGACCATGGCGCGCTGCTCGTTTCTGTTGATGCCCTGCAGCACCGGGACCTTGTTGAAGCGGCCGGAGGCGAAGGCCTGTTGGGGGGAGCGGGGGAGCAGCTTGCCGCCGTAGACCGGGGAGTAGTGCGGGCCGGTGCCGAAGTCGTGGATGAGCTGGGTCGGGGCGGCCTTGCGCCAGTCTTCGAGGTCGTGGTCGTCCTCGATCGCGGCGGTGGTCTTCTCGCCCTGGGCCAGGGCGCGTTTACGGTCGGTCCTGACGTCTTCGGTGCAGGGGGCGCTCTGCGTGATCGCGCGGTGGAAGAGGCCGGCCGAGGACGGGGCGACGAGGTGCGCGCAGGTGCTGTAGCCGCCGGCCGACTCGCCGAAGAGCGTGACGTTGTGCTTGTCACCGCCGAAGGCGGCCGCGTTGCGCTGCACCCAGCGGAGGGCGGCCTGCTGGTCCTGGAAGCCGTAATTGCCGGACTCGCCGCGGCCGTTCTTCTCCAGGGCCGGGTGGGCCAGGTAGCCGAGGGCGCCGAGGCGGTAGTTGACGGTCACCACGATCACGTCGCCCTGGACGGCGAGGCGTTCGGCGTGGTTCATCGCGCCCTCGCCGTCGGTGTGGTCGGCGCCGTGCAGGTAGACCATGACCGGGCGGGGGGTTGGGGACGACTTGCGTGGGGTGGTGACGTTGAGGAAGAGGCAGTTCTCGGTGTCCGACTTGCGGCCCGCGGGCGGGGTGGCGCCGGTCTGCGGGCAGGCGGCGCGGGGCTGTGTGGCGTCGAGGGTGCCCTGCCAGGGTCCGGCGGGAGCGGGCGGGGCCCAGCGGCGGGTGCCGGTGGGTGGGGCGGCGTAGGGGATGCCCTGGTA
>NZ_JAAKZV010000166.1 GCF_011044975.1 Streptomyces coryli | reverse complement strand
GGGTACAGCCGGGGGTGGGTGTGGCACGTAAACTCGCTCGCATGCAGAAGTGGACGCCCCGATACGAGGCCCCCGAGCCGCTCGAGGGGAATGTCATCGCCGTCACCATTGGCGGGACGGTCGTCTGGGCTGTTCTCTTTCTTGCGCAGTTGCCGTTCTATGGGTGGTTCGACGAGCGTGGGCATACCTGGTGGGTGTGGACCTGTCTCGCCGGGACCGGGCTCGGGGTCTTCGGGATCTGGTTCGTCCGGCGGCGCGAAGCCGCCATCGCGCGTGATCGCGGCGCCGCCGAGAAGGCGGCCGCTGAGGCCGAAGTCCACGACAGCGACACCTGAGCGAGTTCTCCGACGCACCCCGCCAGGGGGCCCGCGCGCCGCCTTGCTACTTGGCGGTTAACCTGACGGGACCGTCTCATTGCTCCCGTAAGGCCCCGTATGTCTACCCCTGCCAAGGTCGAACCGCCCCGCGCCGCCGACTCCCCGCTCGATCGTTACTTCAAGATCTCCGAGCGCGGCTCCTCCATCGCCCGGGAGGTACGCGGCGGGCTGGCGACCTTCTTCGCGATGGCGTACATCCTTGTGCTGAATCCGATCATTCTCGGGTCCGGCACCGACAAGTTCGGTCACCAGCTGGATGGCGGGCAGCTCGTCACGGCCACCGCCCTCGTCGCCGGGCTGACCACGCTCCTCATGGGCGTGATCGGCAACGTCCCCATCGCCATGGCCGCCGGCCTCGGCATCAACGCCGTCGTCTCGCTGCAGCTCGCCCCCAAGATGAGCTGGGCGGACGCGATGGGCATGGTGGTCCTCGCCGGCATCATCATCATGATCCTGGTGGCGACGGGGCTCCGGGAGCGGGTCATGGACGCCATCCCGGGCGGGCTGCGCAAGGCCATCGCGATCGGCATCGGCCTCTTCATCGCCCTCATCGGGCTGGTCGACGCCGGCTTCGTCACCCGTAATCCGGACTCCGCGCACACCACCGTCCCGCTCGGGCTCGGCGTCGGCGGGCACCTCGCCGGCTGGCCGGTGCTGATCTTCGTCCTCGGCCTGGCGCTCACTTTCGCCCTGGTCGTACGGCGCACCCCTGGCGCGATCCTGATCAGCATCGTCGTGATGACGCTGGTCGCGATCCTGATCAATGGCCTGGCGGACATCCCGGACGCCAAGTGGGGGCTTACGGTGCCGGAGTTCCCCAGCTCGTTCGTCGCCACCCCGGACTTCGGGCTCGTCGGTCACTTCAGCCTGTTCGGCGGCTTCCGCGAGGCGGGGCTGCTGACCGGGTGCCTCTTCGTCTTTACGGTGCTGCTGTCCGGGTTCTTCGATGCCATGGGCACGATCATGGGGGTCAGCGAGGAGGCCGGGCTCACGGATGAGAACGGCAAGCTGCCGAACATGGGGCAGGTCCTGATGGTGGACGGTTTCTCCGTCGCCGCCGGCGGGGCCGGCTCTGCCTCGGCCTCGACCGCGTTCGTGGAGTCCACGGCGGGCGTCGGCGAGGGGGCCCGTACCGGATTCGCCAACCTGGTCACCGGCGGGCTCTTCCTGCTCGCGCTCTTCCTCACGCCGCTGGCGACCATCGTGCCGTCGCAGGCGGCGACGCCCGCGCTGATCGTCGTGGGCTTCCTGATCATGGCCTCGAACATCACGGCGATCGACTGGGCGGACCTGACGATCGCCGTGCCGGCGTTCCTGACGATGCTGATGATGCCGTTCACCTACAGCATCACGAACGGCATCGGGATCGGCGTCCTCGCGTACATCCTGCTGAAGACGGTCACGGGACGCTTCCGTGAGGTCCCGTGGCCGCTCACCGTCGTGGGGCTGTTCTTCCTCGTGTACTTCTTGCTGGACCCGATCGAGCAGGTCACTGGCGCAAAGTAGCGCTGCCGAAGGCAGCGCTCAGCCGCTCGCTCTCATCCACCGACACCTTGAAGCGCTCATCGAAGTCCTCCCTGATGAGCGTCTGCACGATGTAGTCCTGCACGTTCATGCCGCGTCGCTCCGCATGCCTGCGCAGGCTCTCGTAGAGCTCGGTCTCTATGCGCAGGCTCAGCACGTGTGTCCCCATGGACGTCAGGCTGGCCGGTAGGGGTCGGCGCGTGCGTCAGTTTCCCGCACAGGCTCACCCGTTCGAGTGGAATCCTCCGGGCGCCCGTGACCTGGTGGGAGAACCGTTCATCCTGAGTTTACTTAGCTTGGGTAATGAGCTATCCTAAGTAAATGCCCGATCTGACCTCAGGTGCCGACGCCGCCGCCGTGAACTCGCTGCGCTCCGCGATCATGCGGCTCTCCCGCAGGATGCGGCACCAGCGAGCTCCCTCCGTAAGTGGTGAGTCGCTCAGCCCGACCGAGATGTCGGTGCTCGGCACCCTGGCCCGCTGCGGCCCTGCCACGCCCAGCGAGCTCGCCCGCAAGGAGCATGTGCAGCCGCCGTCGATGACCCGCATCGTCGCGATGCTGCAGGACAAGGGTCTCGTCCAGCTGCAGCCGCACCCGGACGACCGGCGCCAGAAGGTCGTCGAGCAGACCGAGCAGGCAGTGGCGATGCTGGAAGAGGCGCGCCGCAAGCGCAACGCCTATCTGGCCGAGCTCACCGGCCAGCTCACCGAGGCGGAATGGGCGACGCTGCGCGCCGCCGCGCCGGTGCTGGAGAAGCTCGCGCATCTGTAGGCCTGGCAGGTCCGGCAGGACACACCTAGGAGAAGGAGGGGGACTCCCTTTGAGTACGGGACACGGAGCAGACTCCGCACCCGCACCGACCGGAACGACTACCGAGAACAAGAAAGCGGGCACCTTCAGCTCGCTGAAAATACGCAACTACCGCCTCTTCGCGTCCGGCCAGCTGGTGTCCAACACCGGCACCTGGATGCAGCGCATCGCCCAGGACTGGCTGGTGCTGAGCCTGACCGGCTCGTCCACCGCGGTGGGCATCACCACCGCCCTGCAGTTCCTGCCGATGCTGCTCTTCGGTCTTTACGGCGGCGTGATCGCCGACCGCTACAACAAGCGCAAGCTGCTGCTGATCACTCAGGCCGCCATGGGCCTGACCGGCCTCGCGCTCGCGGCGCTGACGCTGGGCGGGGTCGTCCAGGTCTGGCACGTGTACCTGATGGCCTTCCTGCTCGGCATGGTGACGGTGGTGGACAACCCCACGCGTCAGGTCTTCGTCTCGGAGATGGTCGGCAAGGACCAGATGCGCAATGCGGTGTCCCTGAACGCCGCCAACTTCCAGTCGGCCCGGCTGATCGGCCCCGCGGTGGCGGGCGTGCTGATCACTGCGGTGGGGAGTGGCTGGGCGTTTCTGCTGAACGGGCTGTCCTTCGTCGCGCCGCTGGCGGGGCTGCTGCTGATGCGGACTTCCGAGCTGCACCCGGTGGAGCGGGCGCCGCGGGGGAAGGGCCAGCTGCGGGAGGGGCTTCGTTACGTGGCCGGGCGGCCCGATCTGATCTGGCCGATCGTGCTGGTGGGCTTTATCGGGACGTTCGGCTTCAACTTCCCGATCTGGCTGACTGCCTTTGTGGACGACGTCTTCGAGGGCGGCGCCGGTACGTACGGCATGCTCAACACGCTCATGGCGGTGGGGTCGCTGATCGGCGCGCTGCTTGCGGCGCGGCGCGGGGTCTCGCGGATGCGGCTGACCGTCTTCGCGGCCCTTGGCTTCGGGCTGCTGGAGATCGCGGCGGCGCTGTCGCCGTCGCTGTGGGTCTTCGCGGCGCTGATGGTGCCGCTGGGGATCTTCGGGCTGAGCTTCAACGTCACCGCGAATGCGAATGTCCAGACGGCGGTGGACGAGACCATGCGGGGGCGGGTGATGAGCCTGTTCGTGATGGTCTTCGTCGGCGGCACGCCGATCGGGGGGCCGCTGGTGGGCTGGGTGACGGATACGTTCGGCGCCCGGATCGGCTTCCTGAGCTGCGGGGTGATCTCGGCGGGTGCCGCGATTACGGTGGCCCTGATCCTGGCGCGGGTGGGGAATCTGCGCCTGCGGGTCGACTTGCGTCGGGGGCACCAGCATGTGGTGTTCGTCCCGCGAGAGCGGTTGACGACGGCGGCGTAACGGCTGCGCCCACCAACCCGCCCGTTGCTCGGTGCGATGGGGGTGCAGCGCCCTAGGCGATCGCGCCTGCGGCGCTCGCCCTCAAGCGCCGGGCGGGCTTGATGGCGCGTGGTGCTGCGGTGGGGGCACGTCCTCACGCGGCCCCGACACTTACGGCTGGCACGTCCTGCTCATCCCCGCGCTGCGGGCGCACCCCCACCCCCGCTCCCTCGTCGCGTACCCGGCCGCCGGGCGGTGGGAAGCTTTTCCCATGAGGCTCTTTGCGGCGGTTGTGCCACCCGGTGGCGTGCTCGGCGAGCTCGCCGGCGTCGTCGCCGAGCTGCGGGCGCTGCCTGGGAGCGGCGAGCTACGGTGGCCCGTCCGCGCATCCTGGCACTTCACCGTTGCGTTCTACGGGGAGGTGGACGAGGAGCGAGTCAGTGCCCTGTGGGAGCGGCTCGAGCGCGCCGCCGCCCGGCGTGACGGGTTCTCGCTCCGTATCGACGGCGGCGGGCGCTTCGGCGACCGTGTGCTCTGGGCCGGGGTCGCCGGCGAGCGCGATGCGCTCAAGCGGCTCGCCGGGAGCGCTGCGGCCGCCGGGCGCCGCGTCGGGCTCGATATGGAGGAGCGGGCGTACAAGCCCCACCTCACCCTCGCCCGCCAAGGGCGCGACGGGCGCGTCTCGCTCGGTCCGTATGCCGACCGGCTCAAGCGCTTCCACAGCGCGCCCTGGACCGTCGCCGAGCTCCGTCTCCTCCGCAGTCACCTGCCGCGCGCCGCGCACGAGCAGCCGCGCTACGAGACGGTCGCCGCCTGGCCGCTCAGGGCATCGCGTTAGGCTCGGTGGCGTGAACGCCAAGACCCGTATGCGCGTCGTGAGCGCTGCTCTCGTGCTGATCTTCGTCATCGTGGCCGTGGCGGCCGCGTTCGGGGGATAGCGCCCAGCGCCCCCCGGTGCGGCCGCCACGGCGCGCGCGAAGCAGCTGTTACCAGGCGAAGGCCTCAGGCGACGGGCCCGGGCCCGGGAAGATCTCCTCCAGCGACGCCAGCAGCTCCTCCGACAGCTCGACCGACACCGCCCGCAGCGCGGAGTCCAGCTGCTCCTGCGTGCGCGGGCCCACGATCGGGCCGGTCACGCCGGGGCGGGTGAGCAGCCACGCCAGCCCGGCGTCGCCGGGTGCGACGCCGTGCTTCTCGAGCAGGTCCTCGTACGCCTGCACCTTCTCCCGCATCGCGGAGTTCTTCAGCGCGTCCGCGGTACGGCCGGAGGCCGAGCGCGCGCCGCCGCCCTCCCGCTCCTTGCGGATCGCGCCGCCGAGCAGGCCGCCGTGCAGCGGGGACCACGGGATGACGCCGAGGCCGTACGCCTGGGCCGCCGGGATCACCTCCATCTCGGCGCGCCGCTCGGCGAGGTTGTACAGGCACTGCTCGCTGACCAGGCCGAGCGAGCCGCGGCGCCGAGCCGCCTCGTTCGCCTGCGCGATGTGCCAGCCGGCGTGGTTCGACGAGCCGGCGTAGAGGATCTTGCCCTGCTGGACGAGGACGTCGATGGCCTGCCAGACCTCGTCCCACGGGGTGCGGCGGTCCACGTGGTGGAACTGGTACAGGTCGATGTAGTCCGTCTGCAGGCGCTTGAGCGAGGCCTCCACCGCGCGGCGGATGTTCAGTGCCGAGAGGCGGTCGGAGTTCGGCCAGGGGGTGGCGCCGTCCGGGGACATGTTGCCGTAGACCTTCGTGGCCAGCACCGTCTTCTCGCGGCGGTCGCCGCCCTTGGCGAACCAGGTGCCGAGGATCCGTTCCGTGTTGCCCTTGTTCTCGCCCCAGCCGTAGACGTTGGCCGTGTCGAAGAAGTTGACGCCGGCGTCGAGCGCCGAGTCCATGATCGAGTGGCTGGTCGCCTCGTCCGTCTGCGGGCCGAAGTTCATCGTGCCGAGGACCAGGCGGCTGACTTTGAGTCCGGTGCGTCCGAGCTGCGTGTACTTCATGGAACCCAAGCCAAGTCCTTCGAGCGCGCTCTAGGCAAGAGGCCCCGGGCCGGTCATGAAAGGCTGGCCGCATGCGTCTGCCGGTCAGAGTCCTCGGAGTCCTTGCCGCCTGCCTTGCCGTGCTGCTCCCGGCCTCAGCCGTGCATGCCGAGCCCGGCGGGTCCTTCACCTTCCAGGACAGCCGCATCTCCGAGTCCAGCGGGCTGGCCGCCAGCCGGCAGCACGACGGCGTGTACTGGACCGTCAACGACAGCGGCGACGGCCCGTACGTCTATGCCGTCGACGGCAAGAGCGGGGAGACCCGCGCCCGTATCGCCATGCGCGGGGTCGGGCAGCCGCGGGATGTCGAGGCGATCTCGATCGGGCCCGGGAATCAGATCTACGTCGGCGACATCGGCGACAACGCCGGCGGCACCTGGGACCACGTGTGGATCTACCGCTTCCCGGAGCCGAAGCAGCTGCGGGACCAGACCGTCAACGCCACCCAGTTCGACGTCGTCTACGACGGCGGGCCGCGGGACGCCGAGGCGCTGATGATCCACCCGAAGACCGGGCGCGCCTACATCGCCTCCAAGAAGAAGGACGGCGGCGCCGCGATGTACGCGGGCCCGGCGAAGCTGACCCCGGGCACGAAGAACGTCTTCCGCCGCATCGCCCCCATCAATCTCTGGGTCACCGACGGCGCCTTCTCGCCCGACGGCGAGCACCTGGTGCTGCGCAGCTATTTCGGCGGCCGGATGTACGACTGGAAGGACGGCCGGCCGAAGGAGGCCGAGAGCGTCAGTCCGCCGCTGCAGCGGCAGGGCGAGTCGGTCACCTTCACCGCGGACGGCGGCGCCCTGATGTACGGCACCGAGGGCGCCCGCACCGAGGTCACCCGCGCCGACCTGCCGGCGAGCGCGCGGCCGAGCGGCTCGGCGGAGGCCGACGGCAGCGGCGGCTCGTCCTCGGGCCCGGGGGAGGGCGAGAACCGCAACCTGGTCGTCGGCGTGCTCACCTTCGGCGCGGCGGCCGTGCTGGTGCTCGGTCTGAAGCGGGTGTTCCGGCGGCGGTAACCCGGTTCACCCATCCCGAACGCCCCTGAGTTGCCGGGGCAATCAGTACAAGATTCACTTTTCGGGATGGATGACGCACCCCGCCCCGCCTGGACCCGTACCGCCGAGCGCGCCAACCTCGCGGTACTGGCCGTCGCGGCCGTCGCCACCGCCGTGCTGCTCTTCCTGTATCTGCGCGGCGACAATTCCCAGCCGCTGAAGGGCTGGGCACTGCTCGCCGTCGCCATCGCGGTGCTGCTCACGTCCGTCATCATCGCCGTCGTACGGCCCTTCCTGCTCACCCGCGGCCGGACCATGGCCGCCTCCGCGCTGGTCAGCCTGGTGCTGGCCGGCGGCATCATCACCACCTGGATGCTGGTCAGCGGCGACGACGCCGACGCGCTGTCCGCCGGCCAGGTGGTGAACACCCGCGCCGAGGCCGACGCGTACCTGGACAAGGAGATCGGCACCGGCCAGGACCGGGTGCCGACCGGGCTGCTGGTGCAGCAGGCGGACTACGACGGCCCGTCGAAGGTGAAGGCCAGCGGCTATGTCTGGCAGCGGCTGCCGAAGGAGGTGCCGGAGAAGTCGGAGGGCGTGATCTTCCCGGAGGCGGAGGACTCGCACGCGACCACCGAGATCTACCGCAAGCAGCACCCGGACGGTTCGCGGACGGTCGGCTGGTACTTCCAGGCCACGCTGCACCAGACCTTCGACTACCGGCGCTATCCGCTGGACCGGCAGGACATCCACTTCGCCATGTGGTCGAACCGGTTCACCCAGGGCAACCTGGTGCTGGTCCCCGACTTCGCGTCGTATCCGCCGTGGAAGGCGGAGGAGAAGCTCGGGGTGGACCCGGAGACCCATCTGCAGGGCTGGAAGACCACGTTCACGACCTGGAGCTACCAGAAGCTCGACTACCGCACCAACATGGGCGCCACCACCGGCGAATACCAGGCGGGGGAGGGCCGGCCGAACCTCAACTTCAACCTCGGTGTGGCCCGGCAGTGGCACAACCCGCTCATCGACAGCCTGATCCGGTCCGCGATCGTATCGCTGATGATCTTCCTGTCGCTGTTCCTCTTCGCCCGCGCGGACGACGAGCGGCGCTCCTCCCTCGGCTTCTCCACCTGGGGCGCGGTCACCTTCGGCGTCTCGATGCTGCTGGTGATCGTCGTCGACCAGTCGTCGGTGCGGCAGGTGACCGGCAGCAGCGGCATGGCCTATCTGGAGTACTTCGCCTTCGCGCAGTACGCCGTGATCCTCTGGGTCGCCATCGACGCCGTGCTGCTCGGCCGCCGGCGCAGTCCCAGCCTGGAGTGGGGCGACAACCGGCTGGCCAAGCTGCTCTACTGGCCGCTGCTGCTGACGCTGATCTTCGCCGCCACGCTGTGGGTGTTCAGGCCCCGCTGGTAGCGCCGCCAGGGCCCTCCATGATGGGTGCGAGCCCGTCCAGCAGCACCCGCAGCGCGAACTCCAGCTGCTCGAGCCCCTTGGCGGAGAACGAGTCGGGGTCCAGCGCGAACACCTCCGGATAGCAGCCGCTCGCCTGCGCCGCCTCCAGCGCGGGGGTCTGCGCCTGCCAGAACTCCTCGTCGCTGACGCCGGTGCGCGCCTCGGCCTGCATGGAGTTCACGTGGGTACGGGCGATGCCGCTGACCATGGCGTCCACCGCGGTGATCGCCATGACCTTCTGCTTGCCGGACAGCGGCGCGTCGGTCAGGCCGGCGAGGGCGAGTTCAAAACTGGTCAGGGAGTTGGGGCCGAGGATCGGGCGGGCCTGGTCGACCTGGAGCAGCCACGGGTGCGCCAGGTAGTGCTCCCAGGTGCCGCGGGCCATGGCCTCGATGACCTCCCGCCACCCGTGCTCCCCGGACCAGGCCGCCGCCCGCTTCTCCGGGTCGATCTCGCTGACCCGGTCGAGCATCAGGTCCAGCAGCTCACCCTTGCCGGGCACATGCCGGTACAGCGACATGGTGCTGACGCCGAGCTCGGTCGCGACCCGGCGCATGGACACCGCGTCGAGCCCCTCCGCGTCCGCGACCTCGATGGCGGCGGCGACGATACGGGCCAGGGTCAGCCCCGGCTTGGGCCCGCGGGTGCCGCGCTCCTGCACGTCCCAGAGCAGCGCCATCGACTTGTTGAGGTCGCCGCTTCCGCTGTGTTCGGTGGTCATCTCACCGCCCATCCTAGCCGCCCCGGGAATATCTGCGTACACCGTAAGCGTCGTGTGTACACTGTACTCAGATTCTGGAGGGGTGAACCTTGAAGGCAACGGAAACGGCGGTCCTCGCGGAGGGACTGCAGAAGCGCTACGGCGAGAAGCGGGTCCTGGACGGCTTCGACCTGGCCGTCCCGTACGGCACCGTCTACGGCCTGCTCGGCCCGAACGGCGCCGGCAAGACCACGGCGGTGCGGATACTGACCACCCTGGTCCGGCTCGACGGCGGCAGCGCCCGGGTCGGCGGCTTCGACGTGGCGACCGAGGCGGGGAAGGTGCGCCGGAAGATCGGCCTCGCCGGGCAGTACGCGGCGGTGGACGAGATCCTCACCGGGCGGCAGAACCTGGAGATGTTCGGGCGGCTCTTCCACCTCGGCGCCAAGCGGGCGCGGCAGCGGGCGCAGGAGTTGCTGGAGCAGTTCGAGCTGACGGAGGCCGCCGACAAGGGCGCGAAGACCTACAGCGGCGGCATGCGGCGGCGGCTCGACCTGGCGTCGTCGATGATCCTGGCGCCTGACGTGCTGTTCATGGACGAGCCGACCACCGGGCTCGACCCGCGCAGCCGCGGCGAGGTGTGGGAGTCGGTGCGCGGGCTCGTAGCGCAGGGCACGACCGTGCTGCTCACCACGCAGTACCTGGACGAGGCCGACAAGCTCGCGGACCGTATCGCGGTCATCGAGCACGGCCGCACGATCGCCGACGACACCCCGGCGGCGCTGAAGAACCGGATCGGCGGCGACCGTATCGAGGTGGTCGTGGCGGACGCGGCGCAGATTCCCGACGCGGTGAAGGCCGTGGACCGGGTCGCCGGCGTGGAGCCGGACATCGATCTGGAGGCGCTCAAGGTGCAGGCGCCGGTGACCGACCGGGTCGCGGCGCTGACCGAGGTGGCGCGGACGCTGCAGGACGACGGGGTCGTGGTCGAGGACATCGCGCTGCGGCGGCCGACGCTGGATGACGTATTCCTGCGGCTGACCGGCCGCAAGGCCGAGGACGAAGAGGAGGTCGCGGCATGAGCGGCGCGGTGTACTGGGCGGTCTCGGACACGTGGACCGTCGTGCGGCGGGGGCTGCTGCACTATCGCCGGCAGCCGTCGAACATCGCCTGGCAGCTGGGCTTCCCGGTGGTCTCGGTGCTGCTGTTCGTGTACGTCTTCGGCAGCGGCATGGCGATGGAGGACTACAAGTCGTATGCCATGCCGGGCATGTTCGCGATGACGATGGCCTTCGGGTTCATGAATACGGCGATGCTGGTGACCCTCGACAAGGACAAGGGCATCACCGACCGCTTCCGCTCGATGCCGATGTCGCCGATGGCGGTGGTCGGCGGACGCGGGGTCTCGGACCTGATCGGGGCGGCGCTCGACCTGGCGGTGATGGCGGCGATCGCGCTGGCCATCGGCTGGCGCTCGAGCGGCGGCTTCGCGGCCACGATCGCGGCCTTCGGGCTGCTGCTCCTGCTGCGCTTCGCGCTGATCTGGGTCGGGGTCGTGCTCGGCCTGATGGTGCCGAATCAGGAGGCGGCCGGGAATCTGTTCGCGGTGGCGTTCCCGTTCGGGATGGTGTCGAGCGTCTTCACGCCGCCGTCGGAGATGCCGACGTGGCTCGGCGCCATCGCGCAGTGGAATCCGGTGTCCTCCACGGCCAATGCGGTACGGGATCTGTTCGGCAACCCCGTACCGCAGGACGGACCGTGGATTCAGGAGAACGCGATGATGATGGCGGTGGTGTGGCCCATCGTGATCACGGTCGTGTTCCTGCCGCTGGCGGTGCGGAAGTACCAGCGGCTGAGCGCCTGATGATCAGAGCTGGTCGATGACGTAATCGACGCAGGCGGTCAGCGCCTTCACGTCCTCGGGGTCGACGGCCGGGAACATCGCCACCCGCAGCTGGTTGCGGCCCAGCTTGCGGTACGGCTCGGTGTCCACGATGCCGTTGGCCCGGAGGACCTTGGCGATCGCGGCCGCGTCGATGCCGTCGTAGAAGTCGATGGTGCCGACGACGGCCGAGCGCTGCGCCGGGTCGGCGACGAACGGGGTGGCGTGCTTGGAGTCCTCGGCCCAGCCGTAGAGATTACGGGCCGAGGTCGCCGTGCGCCGGACCGCGAAGTCCAGGCCGCCCTGGCCGTTGAGCCAGTCCAGCTGCTCGGCGAGCAGGAAGAGGGTGGCCAGCGCCGGGGTGTTGTACGTCTGGTTCTTGCGCGAGTTGTCGATCGCGGTCGGCAGGGAGAAGAACTCCGGAACGTGCCGGCCGCTCGCGTGGACGCGCTGGGCGCGCTCGATCGCGGCCGGGGAGAAGATGCCGATCCACAGGCCGCCGTCGGCGGCGAAGGACTTCTGCGGGGCGAAGTAGTAGACGTCGGTCTCGGCGATGTCGACCGGCAGGCCGCCGGCGCCGGAGGTGGCGTCGACCAGGACCAGGGAGCCGTCGTCGGCGCCCGCGACCCGGTTGACCGGGAGGGCGACGCCGGTGGAGGTCTCGTTGTGGGTGAGGGCGTAGACGTCCACGCCTTCCTCGCCGTACGGCACCGGGTGGGTGCCGGGCTGGGACTTGACGATGGTCGGCTCGGCCAGCCAGGGGGCGAGCGTCGCGGCCTTGGCGAACTTCGAGGAGAACTCGCCGAAGGACAGGTGCTGCGACTTGTTCTCGATCAGGCCGTGGGTGGCGACGTCCCAGAAGGCGGTGGAGCCGCCGTTGCCGAGGACCACCTCGTACCCCTCGGGGAGGGAGAACAGGTCCTTGATGCCCTCGCGCACCCGGCCGACCAGGTTCTTCACCGGGGCCTGGCGGTGGGACGTACCCATGAGGGAGGTGCCGGTCGCGGCCAGCGCGCTGAGCGCCTCCGGCCGCACCTTGGAGGGGCCCGAGCCGAAGCGTCCGTCGGCGGGCTTGATGTCAGCGGGAATCTGGATCTCAGCCACGGAGGCAGCCTAAGCGCTGCCGCGCGGCGGAGCGGGATGCTGTCCAGCGGGTGAGACGGGTTGTCCTGGTGGGTGGCAACCTTGCTGTGCGCGGTGGCGACACCTCCACATGAGCCGTCACATGAGCCGTTCATCCAGCAAGCGCCGTCACGCGCTGCGTAAGCGCTACACGATCCCTGCCGCGGCCGCGGGTCTTGCCGCCGCCGCGGCCTTCGTCCTCGTGCCCGGGAGCGCCGAGGCCGCCTATCCGGGGCCCGGCGTGGTCACCGGCGACGTGGGTGCACACGACCCGTCGATGGTGAAGACGCCGGCGGGCAAGTACCTGCTGTACTCCACGCACGGTCTCGTAGAAGGCCGTTCCTCCACCGACCGCACGGCCTTCAAGCGGACCGCCGACGCCTTCGCCGCGCCGCCCTCGTGGTGGGCGAAGTACTCGCCGGACAACGACCCGTGGGCGCCTGACATCTCCCGTGTGGGCGATACGTACTACATGTACTACTCGCTCTCCACCTTCGGCACCAACAACTCCGCGATCGGCCTCGCCACCTCCGCCACCGGTGAGCCGGGCAGCTGGAAGGACCACGGGCTGGTCGTCTCGTCGCGGACCAGCGATGACTTCAACGCCATCGACCCGAGCCTGCTGGTGGACGGCGGCAAGTGGTACCTGGCCTTCGGCTCGTTCTGGTCCGGGATCAAGCAGATCGAGCTGGACCCGGCGACCGGCAAGCCGAAGGCCGGCGCGACGCGGTATTCGCTGGCGTCCCGGCAGAGTGCGGACGGGGCGGTGGAGGGGCCGACGGTCGTCAAGCGCGGCAGTTACTTCTACCTCTTTGCCTCGTACGACAAGTGCTGCTCGGGCACCGACTCCACGTACAAGATCAAGGTGGGTCGGGCCACGAGCCCGAACGGCCCGTACGTGGACCGGAACGGGGTCGACATGCGGAAGGACGGTGGCACGCCGGTGCTGGAGTCGCACGGCGACATCGTGGGGCCGGGTGGGCAGGACGTGCTGCTGGACGATGCTGACGGGGACCTGCTCGTGTACCACTACTACGACGCCAAGGACAACGGCAGCCCGAAGCTCGGACTCAACCTGATCGACTGGAGTGGGGGGTGGCCGAGGGCGCGCTGACCCCTCACGGGGCGGCTCGCCGGGTCACTCGGGGTCGGTCGCGAACAGCTCCAGGTGCCCGCACTTGGTGCAGCGACGCGCCTCCGTCCGCCGCTTGGGCCGCCCCATCACCTTCGCCCCGCCGAAGATGCCCTTCTCCAGCGCACCGGCGACCCACCGCGCGTAGCCCTTCGCGCCCTGACCCGCGTCGAGAATGAAGCCGGGCTCCAGACTCGGATTGCCGCACATCGTGCATCGCATGTCAGTCATCCGCGGGAGTCTAGGGCCTGTCTTTCGGGTCTTGTCGGCGAGCACGGGGTGGTGCCAGGTGCGGGTGGGCGTGTGGTCTGGCTGTGGGCGGCGTGGGACCCGGCAAGATCCGGGAGACAGGCCCTGGTTTGGGGCAGGGTGGAGGTATGGGTCGTACGGAACTTGAGGGTGCTCTTCGCGGTGCCGTCGCCGGGGAGGTGGGCTTCGGATCGCAGGAGCGGGCGCTGCTGACCATGGACGCGTCCAACTATCGGCGGGTGCCGCTCGGTTATGTCGCCCCGCGGGACGCGGACGACGTGGCGGCGGCGCTTGCCGTCTGCCGGGAGCACGGGGTGCCGGTGGTGCCGCGCGGCGGCGGCACCTCGATCGCCGGGCAGGCGACCGGCGAGGGCGTGGTGCTCGACTTCACCCGGCACATGAACGGGCTGCTGGAGCTGGACCCCGGCTCCCGTACCGCGGTGGTCCAGCCCGGGCTCGTACTCGACACGCTGCGGGCGGAAGCCGGGAAGCACGGGCTGACCTTCGGGCCCGATCCGTCCACGCACAGCCGGTGCACGCTCGGCGGCATGATCGGCAACAACTCCTGCGGCTCGCACTCGGTGGCGTGGGGGACGACGGCCGACAATGTGCGCGAGCTGGATGTGATCACGTATCGCGGGAAGCGGCTGCGCCTCGGGCGCGGCCTCGACACCCTGCCGGGGCTCGAGGAATGGGCGGCGCGGCATCTCGCCCTGCTGCGTACGGGATTCCCCTCCGGTCTCCCGCGCCGCATCTCCGGCTACGCGCTCGATGAACTGCTTCCGGAGAAGGGTCCGGACCTCGCCCGCGCGCTCACCGGCAGCGAGGGGACGCTGGCGCTTCTGACACAGGCCACCGTGCGGCTGGTCGAGGCGCCGAAGGCCCGTGCGCTCGCCGTGCTCGGATACGCCGACGAGTCCGCGGCCGCCGAAGCCGCCGCCGGGGTGCTGCCGTACGGACCGCTCACCGTCGAGGGCATGGCCGCCGACCTGGTGCCGGACGCGGGGGCGCTGCCGCGCGGCGGGGCGTGGCTGTTCGTGGAGACCGGCGGCGAGACGGCGGCCGAGGCGCTCGCGCGGGCCGAGGAGGTGGCGCGGCTCGCCGACACCGGGCACACCGTGGTGGTCGAGGCTGCCGCCCAGCGCGCGCTGTGGCGGATCCGCGAGGACGCGTCCGGCACGGCGACCCGGATGCCCGACGGGAGCGAGGCGTGGCCCGGCTGGGAGGACTGCGCGGTGCCGCCGGCGCGGCTCGGGGCGTATCTGCGGGACTTCCGGACGCTGCTCGGCGAACACGGGCTGCGCGGACTGCCGTACGGGCACTTCGGCGACGGCTGCATTCACGTGCGCATCGACTTCGACCTGCTCAGCGACGAGGGCGTGGCGCGTTTCCGGCGCTTCTCGGAGGAACTGGCGGAGGTCGTCGTGACACACGGCGGCTCGCTGTCCGGGGAGCACGGGGACGGGCAGGCGCGGGCGGAGCTGCTGCCGAAGATGTACGGGGCGGAGATGGCGGGGCTGTTCGGCGAGTTCAAGGATCTGTGGGATCCGGATGGCGCGCTGAATCCCGGGATTCTGGCGCGGCCCTACCGCCTCGACGAGAACCTGCGCTTCGCACCGCTGCCGAAGGGGCCGGTGGATGTGGCCTTCGGGTATCCGCATGACGGCGGGGACTTCTCGGCGGCGGTGCGGAGGTGTGTGGGGGTGGCCAAGTGCCGTAATCCGGCTGGCAGTTCGGGCGTGATGTGCCCGTCGTACCGCGCGACCGGTGAGGAGAAGCACTCCACCCGGGGGCGGGCGCGGCTGCTGCACGAGATGCTCGCGGGCGAGGTGGTCACGGACGGCTGGCGCTCGGAGGAGGTACGGGACGCGCTCGATCTGTGCCTGTCCTGCAAGGGGTGCAGGTCCGACTGCCCGGTCGGGGTGGACATGGCCACGTACAAGGCGGAATTCCTGCACCACCATTACGAGGGCCGGCGGCGGCCGATGGCGCATTACTCGATGGGGCGGCTGCCGCGATGGCTGCGCCTGGCGGCCCGGCTGCGCGTGGCCCGTATCGCCAACGCGCTCGCCCGGGTGCGGCCGCTGGCGGCGGTCGCCAAGCGGCTGGGCGGGATCGCGCCGGAGCGGGAGATCCCGGCGGTGGCGGCGGAGCCGTTCACGGAGTGGTGGCGGAAGCGGGAGCGCTCGGAGCTGCGGGCGGCGGCGACCGTGGCGCGGGCCGGGACAGTCGAGCCGCCGGCGGGGCCGGCGGCGCCGCGGGGTGGGGTGCTGTTGTGGCCGGATACGTTCACCAACTACCTGTCGCCGGCGGCAGGGAGCGCGGCGGTGAAGGTGCTGGAGGCGGCGGGGTTCCTGGTGATGCTGCCGTCGAAGGGGGTGTGCTGTGGGCTGACTTATGTCTCTACGGGGCAGTTGGATCGGGCGCGGGGTGTTATGCGGCAGACGCTTGATGCTCTTGGCCCGGCTTTGGACGAGCCGGGTATTCCGGTGGTGGTGCTGGAGCCGTCGTGTGCGGCGGCGCTGAAGGCGGACTTGGCCGAGCTGCTGCCGGGGGACGGGAGGGCGGTGGAGCTTGCTTCGCGGGTACGGACCTTCGCCCAGGTCTTGGAGGAGAAGGCGCCCGACTGGGAGCCGCCACGCGTGGATGCGGCTGTGGCCGGCCAGACCCACTGCCACCAGCACGCCGTCCTCGGCGATGCGGCGGAGCGGCGGCTGATGGAGCGGGCTGGGCTGAGCGGGGCGCTGGCGGGCGGGTGCTGTGGTTTGGCGGGGAACTTCGGCTTCGAGCGCGGGCATTACGACGTGTCGGTGGCGTGTGCGGAGGAGCAGTTGCTTCCGGCGGTACGGGATGCTGCGCCTGGTGTTGAGCTGATCGCGGATGGCTTCTCGTGCCGTACGCAGATCGAGCAGTTGGGTGGGGGGCGGAGGGCGCGGCATTTGGCGGAGGTGTTGGCGGAGGGGCTGTAGTTGGCTGTAGTTGCTGGGCTTTTGGTGCGCTGCTGGTCAGCGGAGGAGTGGTAGGAGCTCCTTGCCGATGCGCTCGGCTTGGGCGCGGGGGTCGGGGCCGGCGGGGACGAGGTTGAGTTGGGTGAAGCCTAGGTCGGCGAAGCTTGCGAGGCGCTCGCGGACGGCCTCCAGCGGCCCGCTTATGGTGCCCGCTCCCGGGTCGGCGGCCGGGCCGTCGAGCCACACCTGGACGTTGTAGACGCAGTCGATGGCCTGCGGGTCGCGTCCTGCTGCTTCCGCGGCGCGCAGGATGCGCTCGCGCATGGTGGCCGCCTGGGCCGGGGCGGCGAAGCCGAGGGAGGGGATCCAGCCGTCGGCGAGGCGGCCGGTGACGTCGAGGGCTCGTGGGCCGTATGTCCCCAGCCAGATGGGGATCGGTCGGTGGGGGTCTGGCTTGGGCTCGATGTCGGCGGCGTGGACGCGGTAGCGCGGACCTGAGTAAGTGAAGCTCGCCTCCGTCCACAGGCCGTGCATGATGCGGATCGCGTCCGCCATTCCGTCGACCTTCTCGCGTGGGGTGGGCACGCCGAGGCCGAAGGCGCGGAACTCCTCGTCGGAGTAACCGCCGCCGAGGCCGAGGATCAGCCGCCCGCCGGACAGCCGGTGCAGGGTCTCGGCCATCTTCGCCACCATCGCCGGGGGGCGGTACGGCGTGCCCAGCACGCGCGAGGCGATCCGGATACGGGTCGTCGCCGCGGCCATCCAGGTCAGCAGCGTCCAGGTCTCGTAGGTGGGCGTCGTACCGCAGGGGTGATCGGAGACGGACACGAAGTCGAAGCCGAGGTCTTCGGCGGCGCGGACGTCGCCGATTGGGTCGGAACCGGGCGCTGCGGAGGGGGAGATGCCGAGTCCGAGGTGGGCGAAGGTCATGGGGCGGCTCCCTTTGGTTTACGTGTAACCAAAACCGTATGCCGGTGGTTGGTTACACGTCAACAAAGCTGGCTAGGGTGGGTCCCATGAGCGACGCCACCACCCCACCCCGCTGGCTGACCGACTCCGAAATGCGTGCCTGGATGGGCTATCGCGGACTTCGCCTGCTCCTGGACGCGCAAATCGCCCGCGATCTGCAGCGGGTTTCGGGCTTGTCGGCCCCTGATTACGACGTGCTGTCCGCCCTGTCGTCGGCGGAGGGGCGGCGCTGGCGGCTGACGAGGCTGGCGGACCGGATGCTGTGGTCGAAGAGCCGGTTGTCCCGGCATATCGCGCGGATGGAGGAGCGG
>NZ_JAAKZV010000165.1 GCF_011044975.1 Streptomyces coryli | reverse complement strand
CCTCGCCTCCGCCACCGGCCACATCCTCGCCACCCCCCTCGAAGCCCTCACCGACCTCCCGGCCTTCGACACCTCCGCGATGGACGGCTACGCCGTCGCAGGCCCGGGCCCGTGGCGCTGCCAGGAGGGCCAGGGCATCCTGGCCGGCGGGCAGGACCACACCCCCCTCGCCGACGGCGCGGCGATCCGTATCGCCACCGGCGCCCGCGTCCCCCCTGGCTCCACGGGCGTGCTGCGCACGGAGCACGCGAAGCTGCACGACGGCACCCTGCACGCCACCCAGGAGGTGCGCCAGGGCCAGGACATCCGCCCGCGCGGCCAGGAATGCCGTTCCGGTACGGAACTCATCGCCGCCGGCGCCGAGGTGACCCCCGCCGTCCTCGGCCTCGCCGCCGCGGCCGGTTACGACGAGCTCACCGTCACCCGCCGCCCCCGCGTGGAGATCCTCATCCTCGGCGAGGAGCTGCTGCACCGCGGCGGCCCGCGCGACGGCCGTATCCGCGACGCCCTCGGCCCGATGCTCGCGCCGTGGCTCGGCGCCCTCGGCGCGGACCCGTTCGTCACCCGCCGCCTCGGCGACGACGCCGAACTCCTCCACGAGGCCGTCGCCACCTCCACCGCCGACCTCGTCATCACCACCGGCGGCACGGCCGCGGGACCGGTCGACCACGTCCACGCCACCCTCCGCCGGCTCGGCGCGGAACTGCTCATCGACGGCGTCGCGGTCCGCCCGGGCCACCCGATGCTGCTCGCCCGCCTCCCCTCGGGCGGCCACCTCGCGGGACTCCCCGGCAACCCGCTCGCCGCCGTATCCGGCCTGCTCACGCTCGCCGCCCCGCTCCTGCGCACCCTCCGGGGAGCAGACCAGCAGCAGCCGATGCGCGCCCGCCTGGCCGGCGCCGCCCGCCCGCACCCGCGCGACACGCGCCTGGTGCCGGTGGCGTACGACGCCGCGTACGACATGGCCTTCGACGCGCCGGGGCTGATCCGCCCGCTGCGCTTCTCGGGCCCGGCCATGCTGCGCAGCCTGGCCGCCGCCGACGCGCTGGCGGTGCTGCCGCCGGCCGACGCGGAGGTCTCCGAGGCCGTCCACCTCCTCCCCCTCCCGTGGAAACGGGAGGCCTGACCCACCGATGCAGCGCCCCGACCTGCCGGACGCCGAGCCACCCCAGCGCAGCGGCTTCCGCGTCCAGCTCCCCACCCGCCTCCCGGGCCCGCTCCGCCAGGTCGGCTCCCGGCTGCTGCTCGCGTTGCTCACGCTGCTGGCCACGACGATGATCGTCTACCTCGGCCGGGACGGTTACACGGACAACCACGACGAAGACGTCAGCTTCATCGACGCCGCGTACTACGCCACCGTCTCGCTCTCCACCACCGGCTACGGCGACGTCGTCCCGGTCTCCGACTGGGCGCGGATCATCACCATCTTCGTGATCACCCCGCTGCGCGTGCTGTTCCTGATCATCCTGGTCGGCACCACCCTCGAGGTGCTCACCAAGACCACCCGCGAGCAATGGCGCATCGATCACTGGAGGAAGAGCTTGCGCGACCACACGATCGTCGTCGGCTACGGCACCAAGGGCCGCTCCGCGCTGCAGACGCTGTGCGCGAAGGGCCTGTCGAAGGAGCGCGTGGTGGTCATCGACGCCAGCCAGAAGATGATCAGCGCCGCCAACGCCGAGGGCTTCGCCGCCGTCATCGGCGACGCCACCCGCAGCGACGTGCTCACACGGGCCGAGGTGCAGCGCGCCAAGCAGGTCATCATCGCCGGTCAGCGCGACGACACGGCCGTACTCGTCACGCTCACGGTCCGGCAGCTCAACAAGCACGCCAACATCGTCGCCGCGGTCCGCGAGGAGGAGAACGCCCCGCTGCTTCGCCAGTCCGGCGCCGACGCCGTCATCACCTCCTCCTCCGCGGCCGGCCGCCTCCTCGGCCTGTCCGTCCTCAGCCCCAGCGCCGGCACCGTCCTGGAGGACCTGATCGTCCAGGGCTCCGGCCTCGACCTGGTCGAACGCGCCGCCACCAGCTCCGACGTCGGCCGCTCCCCACGCGAGACCGACGACCTGGTGATCGCGGTCAAGCGGGGCCGCCGGCTGATGGGTTACGACAACCCGGACGCGCAGCGCATCGAGCTGGAGGACCGGCTGATCACGGTCGTACGGGCCCCGGGGCCGATGGGCTCGGTGGGGGTCCCGCGCGACTGAGGGCAAACGCGGCGGGATGCATGCGATCACCATTCCGTTGCGCGAAGGTCGGCGATTGTCTCGCTGAACTTCTTCCTGTTTCATCGACCGCTGCCGACTCCGGGGAGTGCGGGCTCACGTGGTCTCCACGAGGCGTTTTGCCTCTCCGGGGAACTTCCCGGCGAGGGTTTGGCGCGGGGCACCGCTGTCGGCGAGCATCGCCGCGAGGAGGTTTCCTGCCGCGTTGTGATCCCGGTCGTGCACAGCTCCGCAGACGGGGCATTCCCAGGTGCGGTCGGCCAGGGCCAGGGCTCGGTTGATGTGGCCACAGCCGGCGCATGTCTTGCTGGAGGCGAACCAGCGATCGGCCTTCCAGATGCGGCGATGGCGGACTTGGTTCTCGTCAGCCTGGTGGTGGTCTGGTGCAGCAAGTCCCGGCGCCGGTCCGCGATCCGTAGATGCAGCAGGCCGACCCGGCGACGGGCCTTGGCCCGGTTCTTGGAGCCCTCGGCCGTGCGGGCCAGTGTGCGATTGGCTCGCTTCAGCGCCCGCTGGGCAGCCTTGAGTGGCTTGGGGGCGTGGATTTCCTCCGTGCTGCCGTCGCTGCTGCTGATGACGGCGAACGTCCTCAAGCCGAGGTCGATTCCACACGTCGGGGCGTCTGCGGCGACTTGGCGGCGCTTGTTGATGTCGTCTTGAGCGATGTCGATCTGGAAGGAGATCCACCAGCGTCCGCCTCGTTCCCGAACGGTGGCGCCGAGGATGCGGGCCTGGCCAGTGGCCAGGCGATCGACCAGCCAGGACATGTCTTCACGCGTGGACACGTCACCGATCGCCGGCAGTCGCACAACGCGTGGACCGAGAGGCTTGGCCCGGTCAGCGTCGTAGCGGAAGCGGGAGCCGTGCTTGCGCTTACGCCACGTCGGAAAGCCCACCCTTGCGCCCTTGCGCCGGTATTTCTTCGAATTGAAGTAGTTGCCGAACCCGGCCGCCCGCACCCGGCATGCCTCCTTCGGTACGCGGGAGGACATGCGGGTCTCCGAAAACCACGGATAACGCTTCGGGTGAGCGGCTCGCCACTCCCTCTCCAGCGCGGGCGCAGACCAGGGAACCTTCGTCAGATCGTCACCGGTGATGCCATAAGTCTCCTCGGCCTGCCGTTGCGCCCACTTCTTGCCGACGGTCTCCAGGCAAAAGTTCTCGACCACCCGTGACAACCCGCAATGGGCGCCCATGAGTGCCGCCTCCGTATCGTTGGGGGCCAGCTCAACCCGGAAACCCTGCTTGTGGCTCACCTCATCAACGTACTGGCGACCACTGACATCCACTTGAGGTCACGGCTGGTGGCCGGCTTGCGGACCTCGACGTAGCGGCGGCGGAACAGATCATGAAACTGCTGATTCAGGAGGATAGGGCCCTGAGGTAGCGTCCCTCGCATGCACGCGATGACGATTCCCCAGCCCGGTGACCCGGACATCCTGACCTGGGCGGAGGTCCCCGATCCCGTACCCGCCGAGGGGGAGGTGCTCGTCGATGTCGTGGCGAGCGCCGTGAACCGCGCGGATATCGCGCAGCGGCAGGGCAACTATCCGCCGCCGCCCGGCGCCCCGCCGTATCCCGGGCTCGAGGCCTCGGGGCGGGTCGCCGCGCTCGGCCCCGGCGTGGCCGGCTGGGCGGTCGGTGACGAGGTGTGCGCGCTGCTCTCCGGCGGCGGTTACGCGACGAAGGTGGCGGTGCCTGCCGGGCAGCTGCTGCCCGTACCGCAGGGCGTCGACCTGGTCGCGGCCGCCGCGCTGCCCGAGGTGGCGTCCACGGTCTGGTCGAACGTCTTCATGGTCGCCCACCTCCGCCCCGGAGAAACGCTTCTCGTGCACGGCGGCGCGAGCGGTATCGGCACCATGGCCATCCAGCTGGCGAAGGCCGTCGGCGCGCGGGTGGCGGTGACGGCGGGCAGCGCCGAGAAGCTGGAGCGCTGCCGCGCGCTGGGCGCCGACATCCTGATCAACTACCGCGAGCAGGACTTCGCGAGCGAGCTGAAGAAGGCGACGGACGGGGGCGGCGCGGACGTCATCCTCGACATCGTCGGCGCCGACTACCTGAAGCAGAACGTCAAGGCCCTCGCCGTGAACGGCCGCATCACCATCATCGGCATGCAGGGCGGCCGCCGCGGCGAGCTCGACATCGGCGCGCTGATGATGAAGCGCGGCGCGGTCGTCGGTACGACGCTGCGCTCGCGCCCGCTGGGCGAGAAGGCGTCGATCGTGGCGGCGGTGCGCGAGCACGTCTGGCCGCTGATCGAGTCCGGCCGGGTGAAGCCGGTGATCGACCGGGCGGTGGCCATGCAGGACGCGGCGGACGCGCACCGGTACGTGGAGGAGAGCGGCCATGTGGGGAAGGTGCTGCTGACCGTCTGAGGACGCCTGCGCAGGAGGGGGGCCACGGTCGGACCAACACCTGATGCCGGGTTTGCACCGCTATGTGACGCTCGAAGCGTCGCACCGGTGCTCCTGGTACAGGAAGGTTCTCGGCCGTGGCCCACGCAGTCCGCCCCACGATGCGCCGGCTCCGCGCCGCCGACGCCGCGATGCGGCGGGTGGGAGCGGGTGCCGCGATCGCCGCGGGGCGGCGGGTGCGGACGGGGGTACGGGCCGGGGCCGTGTGGGTCGTGGCGCTGGGCGTGGTCCTCGGGCCGGTGGCGCAGGCGGCGGCTGCTCCTGCGGCGGCCGTGTCTCCTGCGACAGTGCCCGTTCCGGCGCCGGTGCCGGTTGAGGCTGATCCCTTTACGCCGCCGCCTGGGCGGCTGGCGGGCAATCGGCCCGGTGAGGGGCGTGAGCATCCGGGGCGGCAGGGCGAGCCTCCGGGGGAGCACGACGGGGGTACGGGCAGTGGGCGTGAGGGTGCGCCCTCTCCGTCCGGTGGTCCGGGTGGTCGGCCGGGTGAGGATGCCGGTGGCGGTGCTTCCGAAGGCGCCGACGGGGGAAGCGGGTTGCCGTCCGGCGAGGCGACACCTGACCAGCCGGCCGAGGCGCGGAAGCCGGATCGTGAGCCTGAGGCCGGCGGTGGCGGCGGAGCCCGGGCCGAGGCGGACAAGCGCGAGCAGCGGCAGGAGCGCGACAAGGATCGCGACCACACCAAGCCGCGCGAGCGCGCCGAATCCGGCCCCAAGGCCACCCGCAAGCCCGAGCGCGACCACCCCGCGGAAGCGGCTCCGCGTCAGCATCACCAGCCCTGGGTCCCGGAGCACGACTCCTACGGCGAACCGGCCGGGCCACGCCTCGACCCCGAGCCCGACCACACCCTCACCTACGTCCCCGACGCCGCCCCCGGCGACGACCGGGCCGCCTCGCGGACCACTACCACCGCCGCCGAGCGCGTGCTCCCGCTCGGCACCGGAATGACCCTCGTCGGACTGGGGCTTGGGTTCATCGCACTGCGCCTGCGCCGCCGTACGTAAGCCCGGACTTACCCCGGTCCGCGCCTTGTGCGCCACGAACATACTCGGTATACATACTCAGTATGTCGATCCGCCACGGCCTCCTCGCCCTCCTCGAGTCCGGACCCCGCTACGGCAACCAGCTCCGCGCGGAGTTCGAGTCCCGTACCGGAGCCACCTGGCCGCTGAATGTCGGCCAGGTCTACACGACCCTCAACCGCCTGGAGCGCGACGGCCTCGTCAAGCCCGACGGTGAGGACGACTCGGGCCACGCGCTCTACGCCATCACCGGCGACGGCCGCGCCGAGTTGCGCGTCTGGTACGCCACACCCGTAGACCGGCAGCGGCCGGCCCGCGACGAGCTCGCGATCAAGCTGGCGATGGCGGTCGGCGCCCCCGGCGTGGACATCAGCGCCGTGATCCAGGCCCAACGTGCCCACACCATCGGCGCGATGCAGGACTACACCCGTCTCAAGGCCCAGGCCCTGACCACCCTGGAGCACCCCGAGGCAGGCAGCGACGACCTGGCCTGGCTGCTCGTCCTGGAACAGCTCATCTTCCAGGCCGAGGCCGAGGCCCGCTGGCTGGACCACTCGGAGGCCCGCCTGGTGCGGGTGGCGCGCTCAGCGCAAGCGCGCGGCGACGGCACCGCGCCGGACAGGGGGCGGCGCGGTGCCGCGCGGGACGCGGCGAGATAGCGCGTACGGACCAACTCACCAACCAGGGGGACCCATGACCGCCACACCCGTACTCCAGCTCCGCCAACTCGCCCGCACCCACGGCTCGGGACCCACCGAGGTCCACGCCCTCCGCCCCCTCGACCTGGACGTCTTCCCCGGCGAACTGGTCGCTGTCATGGGCCCGTCGGGCTCCGGCAAGTCCACCCTCCTCACCCTCGCCGGCGGCCTGGACGCGCCGACCTCCGGCACCGTGACCGTCGAGGGCACCGACCTCACCACCGCGAGCCGCCGCGACGTCGCGGCCTTGCGCCGCCGCGCCATCGGCTATGTCTTCCAGGACTACAACCTCATCCCGGCCCTCACCGCCGCCGAGAACATCGCCCTGCCCCGCGAACTGGACGGCATCCGCGCGAAGAAGGCCCGTACCGAAGCCCTCGCCGCACTCGACGAGATGGGCCTCGCCGACATCGCCGACCGCTTCCCGGACGAGATATCCGGCGGCCAGCAGCAGCGCACCGCCATCGCCCGCGCCCTGGTCGGTGACCGCCGCCTGGTCCTCGCCGACGAACCCACCGGCGCGCTCGACTCCGAGACCGGCGAGTCCGTGCTGGCCGTGCTTCGCGCCCGCTGCGACGCCGGCGCCGCCGGCATCCTCGTCACCCACGAACCGCGCTTCGCCGCCTGGGCCGACCGGGTCGTCTTCCTGCGCGACGGCGAGGTCGTCGACCAGACGCTCCGCTCCGACGCGAGCGCGCTGCTCACGCCGGGAGCGGCGCAGTGAGCGGGCCGCTGAGCGGCAGACTTACGGGCTGGCGCGCCGCCCTCCGCATCGCCCGCCGCGACGCCCGCCGCCACAAGGGCCGCAGCGCCCTCGTGCTCGCCATGATCGCCCTGCCGATCTTCGGCGTCGCCGCCGCCGACATCACCATCCGCAGCTCGGATCCGAGCGAGGAGCAGCAGCTCCAGCGCGATTACGGGGCTGCCGACGGCCGGCTCTCCTTCCCCGGCGTCGGCCGCGGTGAACGGCCCGTCTACCAGCACCCGGACGGCTGGGACGCCGTCCCCGTGAAGAAGGACCGCGGCGGCGACGCCAAGCAGCGCGACGAGCGCCCCGAGCCCTCTGACCTCAAGGCCGTCATGCCCCCGGGCGCCCACTGGCTCAGCGACCAGCGCGCCGCCACCCGGGTCCGTACCGAACACGGCGTGCTGCGCGTCCACGTCCGCGAGCTGAAGCTGGCCGACCCGATGGCGCGGGGCATCGCGACGCTGCTGCGCGGCCGTTACCCGAAGACCACCGGCGAGGTCGCCGCCACCCAGGCCTTCCTCGACAGCAGCGGCCTGCGGGTGGGATCGACCCTCCGGCCGGTCGAGGGCGGCCGCGCGTACCGCATCACCGGCGCCTACGAACTCCCCGGCTCCCTGAACAACAAGCAGCTCAGCGCCCTGCCCGGCGCGATGATCCGTACCGACGGCAGCAAGCCCAACGACGGGGTGGACCGGCTCGGTTACCTGGTCTCCGTGCCCGGCGCCTACACCTGGGACATGGTCAAGGAGACCAACACCCACGGCATCGTGGTCACGTCGAAGGCCGTCCTGCTCGACCCGCCGCCCGAGTCCGAGGTGCCGTTCTACCGCAAGTCGCCCGGCATGCGTCCCGGCGCCTACGAGCCCACCAGCGACCAGGCCCTCGTCCTCACCATCGCCGTGACGGTCGTCGGCCTCGCCATCCTGGAGATCTGCCTGCTCGCAGGCCCCGCCTTCGCCGTCGGAGCCCGCCGCCAGCGGCGCCAGCTCGGCCTGCTCGGCGCGCAGGGCGGCGACCGGCGGCACATCCGCTCCGTGGTGCTGTCCGGCGGCCTGGTGATCGGCGTCGCCGCGGCGGTGCTCGGCCTCGCCCTCGCCATCGGCGCCACGGCCCTGGCCCGCCCGCTCATCGAGGAACGACTGCACACCCGCTTCAGCAGCTTCGACCTGCCACCGCTGGAACTCGCCGGGATCGCCGGCCTCGCGGTGCTCACCGGGCTGCTCGCTGCGCTGTTCCCGGCCATCGCCGCCGCCCGGCAGAGCGTGCTCTCGTCCCTGACCGGGCGACGCGGGGTGCGGCGTTCCAGCCGGGTGCTGCCCATCGTGGGGTTCATCGCGATCGGCGTCGGCGTCGCCATCGCGATTGCCGGCGCGACCCTGACCGACCGCGTCGAGGTCGTCGGCATCGGCAGCGGCATCGCCGAGTTGGGCCTGGTAGCGCTGACACCGTTCCTGGTCGGGCTCTTCGGCCGGCTCGGCCGCATCCTGCCGCTCTCCCCGCGGCTGGCGCTGCGCGACGCCGTACGCAACCGGGGCCGCACCGCGCCCGCCGTGGCCGCGGTGCTGGCGGCGGTCGCCGGCTCTGTGGCGGTGGCCACGTATACGGCCAGCGTCGACCAGCAGCGCCGGGACGAGTACGCGCCGTCGGCGCCGCACGGCGTGGTGAGCGTGCAGATGGAGCGCGGCACGGGGCGTACCGCGGACCGGGTGGGCGACGCCGTCGAGCAGAACCTGAAGACCACCGGCCGCGCCGACGTCGGGCACCTCTCCGTCGGCGGGGTGACGTGCGGCGGGCTGAGCGGCGGCGGCTCCAAGTGCGGGGGCGCGACCGTCGTCGTACCCGAGGGGAATGACTGCCCGCTGCACTACGGCGGGGACGAGAAGCTCTCCGCGGCCGAGCGACAGAAGATGATGAAGAGCTGGCAGTGCAACCCGCCCCAGACCCCTCACATACCGATGATGGCCGGCATGGACGTGCTGGTCGGCGGCACCGACGTGCTCAAGGCGCTCGGCGTGCAGGACCGGCAGGCGTACGCGGCGCTGGAGCGCGGCCACGCCGTCTCCTTCACCCAGCGGTACATCAAGGACGACCGGATCACCCTGGCCGTCTTCAAGAAGGAGCAGGACTACTACAACGCGGACGACGGGGACCCGGACACCACCAAGAAGGCCGACCGCACCATCCCCCTCCCCGCCCACCACCTCCGCGGCCAGGACGAGATCTACGGCGTCAACGTCCTCCTCCCGCCCGCCGCCGTAACCAAGGCAGGCCTCGACCACCAGAACTTCGGCGCCTACTTCCGCACCGACCGTCTCCCCACCGACGCCGAGACCCAGGCCCTGAGCAGCGCCTTCAACGAGCTCAACGTGAACCCGATCCTGCACGTCGAGAAGGGCTACAAGAGCGACAGCAACAACGTCCTCCTCGCCCTCACCCTCTTCGCCGCCCTCGTCACCCTCGGCGCCGCCGGCATCGCCACCGGCCTCGCCCAGGCCGACGCCGAACCCGACCTGCGCACCCTCGCCGCGGTCGGCGCCGGCACCCGCGTACGCCGCACGCTCTCCGGCCTCCAGTGCGGGCTGATCGCCGCGATGGGCGTGGTGCTCGGCTCGATCGCGGGGCTGATCCCGGCGATCGGGCTGCGCAAGGCCGAGGAGCGCAGAAAGCTCGCGGACTACGCCGAGACCCTCGGCAACGGCTGGGGCGGCGAGCCGCACATCCCCATCGCCATCCCCTGGGAGACCCTCGCCGGGCTGCTGCTCGTCGTCCCGCTCGGCGCCGCGCTGCTCGCCGCGCTCGTCACCCGCTCCCGGATCCCGCTGCTGCGGCGGGGGGAGGGATGACCACGCGGATACGGGGGGACAACCACAGCGAGACGCCCGTGCGGGACAATGGACACATGAACACTCCGAGCAACGAACAGTCGCAGGAGAGCCCGCACGTCCTGGTCGTGGGGCCGGACGGAATGGCCCTCGGCAACGCCAAACCCGGCGGCACGGGCGATGACGAGTCGCGCGAGGTTCCGGTGACGGAGATGGTCGAGCAGCCTGCCAAGGTGATGCGCATCGGCAGCATGATCAAGCAGCTGCTGGAGGAGGTCCGCGCGGCACCTCTCGACGAGGCGAGCCGGGTGCGGCTGAAGCGGATCCACGCCAGCTCGGTGAAGGAGCTCGAGGACGGCCTGGCGCCGGACCTGATCGACGAGCTCGAACGGCTTTCGCTGCCCTTCCTGGAGGACTCGGTGCCCACCGAGGCGGAGCTGCGCATCGCGCAGGCGCAGCTGGTGGGGTGGCTGGAGGGGCTGTTCCACGGCATCCAGACCACGCTGTTCGCCCAGCAGATGGCGGCCCGCGCGCAGCTGGAGCAGATGCGCCGCGCACTGCCCCCGGGCGCCGCGCCGGGGGATGACGAGGAGGGCGGCCCGCAGACGGGCGGGGCGCGCTCGGGGCCGTATCTCTAGATCCGTGAACAGTTCTTGAACGACCGAAGGGCCCGTACGCGCAGTGCGTACGGGCCCTTCGCCGTCGGCTTACTCCGGCACGCCGGTGGACAGCTCCAGCTTGATGGTGTCCTTCTTCGGGTCGAAGGCGGTCATGCTCGCGGGGAACTGGGTGAGGACGGTGTCCTTGGCCCAGATGCCGCTCGCCTTCCGCGTCTCCTCGATCTTCCAGCCCGCGGCCCGGGCGCACGAGCGCACCGACAGATAGTCCTTGTACGTGAAGTCCGGGAGGGTCAGCTTCGATTTGTCGTCGTAGTGCTCCCGCGCCTCGGTGCACTCTTCCTTGTCGATCACGCGGCTGCGGTCCGGCGGCAGGACCTTGGCCTTGCCGTCGCCGCCGGTGTCGCCACCGCCGGTGTCACCGCCCGCGTCCTGCGAGGCGGTGGGGGACTTCTTCGCCACCGGGTCCTTGCCGCCGTCGTCGCCGCTCGTGGCCACCACGATGATCACCGCGGCGATGGCGGCCACCGCGACCACGATCGCGGTGGAGATGAGGGCGATGTTCTTGTTGCCGCCGCCACCGCCCCCGGCGGGCGGGGTCGGCGCGCCGGCCGGCGACATCGAGTACGGCGGCGGGGTCTGGTAGCCGCCGGGTGCGTGCGGCGGCGGCGTGGCGGGGCCCGCGGGGCCGAAGCCGCCGTAGCCCGCCGCGGCCGGCTGGCCGAAGCCCGGGGTGCCGGGGGGCGGCGAGTTGTACTGGGGGGCGTGCTGCTGCTGCGGGTTCACCGGCGGGAAGACGGCCTGCCCGACGCCGGCGCCGGAGTTCTGCGGCCCGCCGGCGGCGATCACCGACGGCATCGCGCCCGGCGGGGTCTGGCCGCTGGCGCGGCGCGACTCCTCGGCCATCTCGTCGGCGCTGGGGAAGCGGTCGTTCGGGTTCTTCGACAGCGCCCGCGCCACCAGGGTGTCGACCTGCGGCGGGACGGTCTGGTTCAGCGCCGACGGGGTCGGCGGTTCCTCCTGCACATGCGCGTACGCGATCGCCAGCGGCGAGTCCGCGTCGAAGGGGAGCCGGCCGGTCAGCAGCTCGAAGAGCATGATCCCGACCGAGTACAGGTCGGAGCGGGCGTCCACGCCGCGCCCCAGCGCCTGCTCGGGGGAGAGGTACTGCGGGGTGCCGACGACCATGCCGGTCTGGGTCATGGCGGTGACGCCGGACTGCATGGCGCGGGCGATGCCGAAGTCCATGACCTTGACCACGCCGCGGCGGGTCATCATCACGTTGCCCGGCTTTATGTCCCGGTGGACCAGGCCCATCTCGTGGCTGGCGCCGAGCGCGGCGAGCACATCGGCGGTGATCTTCAGCGCCTTGTCGGTGGGCATCGCGCCGTACTGCCGGACATCCGCGTCCAGCACGGACCGCAGCGGCTGGCCGTCGACGTACTCCATGACGATGTACGGCACCTGCGCACCGTCGAGGGTGTCCTCGCCGGTGTCGAAGACGGAGACCACGTTCGGGTGCGAGAGCCGGGCGACGGCCTGGGCCTCGCGGCGGAAGCGCTCGCGGAAGGAGGCGTCGCGGCCGAGCTCGTGGTGCAGCGTCTTGACCGCGACCTGGCGGTCGAGGACGGAGTCGTGGGCGAGGTGGACCGAGGCCATGCCGCCCTCGCCGAGGAGGCGCTGCAGCTGGTAGCGGCCGCCGCCGACCGAGCCTCCGGCGTAGGCGGACTGCTCGCCGTGCTCAGACATGTAAGGATTCCCCCCGGCGTACGCGTACCTGTGACGGTGCAAGTCTGCCCCCTGGTCAGGACGCGTCAAGCTCGTTGCCCGTTCCGTGACCTCCCTCCCTATTCCGGGACAGCGCCGGGACAGAACCGGGACACGGATTTGCCACCTTGGACGTTGGCAATGTTGCATGGTCCGTTCAGTGCGGACCGGTGCGCCCGGCGGAAGCGGTAGCGTGCCCTTACCGGGAACGGCTTTCAAGCGGACTCCACACCCCAGCGAGGACTGATGGCACAGACGGAAAACCCCCAGGGGTCGGGCGACCCGGGGGCGAACGGTGGCGCCGGAATGTCCGATTCGCCGGAATTTTGGGGTAACGGTGGGCTGGTCGGCGACGGCCGCTACCGCCTGACAAGACGCATCGGCCGTGGCGGCATGGCCGAGGTCTTCGCGGCCCAGGACGTGCGCCTCGGCCGCGAGGTCGCGGTGAAGCTGCTCCGCGCCGACCTCGCCGAGGACCCGGTCTCCAAGGCCCGCTTCACGCGCGAGGCCCAGTCCGTGGCCGGCCTGAACCACCACGCCATCGTCGCCGTCTACGACTCGGGCGAGGACGCCGTCGCCGGCGCGACCGTTCCGTACATCGTGATGGAGCTGGTCGAGGGCCGGACGATCCGCGACCTGCTGATCAATGCCGAGGCCCCGCCGCCCGACCAGGCGCTGCTGATCATCTCCGGCGTCCTGGAGGCGCTGGCCTACAGCCACCAGCACGGCATCGTGCACCGCGACATCAAGCCCGCCAACGTGATCATCACGAACACGGGCGCGGTCAAGGTGATGGACTTCGGCATCGCCCGCGCGCTGCACACCGCGCAGTCGACGATGACCCAGACCGGCATGGTGATGGGCACCCCCCAGTACCTCTCCCCCGAGCAGGCGCTGGGCAAGACCATCGACTCCCGCTCCGACCTCTACGCGGTCGGCTGCCTGCTCTACGAGCTCCTCGCGCTGCGCCCGCCCTTCACCGGCGAGACCCCGCTGTCGGTGGTCTACCAGCACGTCCAGGACACGCCGACGCCCCCGTCCGGCATCGACACGGCGGTCCCGCCGGAGCTGGACGGCCTTGTCATGCGCTCGCTGGCGAAGGACCCGGACGACCGGTTCCAGACCGCCGAGGAGATGCGCGGCGTCGTCCAGTACGGGCTGCGCATGCTGCAGGACGTCGGCGGCCACACCGGCCAGTGGGACACCGGCACGGTGGCCCTGGCCCCCGGCAACACCCCGCCGATGGGCACCACCGCCGCCACCACAGCGCTGCGCGCGCAGCCCGGCGACGCGACGACCGCGGCGCCGATGCTGCGCCAGCCGGGCGCCGACGACGGCGGCTTCGACGGTTACGGCGGGGACGGCCCGGGCGGTCGCGGCCGGGGCGGCGCCGGACGCGGCAAGAAGTGGCTGCTCGCGGCGCTGGCCGTGGTCGCGATCACCTTCGGGGTGGCGTTCGCGCTGATGAATCAGAACGATGACGGCGGCCAGCCGAAGGATCAGAAGTCCACGCCGACGAAGCAGGAGTCTCCGACGGACAAGGAGTCCAAGAAGGAGACCCCGTCGGAGGAGCCGACGGACGACTACTCCGAGGAGCCGCCGCCCACGAGCGAGGAGCCCACGGAGGGCCCGACCTCCGAGACCCCGTCGGAGACCCCGACGGAGTCCGACAGCCCGACCAAGCCCCCGACGACGGCGCCCACCAGCGGCGGCACGAACACCGGCGGCAGCGATGCCGGCGGCAATACGGGCGGTGACACCGGCGGCGACACCGGTGGAGACACGGGCGGCGACACCGGTGGTGACACCGGCGGCGACACGGGTGGTGACACCGGCGGCGACGCGGGCACCACCACCGGCGAGACGACCGGGGACGTGACCGGGGGCTGACCCCCGGCCGGGGCCGGCCCGGTGAGACCGGCCCCTACGAGTCCCGCTGCTCGGAAGACGCCTGCCGCCGTGCGACGTACGCCGCCGCCTGCGACCTGCGCTCCATGCCGAGCTTCGAGAGCAGGCTGCTGACGTAGTTCTTGATCGTCTTCTCGGCGAGGTGCAGCTGCTCGCCGATGGCGCGGTTCGTCATGCCCTCGCCGATCAGGTCGAGGATCTTCCGCTCCTGATCCGTCAGATTCGCCAGCTTGTCGTCGCTCTTGTCCTTGCCGCCGTCGCGCAGCCGCTCCAGGACGCGCGCCGTGGCCACCGGGTCGAGCAGCGACTTGCCCGCCGCCACGTCCCGTACGGCCGTCAGCAGCTCATTGCCGCGGATGGCCTTCAGGACATAGCCCGACGCGCCCGCCATGATCGCGTCGAAGAGCGCCTCGTCGTCCGCGAACGAGGTGAGCATCAGGCACTTGATGTCCGGGTTCGCGGAGCGGATCTCCCGGCACACCTCGACACCGCTGCCGTCCGGCAGCCGCACATCAAGAACGGCCACGTCGGGCCGCACCGCCGGAATGCGGACGAGAGCGTCCGCCGCCGTGCCGGCCTCGCCGACGACCTCGATGTCGCTTTCCATCGAAAGCATCTCGTGTACCCCGCGACGTACCACTTCGTGGTCATCGAGCAGGAATACCGTGATTTTTCCATCTTCGCGCACGCAGCCAGTCTCACATATTGGGTCTTCCGGTGCTCGGGGCCATCGGGTTAACGTGCCCCTGTCCCGGCACCCTGTGAGCCCGTGACCACCAGTTCTGCACTGGCCCTTCCCGCAGATCCGCGATTTACTTGGAAATCCAAGGAAAATCGCAGGTCAGGAAGGGTTCGCGTGGTCACAGAACACGGGGTACCGTGCCTGAAGCAGGCATCGCCGGGCCGCTTGTCCCGCCCGGACCCTTACCGGCGTACACACCCCGTACGTCGTAAGGGAATCGGGTGAGCCGACCCCTCCGCCACCGGCGGAGGTGATCCCCAGGCCGCCGGCGACCCCGGGGCCGGAGAGACGTCAGGAGCGACACCGTGACCGTGGAGAGCACTGCCGCGCGCAGCAAGCAGCCGCGCCGCAGCAGCAGCAAGCGCACGAGCAGCCCGAAGAAGAAGGCCGCGGCCAAGAAGCCGGCCGGCGACCCGGGCCTCGTCCAGCTGCTGACCCCGGAGGGCGAGCGGGTCGAGCACCCGGATTACGCCATCGACCTGACCGCCGACGAGCTGCGCGGCCTGTACCGCGACATGGTGCTCACCCGGGCCTTCGACGCCGAGGGCGTCACGCTGCAGCGCCAGGGCGAGCTCGGGCTGTGGCCGTCGCTGCTGGGCCAGGAGGCCGCCCAGGTGGGCTCCGCGCGCGCGATGCGCGACGACGACTACGCCTTCCCCACCTACCGCGAGCACGGCGTCGCCTGGGTGCGCGGCGTCCCGCCGGAGAACCTGCTCGGCATGTTCCGCGGCGTGAACAACGGCGGCTGGGACCCGAACAGCAACAACTTCCACCTGTACACGATCGTCATCGGCTCCCAGGCCCTGCACGCCACGGGTTACGCGATGGGCATCACGAAGGACGGCGCTGACTCGTCCGTGATCGCCTATTTCGGTGACGGCGCCTCCAGCCAGGGCGACGTGGCGGAGTCCTTCACCTTCGCCGCGGTCTACAACGCCCCGGTCGTGTTCTTCTGCCAGAACAACCAGTGGGCGATCTCCGAGCCGACCGAGAAGCAGTCCCGCGTCCCGCTCTACCGCCGCGCCGACGGCTTCGGCTTTCCCGGCGTACGCGTCGACGGCAACGACGTCCTCGCCTGCCTCGCCGTCACCCGGGCCGCCCTGGAGCACACCCGCTCGGGCCAGGGCCCGATGCTCGTCGAGGCGTACACGTACCGGATGGGCGCCCACACCACCTCCGACGACCCCACCCGCTACCGGGAGGACGAGGAGCGCAAGGGCTGGGAGGCCAAGGACCCGATCCTGCGGCTGCGGACGTATCTGGAGAACGAGGGCCTGGCCGACGAGGACTTCTTCGCCTCCCTCGAGGAGGAGAGCACGGCCCTCGGCAAGCGCGTCCGCGAGGCGATCCGCACCATGGAGAACCCGGACGAGATGGCCATGTTCGAGAACATCTACGCCGACGGGCACGCCCTCGTCGACGAGGAGCGCGCGGCGTACGCGGCATACCAGGCGTCCTTCGCCGAGGAGGGCAACTGATCATGGCCGCAGAGAAAATGGCACTGGCCAAGGCGATCACCGAATCGCTCCGGACCAGTCTTGAGCAGGACTCCAAGGTCCTCGTCATGGGCGAGGACGTCGGCAAGCTCGGCGGCGTCTTCCGCGTCACCGACGGCCTGCAGAAGGACTTCGGCGAGGACCGGGTGATCGACACCCCGCTCGCCGAGTCCGGCATCGTGGGCACGGCTATCGGCCTGGCGCTGCGCGGGTACCGGCCCGTGGTGGAGATCCAGTTCGACGGCTTCGTCTTCCCCGCGTACGACCAGATCGTCACCCAGCTCGCCAAGATGCACGCGCGGGCGCTGGGCAAGATCAAGCTGCCGGTCGTCATCCGCATCCCCTACGGCGGCGGCATCGGCGCGGTCGAGCACCACAGCGAGTCGCCGGAGGCGCTGTTCGCGCATGTGGCGGGCCTGAAGTGTGTCTCGCCCTCCAATGCGAGCGACGCTTACTGGATGATGCAGCAGTCGATCGCCAGCGACGACCCGGTGATCTTCTTCGAGCCCAAGCGGCGCTACTGGGACAAGGGCGAGGTCGACAAGACCGCGATCCCCGGCCCGCTGCACAAGGCCCGGGTGGCGCGCGAGGGCAGCGACCTGACCGTGGTGGCGTACGGCCCGATGGTGAAGACCTGCATGGAGGCCGCGGCGGCCGCCGCCGAGGAGGGCCGCTCGCTGGAGGTCATCGACCTGCGCTCGATGTCCCCGATCGACTTCGACACCGTCCAGGCCTCGGTCGAGAAGACCGGCCGGCTGGTCGTCGTGCACGAGGCGCCCGTCTTCTACGGATCCGGCGCCGAGATCGCCGCCCGGATCACCGAGCGCTGCTTCTACCACCTCGAGGCTCCCGTGCTGCGGGTCGGCGGCTACCACGCCCCGTATCCGCCGGCCCGGCTGGAGGAGGAGTACCTCCCCGGCCTGGACCGGATCCTCGACTCCGTCGACCGCGCGCTGGCGTACTGAAGGGAGCTGACTTAACTGATGTCGCGCTTCCGCGAATTCAAGATGCCGGACGTCGGCGAGGGCTTGACCGAGGCCGAGATCCTCAAGTGGTTCGTCGCCCCCGGTGACGAGGTGCACGACGGGATGGTCGTGTGCGAGGTGGAGACGGCGAAGGCGGCGGTGGAGCTGCCGATCCCGTTCGACGGGGTGGTCTCCGAGCTGCACTTCCCCGAGGGCGAGACGGTGGACGTCGGGACGTCCATCATCGCCGTGGACACGGATCCCTCCGGGGGAGCGGTGGAGCAGCCGGGTGAGGCCGCCGCTCCGGCTGCCGCCGAGGGGGAGTCCGAGGACGGCGGCGGTGGCAAGCGCGAGCCGGTGCTCGTCGGCTACGGCGTCGCCCAGGGCTCGACCAAGCGCAGGCCGCGCAAGGCGGCAGAGGCCGCCCCGAGCGAGGCCGCCGCGGCGGTCCAGGCAGAGCTGAACGGCGGCGCGCCGGCTGCTCCCGCAACTCCGGGGGCAGGCGTCCCGCAGGGCGGGACGGGTGG
>NZ_JAAKZV010000164.1 GCF_011044975.1 Streptomyces coryli | reverse complement strand
CCCGTCATCCGCGCCCCGAGAGCCCCACCCTCGACCGCCGACGCGACCACCACATCAAGCTCTTCGCACGACACCTTGAAGTCATCCCGCAGCGACTCATGCCCCGCCACCAGCACCGGCCCGATATCGCGGATACGCCCCGCATCCAGCAGCCGGATGACCTCCTCCACCCGCCGGTCCTCGGTCACGATGTGCCGCGCCAGCGCCCGCTCCACCGGATCGGCGACCGACGACGCCAGCCGCTCCTCGTAACCCTCGAACGGAACATCCCGCAGCGCCGGCACCCCCAACTGCCGCGCAGCCGACTCACACCCCGCCCGCCGCTTCGCGTACTCGCCGTCACCCAGGGCGTGCTTGACCTGCGTGTCGACCACCAGCAGACGCAGCCCCTCCACCGCCAGATCGAAGGGGACCTGGCGCTGCGTGAGATCGCGAGTGTCGAGATACAGCGCGTGGCCCTCCGTGCAGCACGCAGACGCGGTCTGGTCCATGATCCCGCACGGCACGCCGACGAAGTCGTTCTCCGCCTCCTGACACAGCTGGGCCACGCGCTGCATGCCAAGACCCAGCCCATACAGGTCATTCAGCGCGATCGCCGTAGCCACCTCCAGCGCCGCCGACGACGACAGCCCGGCCCCGGTCGGCACGTTGCTCTCGAAGTGGATGTCGGCGCCGCCGACCTCGTGACCCGCGCGCCGCAGCGCCCAGACCACGCCCGCCGGATACGCCGCCCAGCCGCCGCGGTCGCCACCACCCGTCACCGGGTCCAGCTCCGCCACCCGCAGCTCCACCACGCCCGTCGGCGCCGAGCCGGAGTGGATGCGCAGCACGCCGTCGGCACGCCGCCGCGCCGCGGCGATCGTGGTGTGGGGGAGGGCGAGCGGCATGACGAAGCCGTCGTTGTAGTCGGTATGTTCGCCGATGAGGTTGACGCGGCCGGGGGCCGCCCAGACGCCGTCGGGGTCGCCGCCGAAGAGGTCGCCAAAGGTGGCGGCCGTGTGGTCTGCGCTGTGTTCGGTCACTTGGTGGTCTCCAGGCTCTGCGCGAAGTCCCAGGCGTCCTTGACGATTCCGGCCAGGTCGGCGCGGCTCGGGCGCCAGCCCAGCTTTTCCTTTGCGGTGTCGGCCGAGGCGACCAGGGAGGCCGGGTCGCCGCCGCGGCGGGGGGCCGCCACCTCGGGGATGGGGTGGCCGGTGACCTGGCGGACCGTTTCGATGACCTCGCGGACCGAGAAGCCGTTGCCGTTGCCGAGGTTGCAGATCAGGTGCTCGCCGGTCTTGGCGGCGTCGAGGGCCAGGAGGTGGGCCTCGGCGAGGTCGGCCACGTGGATGTAGTCGCGGATGCAGGTGCCGTCGGGGGTCGGGTAGTCGTCGCCGAAGACGGAGATCGCTTCGCGCTTGCCCTGGGCCACCTGGAGGATCAGTGGGATCAGGTGCGACTCCGGGTCGTGGCGCTCGCCGTAGCCCTGGTACGCACCCGCCACGTTGAAGTAGCGGAGGCTGGTCGCCGCCAGGCCGTGGGCAGCGCATTCGCCGGTGATCATGTGGTCGACCGCGAGCTTCGAGGCGCCGTACGGGTTGGTGGGGGCGGTCGGGGCCGACTCCGGGATCGGGACCGTGGTCGGCTCGCCGTAGGTCGCGGCGGTGGACGAGAAGACGAGCTTCTTCACGCCGGCCTCGCGCATCGCGGCGATCAGCTCGATCGTGCCGCCGACGTTGTTGCGCCAGTACTTCTCCGGGTTGACGACCGATTCGCCCACCTGCGAGCAGGCGGCGAAGTGCAGGACGCCGTCGTACGAGGAGTCCAGGTACTTGTTCAGGTCTTGAACGCGTCCCTCGATGAACTCCGCGCCGTCCGGGACGCCTTGGGCGAAGCCGGTGGACAGGTCGTCGACGACGGTCACCCGGTGGCCGGCCTCCAGCAGATGCTGGGCCACCACCGCTCCGACGTAGCCCGCCCCACCCGTCACCAGGTACTTCTTCGTGCTCACCGGCTTGCCACCTCTCGCAGTCGTGCTGCCGCCTGCTCCGGCGGCACATCGTTGATGAAAACATCCATCGCCGACTCGGAACCCGCGAGGAACTTGAGCTTGCCGGAGGTGCGACGAATGGTGAACAGCTCGAGATGGAGGGCGAAGTCCGGTCGCTCGGGCGCCCGCACCGGGGCCTGGTGCCACGCGGCGATGTACGGGGTGGGCGGCTCGTCCGGGCCGAAGATGCGGTCGAAGCGGCGGAGCAGCTCCAGGTAGACGGCCCCGAATTCGGCGCGGGCTTCGTCGGAAAGGGCCACCAGGTCGGGCACCCGCCGCTTCGGGTAGAGGTGCACCTCGTACGGCCAGTGGGCGGCGTGCGGGACGAACGCGGTCCAGTGGCCGGTGTCCATCACGACGCGGTCGCCGGCCGCCAGCTCGGCCGCCACCAGCTCGTCGAAGAGGTTCCCGCCGCCCGCCGCCTTGTGCTCGCGTACCGAGCGGAGCATGCGGTCCGTGCGGGGCGTCGTGAAGGGGTACGCGTAGATCTGGCCGTGCGGGTGGCCGAGGGTGACGCCGATCTCCTTGCCGCGGTTCTCGAAGCAGAAGACCTGCTCGACGCCGGGGAGGGCGTTCAGTTCGGCGGTGCGGTCGGTCCAGGCGTCCAGGACCAGGCGGGCCTGGTCCTCCGTGAGGTCGGCGAAGGACTTGTCGTGGTCCGAGGTGAAGCAGACCACCTCGCAGCGGCCGGCGCCCGGGGCCCGTACGAACGGGGGCTCGCCGGTCTGCGGGCCCGGGCCGCCGGTGAGGGAGGGGAAGCGGTTCTCGAAGACGGCGACCTCGTAGTCGGGCGCCGGGATCTCGCTGTGCCGGCCGTCCCGGGAGGGGCAGAGCGGGCACTCGTCGGCGGGCGGCAGGTAGGTGCGGCCCTGGCGGTGCGAGGCGACGACGATCCATTCGCCGAGGAGGGGGTCGAAGCGTGCTTCCGAGGCGGTGGACGTGCGGTCGAGCGGTCGCTCGTCCGCCGCGTCGCGCACGGCGTCGTCCCGCGAGTCGTAATAGATCAGCTCGCGGCCGTCGGCCAGCCTGACCTGGGTCTTCTTCACTGAAGCCTCACCCTCGTGCAAACACAATCGAACACAATGAACCACAAGTCAACAGACCGCGTCAATGCCCGGATTCTTTGGTCAACGAATACCGCAAAACGGACAAAACTTAGTGGATAATCACGGTCGCACAAAGAACATCAACAAAAACTTTCGCATTTGAACGGCGCGAGTTAGCTTCAAGCCCTGAACACATCCACGCAATGAAGCGGGACAGCACATGCACTACCTAGCGGCCGAGGGGCTCAGGCTCCCCACCAACGGCCTCGATTACCTGATCCTCGCGCTGTACTTCGTGGTCGTCCTAGGCATCGGCTTCATGGCCAGGCGCAGCGTCAAGACCAGCCTCGACTTCTTCCTCTCGGGCCGTTCACTCCCGGCCTGGATCACCGGCCTCGCCTTCGTCGCCGCCAACCTGGGCGCGACCGAGATCCTGGGCATGGCCGCCAACGGCGCGCAGTACGGCGTCTACACCGTCCACTGGTACTGGATCGGCGCCATCCCGGCCATGGTCTTCCTCGGCCTGGTGATGATGCCGTTCTACTACGGCTCCAAGGTCCGCTCGGTCCCCGAGTTCCTGCTGCACCGCTTCGGGCCGTCGTCGCACCTGCTCAGCTCGATCATCTTCGCGGTCTCCGCGGTGCTGATCGCGGGCGTGAACCTGTACGCGATGGCGATCATCCTGGAGGCGCTGCTCGGCTGGCCGCAGTGGGTGGCGATCGTCATCTCCGGCCTCTTCGTCCTCGTCTACATCACGCTCGGCGGCCTCTCCTCGGCGATCTACAACGAGGTGCTGCAGTTCTTCGTGATCCTCGCCGCGCTGATCCCGCTCACCATCGTGGGCCTCAAGCGCGTCGGCGGCTGGGGCGGCATCACCGACAAGCTGACCGCTTCCCATGGCGATAACTTCCTGTCCGCCTGGGGCGGTACGGGCATCGGCAGCGAGAACCCACTCGGCGCCAACTGGCTGACCATCGTGCTCGGCCTCGGCTTCGTGATGTCGTTCGGCTACTGGACCACCAACTTCGCCGAGGTGCAGCGCGCGCTGTCCGCGAAGAACCTCTCCGCCGCCCAGCGCACCCCGCTGATCGCCGCGTTCCCGAAGATCCTCATCCCGATGGTCGTCGTGGTCCCGGGCCTGATCGCCCTGATCATGGAGCCGCAGATCGGCAAGCCCGGCAGCGGCCTGGACTACAACCACGCCATCCCGGTGCTGATGCGCGACCTGCTGCCGAACGGCGTGCTGGGCATCGCGGTCACCGGTCTGCTGGCCGCCTTCATGGCGGGCATGGCGGCGAACATCTCGTCCTTCAACGTCGTCTTCACCAACGACATCTGGCGCCCGTACCTCAAGCAGGGCCAGACGGACGAGTACTACCTGCGGATCGGCCGCGTCGTCACCGTCATCGGCGTGCTGATCGGCATGGGCACCGCGGTCATCGCGTCCAGCTTCAGCAACATCATGAACTACCTGCAGACGCTGTTCTCCTTCTTCAACGTCCCGCTGTTCGTGGTGTTCATCATCGGCATGTTCTGGAAGCGCACCACGCCCGCGGCCGGCTTCTGGGGGCTGCTGGCCGGCACGGTCGCCGCGATGGTCAACTACTTCTGGTTCTACAAGCAGGGCGTCATCGAGATCCCCTCGGACCAGGGCGCCAACTTCGTGTCGTCAATCGTCGCCTTCGTCGTCGGCGCGGTGGTGATGTTCATCGTCACGATGGTCACCAAGCCCAAGCCCGTCGAGGAACTGGCCGGTCTCGTCTACGGCACCAAGTCCCCGGGACTCGAGGAGCCGCCGGCCGAGGGCGACGACGCCTGGTACCGCAAGCCGGCCCTGCTGGGCTGGGGCGCGATCATCCTCGCCGCCATCTGCTACATCCCCTTCTCCTTCTGACAGCGCTGACCGAAGGAAACGTCAACCATGAGCAACACCGACCCGCAGCACCCCGGGGGCGCTGAGACCCCCGCAGCCTTCCAGCAAGAGGTCGAGGAGCTGGAGCGCCAGTCGGCCACGGCGGCGCGGCTGTTCGACATCCGCCGGATCATCGGCTGGCTTTTCGTCGTGTACGGGATCATCGTCACGGCGATGGGCATCAGCCCGTCGGACTCCGACATGGAGAAGTCGCAGGACATCAACATCAACCTGTGGACCGGCCTGGCCATGCTGGCCCTCGGCCTCTTCTTCCTGATCTGGCAGCACCTCCGCCCGGTGGTCCCGCCGTCGGCGGAGGAACTGGCGGCGGCGGCCGATCGGCCGGACGTTCACTGAGCGACGCCGCGTAAATCGCAGACACCCTCGACTCCCGTACGCGTACGGGAGTCGAGGGTGTTTTGCAATGCGCCGAACGGGCAAACCGGGTGCCAAATGACTTTGGTCAAGCGGCTTCCCAACTGCCCCCAGGGCTTTACGCTTTAGCCAGCGCACCGGTGGGGGCCGGTGCCGTTCAGGGGGCGAGAAGAGTGCGGTACGACGCCCGGGGCGGGGTACCAGAAAAGAGCACGGCGGCGGCCGTGGCTCACGTCGTGTCCCGCCACGGGCGCCGTGCCCACGGACTTGCGCCCTGACATCAGGGGGGAAGGTGGCATGGTCAGAATCCGGGTACTCGTAGTGGACGACCACCGGATATTCGCCGAGTCGCTGGCGGCCGCGCTGGCCGCGGAGCCGGACGTGGATGTCACCGCCGTGGGCAGCGGCCCTGCCGCCCTGCGTTGCCTTGACCGCGGGTCGAACGAGGGGCGGCGCTTCGACGTCCTGCTCGCCGACGCCGACCTCGGCGCGGGCGAACAGCAGCTCCCACCACAGCTCAAGACCACCGCGAACGGCTCCGCCGAGGGCCCGACCGGGGGCATCTCGCTCGTCTCCAGATCCCGCTCCGGCCACCCCGGCACCCGCGTCGTGGTCCTCGCCGAGCGCGACGACCCGCGCCGCGCCGCCGCCGCCCTGCAGGCCGGCGCCTCGGGCTGGGTCGCCAAGGACTGCTCCCTGCAGCGCCTGCTGGCGGTAATCCGCGGCGTCTTACGCGACGAGACCCATCTCCCGCCCGCCCTGCTCACGGGCGTACTCCGCGAACTCACCGCCGCCCGCAAGCACCGCACCGAGAGCGAGCAGCTGGTCGAGTCCCTGACCCCACGCGAACGCGAAGTCCTCCGCTGCATGGTCGCGGGCCTGGGCCGTAAAGCCGTGGCCGAGCGCCTGTACCTCTCCCCCCACACCGTCCGCACCCACATGCAGAACGTCCTCGGCAAACTAGGCGTCCACTCCACCCTGGCCGCCGTAGCCCTGGCCCGCCGCGCCGGCGTAGGCCCCGCGGACTTGGGCGAGCCAGTGACGGCGGGCTCGCGGGTCTAGCAGGTCCAGCACCGCAGCGGACTCACCACTCCGCGAAGGACCCGTCCGCATGGCGCCACACCGGGTTGTGCCAGCTCTCCGCGGTTCCGTCCGCGCGCCGCACCGCCTTCTCGTCGATCTCGACGCCCAGACCGGCCGCGGTCGGCCGCAGCAGGTGGCCGTCATGGAAGCGGAAGACCTCTGGGTCTGCTACGTAGTCCAGGAGCTCGGCGCCGGTGTTGTAGTGGATGCCGATCGACTGTTCCTGGATGAGGAAGTTCGGGGTACAGAAGGCCAGTTGGAGGCTGGCGGCCAGGGCCAGGGGGCCCAGGGGGCAGTGGGGAGCTATCGCTACGTCGTAGGTTTCCGCCAGGGACGCTATGCGCCTCGACTCCGAGATGCCGCCTGCGTGCGAGAGGTCGGGCTGGAGAATCGCGATGCCTGCCTGCAGCGCCGGCAGGGCCTCCGTGCGGGAGAAGAGGCGTTCGCCGGTGGCGATGGGCAACGTTGTCGCGTCGACCACCCGCCCGATCAAGTGCGTGTACTCCGGCAGCACCGGCTCCTCGACGAACATCGGGGCGTACGGCTCCAGGACCTGCACCGCCTTGATCGCGCCCGCCGCCGAGAAGCGGCCGTGGAAGTCGACGGCGAAGTCGCCGGACGGGCCGAGGGCCTCGCGCGCGGCCTCCGCGCGCGAGGCGACCTCGTTGAGGTCGGCTACGTTCGGGAGCCGGGCCATCCGCCCGGAGCCGTTCATCTTGACCGCCGTGAAGCCCGCCTCGACCTGGGCGGCGACCTGGTCGCGTATCTCGGACGGCTCGTCGCCGCCCACCCAGCAGTACGCCCGGGCCCGCTCGCGCACCGGACCGCCGAGGAGCTGGTGCACGGGCGCGCCGTAGGCCTTGCCCGCGATGTCCCACAGGGCTTGGTCGAGGCCTGCGACGGCCGAGGAGAGCACCGGGCCGCCGCGGTAGAAGGAGCCCTTGGTCATCAGCTGCCAGTGGTCCTCGATGCGCAGCGGGTCGGCGCCGATGAGGAACTGGTCGGCGAGCTCGTGGACGGCCGTGCGGACGGTGTCCGCGCGGCCCTCCACGACCGGCTCGCCCCAGCCGACGAGACCGTCGTCCGTCTCGATGCGGCACATCAGCCAGCGCGGCGGCACGGCGAAGGTCTCGACGCGGGTGATCTTCAAGGGAGCTACTCCTTCACTGAGCCCTCGGTCAGACCCGTCCGCCAGTAGCGCTGGAGGACGAGCATCGCGATGGCGAGAGGGATGACGGAGACGAAGGCGCCGCCGATGGTGTACTGGGTCAGTTCCGGCACCCGGTCGGAGGCTTCCTTCCAGGTGACCAGGCCCAGGGTGATCGGGTACTTCCGGTCGTCGGAGAGCATCACCAGGGGCAGGAAGTAGTTGTTCCAGATGTGCACGAACTGGAAGAGGAAGACGGTCACCAGGGCCGGCGTCATCATCCGCAGGACGAGCGTGAAGAAGATCCGCTCCTCCCTGGCCCCGTCCACCCGGGCCGCCTCCAGCACGGTGTCCGGCACGGCCGACTCGGCGTAGATGCGGCACAGATACACGCCGAAGGGGCTGACGACGGACGGTATGAGCACCGCCCAGTACGTGTTCGTCAGGCCGAGCTTGCTGAACATCAGGTACAGCGGCAGGGCGAGGGCCGTGGACGGCAGCAGCACGCCCGCGAGGACGAACTTGAAGACCGCCTCCCGGCCGGCGAACCGGTACTTGGCCAGCGCGAACCCGGCGGCGGCCGACAGCAGCGTGGCGAGGACGGCGCCGACGCCCGCGTAGAGCAGCGAGTTGAGCGCCCACTGCAGGTAGACGTGGTTGTCGTAGCTGAAGACCTTGCCGAGGTTGTGCAGCAGCTGCGGGGCGTCGAACCAGAGCCCGAAGGAGCTGTACAGCGAGGCGTTGGACTTTGTGGCCGCGATGACCAGCCAGTAGACCGGCAGCAGGAAGTACAGCGCGGCGACCGTGAGGACCGCGACGAGGACGATGCGGCCGGGGCGCAGCGCGCGCGGCCCCTTCGCCGTGCGTACGGGCTTCGCGGGCGGCGTGGTCTGCTCGCCGGTGGTGGACGTGGTCGTGGTGGTGGCGCTCACCGCTCGCTCCTTTGCTTGCGGTTGACGAGGGAGAGGAAGCCGAAGGACAGGACCATCGCGACGACGGCGAGGATCACGGACTTGGCGGCGGCCATATAGACGTTGGCGTTGGCGAAGGCGTCGAAGTACGCGCTCAGGTTCGGGGTGAAGTCGTTGGTGACGGCGGGCGCGATCTTCCGCAGCACCAGCGGCTCCGCGAACAGCTGCATCGTGCCGATGATGGAGAAGACGCAGGTCAGGACCAACGCCGGGCGCACCAGCGGGATCTTGATACGGAACGCCGTCTGCCACGGCCCGGCCCCGTCGATCTTCGCGGCCTCGTACAGCTCCTGCGGGATCGACTTCAGCTGAGCGACGATGATCAGCATGTTGTAGCCGGCGAATTCCCAGATCACGATGTTCGCGATCGACCAGAGCACGTTGTCGTAGCCGAGGAAGTCCGGCTGGAAGCCCATATCGCCCAGCACGTCGTTGATCGGGCTGACACCCGGCACGTACAGGAAGCCCCACAGGATCGTCGCGATGACGCCCGGGATGCCGTACGGCAGGAAGTAGGTGGCCCGCATCAGGCCCGCCCAGCGGTTCGACACCTGGTCGAGGAGGAGGGCGAGGGTGAGCGCCAGCAGGAGCATGACCGGCACCTGCACGATGCCGAAGAGCAGCACCCGGCCGAAGCTCTCGATGAAGGTGGTCTGCTGCAGGGCGACCGAGTAGTTCTCGAAGCCGGCGAAGACGACCTTCGGCTCGCCCAGGCCCAGCGGGCCCGAGCGCTCCACCTTCAGCATCGACTGGTAGATGGCGTAGAAGATCGGCAGGATCATCGCGAAGAGGTAGACCGCCAGGAAGGGAGCGAGGAACGTCCATGCCTTGCGGTCGGGGCGGGACTTGCGCGGGGCCCGCTTCAGGGGGGTCGTCATGATGCGCTCCTCACCTTCAGGCCCTTGGCCTTCAGGTCGTCCACGAACATCTTCTGCGCGTCCTTGAGGGCGTCGGTGAAGGTGCCGTGGCCGGCGAGGACCCGGCCGATGTTGTCCTCGATGTGCGCGAACGACTGGACGGTGGTCGGGGACCAGCGCCAGGACGTGTCCACGTTCTCGTCGGAGGTCTGGAAGACCTCGTTGTAGCGCTGCCCGCCGAAGAACGGGTCGGGCTTGCCCAGCGGCGACTTCGGCAGGTCGACCTTGGCGGCCGGCCAGCCGTAACCGGCGGCGACCAGCAGCTCGATGCTCTCCGGGTCGCTGTTCAGCCAGTGCGCGAACTCCAGCGCCTCCTTGGGGTGCCGGGTGCCCTGCAGGATCGCGGTGGAGGAGCCGCCCCAGTTGGAGGAGGCGTGCTCGCCCTCGTTCCACTGCGGCAGCTCGGCGACCCGCCACTTGCCCTTGGTGCCGGGCGCGTTGCCGCGGATCAGCGCGTCCCACCACTGGGCGCCGGGCCAGGTGACCAGCTGCCCGTTCTGCAGGCCCTTGAAGAAGGCGCTCTGCGAGTCCTGCATCGGGACGACCAGCTCGTCCTTGATCATGCCGTCCCAGAAGTCCGCGACCTCGAGGGACTCCTTGCTGGTCAGGTCGACCACCCAGGTGTCGTCCTCGGCCCGCACCCAGTGGGCGCCGCGCTGCCACGGGAAGGAGGCGAACCACTGCGCGTTGCGCGGCGGGAAGGCCGTGATCACCGAGCCGCCGCTGCGCTTCTTGATCTTCATGGCGGCGTCGCGGTAGGCATCCCAGGTCGTCGGGACCTCGATGTCCCACTTCTCCAGGAGGTCCTGGCGGTAGAAGAGTCCCATCGGCCCGGAGGCCTGCGGTATGTGGTAGACCTTCCCGCCGAACACGCCCTGCTTCCACTGCCAGTCGACGTACTGGTCCTTGAGCTGGTCGGCCCCGTACTTGCTGAGGTCCGTCAGGCCGTTGGCCAGCATGAAGTCGGGCAGCGCGTAGAACTCCACCTGGGCCAGGTCCGGCGGGTCGCCGGCCTTCAGCGCGGCGTGCATCTTCTGGTAGCCGCCGGAGGTGTTGGCGGGGACCATCTGCACGGTGACGTGGATGTCGGGATTCTTCTTGTTCCAGAGGGCCACGGCCTTCTGGAGCGGCACCCAGGTCCAGAAGACGAGATTGACCTTCTGGCCGGGGCGCGTCTTCGCCTGGGACGTCATCCGGGCCGCGCCGGCCTGTTCACCGCAGGCCGCGAGCGCGGGTGTCGCTGCCGCGGCAGCGCCCCAGCCCAGGAGCTTTCGTCGGGTGGGCATCTGACCTCCTTGTCAGAGCTATGGCTTCAGAGCTTGAGTACGGCGACGCCGCGGGCGGGCAGAGCCACCGTGGTCACGGCACTCGCGGCGTCGGTGAGGACGTCCCGCATCGGCTCGGGCAGCGGTACGTCCACCGCCTCCTCGCCGTGATTGAGCAGGAACAGGTACGCACCGCCCTCCCCTCCTCGCCGGGCGGCCTGCACCCCCTCCGGCAGGTCGGGTATCACCGGCGCGGCGCCCGCGCCCTCGCGGACCCGGTCCACCAGCGCGCGCATCGCGGCGGCGTCCAGCCGGGCGCCCGCGTACCAGGCGACCCCGTCGCCGTACGCATGCCGCGTCACCGCGGGCCGCCCGGCCAGCTCGCCGTCGCCGAACTCCGCTACGGCGTCTGCCCCTTCGAGGTCGATGGCCTCCGACCACAGGTCGGCGGTGCCGGACAGCTCCCCGGTCACCGGCAGCGTCTGGCCCTCCGCCAGCGGCCAGAACTCCTCCACCCGCAGCCCCAGCGCGGCCCGCAGCGGCGCCGGATATCCGCCCAGGTGGATGCGGTCGCAGTCGTCGACGATGCCCGTGAAGTACGAGACGAGCAGGTGCCCGCCGCCGCGCACATACGCCGTCAGCCGGGCCGCCGTCTCCTCGCTCAGCAGATACAGGTTCGGCACCACGACCAGCTTGTACGCGCCCAGGTCCCGGTCCGGAGGGACCACATCGCAGGCCACCCCTGCCTCGAAGAGCGGGCGGTAGTGCCGCAGCAGCGTCTCGTGATAGTCGAGGTCGCCGGACGGGTGCGACTCCTGCTCCAGCGCCCACCAGTTGTTCCAGTCCGCGACCAGCGCGACATCGGCCGTGGCCGTCGTACCCGCGATGTCCGGGGCCGCTGCCAGCTCCCGGCCGAGGTCGCGGACCTCGCGGAAGATCCGGGTGTCGGTGCCCGCGTGCGGCAGCATCGCCGAGTGGAACTTCTCCGCGCCGCCGCGCGAGGCCCGCCACTGGAAGTAGAGGACCGTGTCCGCGCCCTGCGCGACGGCCTGCCAGCTCCACAGCCGCATCTTGCCGGGCGGCTTGGGCGCGTTGCGGCCCCGCCAGTTCACCGCGCTCGGCGCCTGCTCCATCAGCATCCACGGCTTGCCGCCGCCCGCGCCGCGGGTGACGTCGAAGGCGAGGGCGGCCGGGAGATGGGCGTCCGCGTCGTACGGCTCCTGGTAGAAGTCCAGCGCCGTGACGTCCTCGTGCCGGGCCCAGCGGTACGGGTCCACCGGCTTGTGGACGGGCAGGTGGTTCGTCGTGATCGGGAGGCCGGGGGTGATGCGGCGCAGCACCTCCTTCTCCGCGAGGTAGCACTGCAGCAGCGCGTCGTCGCTGAAGCGGTGGTAGTCCAGCACCTGCGCCGAGTTGGGGTGGGTCGGGGTGGAGCGGGGCGGCATGACCTCGTCGAAGGAGCCGTAGCCCTGCGACCAGAAGGCGGTGGACCAGGCGTCGTTGAGGGCGTCCACGGTCCCGTAGCGCTCGCGCAGCCAGCGGCGGAAGTCGGCGGCGGAGACGTCGCAGTAGCAGACCGGGTTGGAGCAGCCGTACTCATTGCCTATGTGCCACATGTCCAGGGCCGGGTGGACGGCATAGCGCAGCGCGAGCTGCTCGACCAGCCGCACCGCGTGCTCGCGATAGACCGGGCTGGAGGCGCAGTAGTGCTGCCGGGAGCCGGGCCACTGGCGCTCGCCCGAGCGCGTCTCGGGCAGGATCTCCGGGTGCCGGGCCGAGAGCCACGGCGGCGGGGACGCCGTCATCGTGGCGAGGCAGACGCGGATGCCCGCCTCGCCCATGCGGTCCATGACCTTGTCGAACCAGCCGAAGTCATAGGCCCCGGGCCGGGGTTCGACCTTCGCCCAGGAGAAGATCCCGGCCGTCACCATGGTGACCCCGGCCTCCTTCATCAGCCGGATGTCCTCGTCCCAGACGTCTTCGGGCCACTGCTCGGGGTTGTAGTCGCCACCGAAGTGGATCATGCGTACGCACCTCGCCGGTCGGGCCAATTCATTAATTACGAATTAACAAGGGGGACAATATGAGCCACCCCACAGAGGGTCAACCCCCTGTGGATGGCCGGTTCAGTCCGCGGTGACCCGCGCGTTCACCCGCCGCATCCAGGCCGCGTCCGTGTGCCACATCGGGTGGTGCGGCGCGGCGTTGGAGGTCAGCACGACGCCGAGAAAGCCGGCCTCGCGGCACCGGTCCACGGTGAATTCCGCCAGATCCTTGCCGACTGCGTCCTCCTCGAACCGGGTCATACGGGGCGTATAGCCGACGACCCCCTCGCCGAGCACCGCGGGCACGCCGAGCCGCCCGGCATGCGCCGCCACCGCGTCCGTCCACAGCGCGAGGGTCTGCCGCATCGCCTCGCGGTGCAGCGCGTACTGCTCGTAAAGCCATAGGTCCCAGCGGTCCGGATCGACCCAGTCGTGGACGTAGAACAGCTCCCGCGGGATGCCGGTCGCGGCCAGCTGCCACGGCTGGTCCGGGTGGTAGTCGGCGAAGTCCGGCGCGTCCGCCCGCAACATCGCCGCCAGTTCGGGTGTCGGCCAGGCCGCCGTCTCCGGGCGCTCCTCGGTGCCGTGGCCGAGACCGACCGCCTCGTAGAGGGCGCCGAGCACCCCGTAGACGTAGAAGTGGAAGTGCGCGATCTGGGCGTTGTCCGGCAGGTCGGACAGCTCCAGCGGCCAGGGCTCGCCGAGCGAGTACGTGGCCGGAATGTCCGGGTGGCGGGCGCGCAGCAGGTCGACGGCGCGGGTGAGCGGGCCGTGCAGACGGGTGTAGTGGCCGTCCTTCTTCGGGTCGCCCGGGACCAGTTCGCAGTTGTCGACCTCGTTGTGTACCTCGACATACGCCACGGTGTGCGCGAGGCCGAGCTCCGTAACGTGGTCGAGGAGGCGGGCCAGCGACTCGGCCATCACCTCGGCGCGCTCCGGACCCGGCACGGCGGCGAGCGCGCGGTGCCAGCGGTCGGAGTCGGCGAAGCACGGCGACTGCTGGTACTCCCAGGACGAGACGATCACCTTCACCCCGTGCCGGTCAGCGGCCCGGAAGAGATCGGTGAGGCGGCGCAGCCCGTCGAGGCGGTAGCCGCCCCGGACGTCGTACCAGCGCGTCCGCTGCCCGAAGTCCGCGCCCAGGCCGCGCACTTCGAGTCCCTCAGGATCCGCGACGCGGCCGGAGAAGAGCAGGAAGGGCATGGCGCAGATGCGCACGGTGTCGAAGCCGCGGTCCGTGGTCTCGGCGAAGGCCCGGTCGATGTCCTCGAAGGGTTCGCCGGGGCCGGCCTGCGTGTACCAGGAGAAGTCCCAGAGGGTGATGGCGAGCATGCTCCCGCACCGTAGCCGAGAACTCATTAATTATGAATAGTTGTTGACAGGGCCGCCTTCCGGCGAGAAGCTCTGATGTCATGAGCCAAGGAGTGCACCGCTTCACCGACCGCACCGCCGTCGTTACCGGCGCCGCCGCCGGCATCGGCGCCGCGGCCGCGCGCCGGCTCGCCGCGGAGGGCGCGGCGGTGGTGCTCGCCGACATCGACGGCGAGGGCGCCGGCAAGGTCGCGCAGGAGATCACCGCGGCCGGCGGCCGGGCGGCGGTGGCGGTCGCCGACGTGGGCAGCGAGGCAGGCTGGGAGCGAATCCTGGAGGCCGCCGAGGGCCCGGTCGACGTCCTCATCTCCAACGCCGTCAAGGTCGAACTCGCGCCCGCCCACGAGATGTCGCCCGCCTCCTGGCAGCGCCAGATAGACGTCGGCCTGACCGCCGCGTATCTGGGCGTACGGGCCTGCCACCCCGGCCTGCACGCGCACAACGGCGCCGTCGTCCTCGTCTCCTCCGTGCACGCCCACGCCGGCATACCGGGCCACCCCGCCTACGCCGCCGCCAAGGGCGGCCTGCTCTCTCTCGCCGGCCAGCTCGCCGTCGAGTACGGGCCCCACATCCGCTTCAACACCGTCCTGCCGGGCCCCATCCTCACCCGCCTCTGGGACCGCGTCCCCGAGGACGAGCGGGAGGCCAGTGCCGCGCAGACGGCCGCGGGCCGGCTCGGCGACCCGGACGAGGTCGCGGCCGCGATCGCGTTCCTCGCCTCGCCGGAGGCGTCGTATGTCACCGGCGCCAGCCTGGTCGTGGACGGCGGCTGGAGCGTCGTAAAGTCGTCGGCCTGAGGCCGGGGGCGGAAGGAGGGGGTGACCCATGTCGGGTTACGCGCGCCGCGGGGTGCACGGCCAGACCGTCGAGGCGATCGCCCACCGCGTGCTGAGCGGTGAGATCGGGGTCGGCGCCACGCTCGATCTGACCGCGCTGCAGGCGGAGTTGGGCGTCAGCCTCACCGCGCTGCGGGAGTCGCTGAAGGTCCTCGCGGCCAAGGGCATGGTCGACGCCCGGCAGAAGCGCGGCACCTTCATACGGCCCCGCGCCGACTGGAATCTCCTCGACGCGGACGTGCTGCGCTGGCAGTTCGAGGCGGCGGGCGCCCATTCCGACGCCGGCTCACCGCTGCTGCGCGACCTGGACGAGGTGCGCGCCATAGTCGAACCCGCCTCGGTGCGCTATGCCGCCGACCGCCGTACGGACGACGACCTGACCGCGCTCGAAGCGGCCCTGGCGGCAATGACGAAGGCCGAGGACAGCTCACCCGCGGCGGTGGAGGCGGACCTGGCCTTCCACCGCGCGCTGCTGGCCGCCTCGCACAACGAACTCCTGGAACGCATGGAGATGGTCATCGCCACCGGCCTGGCCGCCCGCGACCACCTGGTACACGGCCCGGGCCACCACCCCGGCGACCCGGTGCCCAGCCACCGCGCGGTCTTCGAGGCGGTACGGGCCAGGGACGCGGACGCGGCGGAGGCGGCGATGCGTTCCCTGCTGGCGCAGGCGGCGCAGGATCTGGCGGAGCTGCGGGAGGAGTAGGGGGCGCTGGTTTCAGGGTGGCGCTGGTTAGGGTGGCGGCCATGAGCGATCACCCCGGGCCCTGGGCCGTATCGCCGGTGCGGTTTGGCGTGGATGACGGTGGGTGGGTGCCGGTCACCTCGGGCGAATCGGGGGCGGCCGTCTTTCGCAGTGCGGATGCTGCTCGGTTTGCCAAGTGCGTGCCTGCTGTGGATGTGGTCGGTTTGGCGGCCGAGCGCGACCGGGTCGCTTGGCTGCGTGATCAGGGTGTGCCTGGTTCGCGGGTGCTTGACTGGCACTCCGGCGAGGCGGGGGCCTGTCTGGTGACGAGTGCCGTCTCGGGCGTACCTGCTGACCAGCTGTCCGCAGATGATCTGCGCGGCGCCTGGGGGCGCATTGCGGACGCGGTCCGCCGGCTTCACGAGGTGCCCGTGTCGCAGTGCCCCTTCCGGTGGGGGTTGGATTCCATGGTCGCCCTGGCGCGTGACGTCGTGGCCCGTGGCGCCGTGAACCCGGAGTTCCTTCCGGTCGAGCAGCAGCACACGCCGGGCGGGGAGCTGCTGGACCGCCTCACTCCGCAGCTTGCACGGCGACGGGAGCAGGAAGCCGCCGACACGGTGGTCTGCCACGGGGACCTGTGCCTGCCCAACATCATCCTCGATCCGGGGACGCTGGACGTATCAGGCTTTATCGACCTGGGCCGCCTCGGACTGGCCGACCGCTACGCCGACTTGGCGCTACTGCTCACCAACGCGCGAGAGACGTGGAAGGCCGAGGAGCAAGGGCGGGCAGCCGACATGGCGTTCGCCGAGCGCTACGGCATCGACCTGGACCACGACCGCCTGCGCTTCTATCTCCACCTCGACCCGCTCACGTGGGGCTGATCGCGCCCGCCTAGCCGGGGCCTGGGATGTTGTCGAACGGGGCGGTCAACTCCCGTAGCAGCATGGCCAGCTCGCGCCGCTGGCCGCCGGACAGCTGGGCGAGGATCGCCCGCTCCTGCTCCAGCAGTGCCGCCAGCGACCGGTCCGCGCGGTCCTTGCCGTCCTCGGTGAGCCGTACGAGCACGCCGCGCCGGTCGCTCGGATCGGGCAGCCGCTCGACCAGGCCCTTCTTCGCGAGTCTGTCGATGCGATTGGTCATGGTGCCCGAGGTGACGAGCGTCTGTGTGAGCAGCGCCCCCGGCGAGAGCTGATACGGGGTTCCGGCCCGCCGCAGCGCGGTGAGCACGTCGAACTCCCACGGCTCCAGACCGTGCTCGGCGAAGGCCATGCGGCGCGCCCGGTCGAGGTGCCGCGCGAGCCGGCTCACCCGGCTGAGCACCTCGAGCGGCTCCACGTCGAGGTCAGGTCGCTCCCTGCGCCATGCTGCGACCAGCCGGTCGACCTCATCCTCCATGTAGATCAGTGTAGTAGGTCTGTCGATGTGAAGTCTCTTGACATCAAGATACATAGGTGGGCAGGCTGGCACCATGACGACCTCGCCCAGCTGGGACCCGCAGCAGTACCTCCGCCACGAGGCCCACCGCGCCCGCCCCTTCCACGACCTCCTGGCCCGCGTCGGCGACCTCCCGCACCGCCCGGCCCGCATCGTCGACCTGGGCTGCGGCGCCGGCAATGTCACCGCCGTACTGGCCGAGCGCTGGCCGGACGCGCACATCACGGGGCTGGACAACTCCCCGGAGATGCTGGAATCGGCCGAGAAGTACGCGGGGGAGACGGCGGGAGGCGGGCGGCTGGACTTCGCGGAGGCGGACGCCTCGACGTGGGTCCCGGCCCCGGACGAGCCGCTGGACCTGCTGACGTCGAATGCCCTGCTGCAGTGGGTCCCGGGTCACCTGGAGAGCCTGCCGGCGTGGGTCGAGGGGCTGGCGGCGGGCGGCACGATCGCCTTCCAGCTGCCTGGCAACTTCAACGCCCCGAGTCACGTCCTGATGCGCGAGCTGGCGGACTCCCCGCGCTGGAGGGCCCGCCTCGGCGGGGTGCTGCGGGGTCCGGACATGCCGGACGCGGCGGACTATCTCCAGGTCCTGACCGGGCTCGGGTGCGTGGCGGACACGTGGGAGACCACGTACATGCAGCTGCTGCAGGGCGACGACCCGGTGCTGGACTGGGTGAAGGGGACGGGGCTGCGCCCGGTCCTGGACGCCCTCGCGGATGATCCGGAGGCGCTGGAGGCGTATGTGTCGGAGTACGCGGCGCAGCTGCGGGAGGCGTATCCGGTGGGGGCGCATGGGACGGTGTTCCCGTTCCGCCGGGTCTTTGCGGTAGGAGTGAAGGAGCGGTGATTACGGGCCTGGATCATGTGCAGCTGGCTTGCCCGGCGGGGTCGGAGGGGGAGCTGCGGGCCTTCTATGGGGACGTGCTCGGGATGGTGGAGGTGACGAAGCCGGCGGTGCTGGCGGGTCGGGGTGGGTGTTGGTT
>NZ_JAAKZV010000163.1 GCF_011044975.1 Streptomyces coryli | reverse complement strand
CCCCCGCAGCCACTTGCCCCTCCGTCCCCTCATCTTTCGCTTCACTCACGGTAGTTGAAGAGTATCGACCGGCACTGACACGCTGCCCCGATGCGCTCACCAGCTCCGCCGCAGCAGCGGATCCGGATGCTCCTCGAGGTCGTCGACGACGAGGCGGAGCTCACGCACACCACCGAGGCGTTCGGCGAGCGGGGATGGCCGGTCCGTGCCGCGGAGCCGGCCGAGCGCCCGGCATCCCCGGCGCCGCGGCGCACGTACCTGGTGGCGGAGGTGCGGTTGCAGGGGGCTCGCGTTCGCGCCGTGCGCCATGCCGTGGACGACGTGAGCCGCATGGTGAAACGGGCCGGGCTGGGAGTGTGGGTACGGGATGCCCAGCTGATCCGGGCGCCGCGGGAGGTACTCGTGGCGTATCACGTGCATCGCACGAACTCCCGCGACGGCGACGGCCTGCGCGCCCGCGCGCTGCGCTGGTGGCGGGACCGGGGCGGCGCGGACACCGGGCGGATCGTGCGTACGGTGCCCGGGACCGGGCCCGAGGAGGTGCTGGCGGATCTGTCGGGCCGGCGGTTCGGCCCGGAGCCCTTCGACGCCGCGGCGCACGGCGTGCGGGTACCGTCGTACGCCGACCCGCGTCCGCCCGAGCACGACGAGTCGCCGGAGGAGCGGCGCGTCCGGTGGTTGTGGCTGGGTGCCGCGGGGGCCGGCGTTCTGGTGGCGTGGATCTGCGGGATGGCGCTGCACTGGGTGTCCGGGTGGTGGCGGCTGCTGCCGGCACTGCTCGCGTTCGCCGGGGCACTGCCAATGGGGCGTACGGCGAAGGAGACGCGCGATCGGTCCTTGCCGGTGCAGCTCGCGCTCGGCGCCGGCTTCAGCCTCGGGATCGGCGCGCTCGGCGCCATCATGGAGGGCCGGTCGCAGGGCGGACCAGGGATGTGGCTGGGCGGGCTCGCGCTCACCGGGATCATCCTGTTCACCGGGTTCGGCGTATGGATGGCGCTGCGTGGCACCTTCGTGGTGCGGCACTCGGCCTGGATCGTGCCGCTGGGCATCCCGGTCGCCTGGGCGATGTACGCGTGGCTGGGCGACTTCATGCACGCCATCTATCTGGACGAATTCGGCATCCCCGAGGGAACGGTGCCCTTGGAAGGCTTCTGGCGATATCCGGTGGCCACGCTGCCGATGGGTCTGGCGCTGGCGAGTGCTCTGATCTTCACGGCGGCGGCAGGCTGGCTGCGCCACTTCCACGTGGCCCGCGGCGAGAACCGGATGTATGCCGTTTCCGTCACGGTTCTGCTCGCGCTCACGTATGTGCTGACGTCGGTCATCATCGGTGCCGAGCGGGCCGCGTCGGCCGCCGGGCAGGCGGCGGACGCGGCGCAGGACGGTCGGCAGCCCGACGGGTACTACGGCATCCAGGGCACCCTGCTGTGCGTCACCCCGGTCAGGAAGGACCCCGTTCCGGTGGAGCGGGGTCCCATTCCGCGCGACCACGCGGTGCTGTCCTTCGGATCGTCCGGGGACTGGATCTGGCTATGGGACCCCGAACGGGTCCGGGACCTGGACGACCGGTCCGAAGCCGGGATCCCGGACCACCCCCCAGCCGTCTTCGCCGTGCGCCGCGGCGACGTCCGCCTGGAGGAGGCAAAGCCCTCTGCAGACGCCCAAAGCCCGGCCCCATGCCCGCCTGCCACCGGTGCTGAAAAGACCACGTCGTAGAAAAACTTTGTGAAATGGTTCACCCGGCCCCTTGGCCAGGGACGCGTCTTCGTGCTGTGATCAGCTCACGGTCTTCATGCTCGACGGCGCGCTTGGGGAGGGAAAGGTGGCGGATACCGCCATGTCACAGCCTGGTTCGGTCACGGGCGGCACGGATGATTCGGCGCTCGGCCGGGCGGTGTGGCGGTTGCGTTCGCGCGGCTGCTGGGATGATGCGGCGGCGCTGCTGGCGCCCGGGGCGGAGAAGGACGCCTATCTCGCCGTGGAGCGGACCCACCTGCTGGTCGAGCGCGCCATGTTCACCGGCGACGGCTGGGCCCCGGCCGAGGACGCGCTGCGGGCCGCCGAATCCCTCGCCGGCGACAACGAGGAGCGCGGCGCCGCCGCCTGCGAGCGCGGCAACCTCGCGTACGCCACCACCGTCTTCCGCGGCCGCGACCGCTCCGACGAGGCCCGGGTGGCGCTCGGCCGCGCGGCGGCGCTGCTGACACCGGGCTCGCGGCTGCGGCCGCGGCTCGACTTCCGCCGCGGCCTGGTCGCCCACCACATCACCCGTAACGCCGCCGCCGCGCAAGCCGCCTTCAAGCGCGCGCACGAGGCCGCGGCGGCGCAGGGCGACGCGCTGCTGTGCTCCTTCACCTGGCGGCATCTGGCCGGCCTCGCGGCCGAGGACGGCGAGCGGGCGGAGGCGCACAAGGGCTTCTCCGAGTCGCTGCGGATCCGCGAGGAGCTCGGCTATCTCGTCGGCATAGCGCCCGCGCTGGCGTCCCTCGCCGACGTGGAGGACGAGGAGCCGGAGGCGACCCGGCTGCGCGGCGAGGCCCGCCGCCTGGTCCGCCTCCTGGGGGGCGTACCGAAGTGGCTGGCGGACCAGCTGGCGCAGCCGGCGTCGTAATCCTCGTCATCCTCAGCCGGATCCTCGTCATCCTCAGCCGGTCGCCGCCGCCGGATCCCAGTCCGCCGGCAGCGGCGCGGGCACCGCGAAGTCCCCGCCCACCGGCCAGAACGACCCCTCGGCCGCCGACCGCTCGATCGCGCCCATCGTCTCCAGTACGTGCTGCGCCAGCTCCCCGGACGCGCGGTGCGGCGTCCCGGCGCTCAGCGAGCGGGCCATGTCCAGCACCCCCATGCCGCGGCCGTGCGTGGCGCCCTCCGGCTCGATCCGGGTCCAGTCGTCCGAGCCCGCGGGGCGCAGCCGCACCTGCCCGCCGAAGGTGTTCGGGTCGGGCAGGGCGAGGGTGGCCTCAGTACCGGTGAGCTCGATGAACCCGTGCCGCTGCAGCGGCGAGTCGAAGCTGAAGACCAGCGTGGCGGCCGGTCCCGAGGCGTACTCGACCAGCGCCGAGACATGCGTGTCCACCTCGACCGGGAAGTCCCGGCCCGCCTTCGGCCCGGAGCCGACGGTACGGACCTCCCGGGCCCGCCGCGTCACCGCCGCCGCCCGCGAGGCCGGGCCGAGCATCGCGGCGAGGGCGGTGAGGTAGTACGGGCCCATGTCGAAGAGCGGGCCGCCGCCGCGGAGGTAGTAGAACTCCGGGCTGGGGTGCCACGACTCGGGGCCAGGACCCTGCAGCAGCGCAAGAGCGCTCAGCGGCGTCCCGATCCGCCCGGAGTCGACCAGCCGCCGCGCCGTCTGCAGCCCGGCGCCGAGGAAGGTGTCGGGCGCGCAGCCGAGCAGCACCCCGGCGGTCTCGGCCTCCTTGAGCAGCTTGCGTCCCGACTCGGGGTCGAGGGTGAGCGGCTTCTCATTCCAGACGTGCTTGCCCGCCGCGATGGCGGCGGCGGCCACCTCGTAATGCGCCACCGGGACCGTCAAGTTGACGACGAGTTCCACGCCCGGGTGGGCGAGCGCGGTCTCCGCGGTGCCGTGCAGCGGGACGCCGTACGCCTCCGCCTGCGTCCGCGCCCGGTCGGTGTCGAGGTCGGCGCAGAAGAGGACGCGCAGGTCGGGGAAGGCGGTGAGGTTCTTCAGATACTGGTCGCTGATCGTGCCGCAGCCGACGACTGCTATGCCGAGCGGGTCGGTCATCGGTTCTCCTTCAGCCAGCGGAAGCTGTCCTCGACCGCGGTGAGCATGTCGGTGGCGCAGTGGTCGAGTTCGACGATGTGCCAGCGCGCGGCGGGCGCGGCGGCGAGGACCTCGAGCACCGGCATCCGGCCGTCGCCGACCGCGGTCATCGGGTCGTCGTGGTTGATGGGCCCGTCCTTTACGTGCAGATGCGTGACGCGGTCGCCGAGGCGCCCCAGCAGCGCGGGCACGTCCTGCCCGCCGACGGCGGCCCAGTACGTATCGACCTCGAGGAAGACCGCCTCGTCCAGCTGCCCGGCCAGCACCTCCAGCGCGGGCCGGCCGCCGACCTGCTGCTCCAGCTCGAAGGCGTGGTTGTGATAGCCCACCTTCAGCCCGTGGTCCACGGCCTTGGCCGCCGCCTCGTTGAGCTCCCGGGCCACCGCCGCGACCCCGTCGGCGTCCGCGAACCGCTCCGGCGGCTGGAAGGGCACCACGACGGTGTCGGTCCCGAGCGTACGGGCCGCGCGGAACAGCTCGTCCGCCCCGTTGCCGGTCCCATCACCCAGCGCGGGCCCGTGCGTTGAGCTGACCGCCAGCCCGGCGGCGTCGAGATCGGCGCGCAGCGCCTCGGGATCGGTCAGGGCGTCGAAGCACTCGACGGCCTGATAGCCGTACGAAGCCAGCGCCTTCAGGGTGCCCTTGCGGTCGGCGGCAAGCTGTTCGCGAACGGTGTAGAGCTGCACGGCCAGTGGCGGCACGGGCATGGGAGCCCCTCCCTTTTCGATAACTTTTCGCTTGCATTTGACGGTACGGGCGGCCTCACCTGCGGTCAACACCCCTACATTGCAAGGGAGTTTTTCGAAAAAGGAGCCGCGCCATGAGATCCACCCTCACCGAGATCGCCGCCTCCGCCGGCGTCTCCGTCTCCACGGTGTCCAAGGTCCTCAACGGCCGCACCGACGTCTCCCCCGCGACCCGCGACCGGATCGCCCGGCTGCTCGCCGACCACGGCTACCGCACCGCCGGCACCCCGACCGCCGGCAGCGGCATCGTCGACCTGGTCATCGGCGGGCTGCAGAGCCCGTGGGCGGACGCGCTGGTGGCCGGCGCGGTCGGCGCGGGCGTGGAGGCGGACTGCCGCATCGTCGTCAACGACGTGCCGGACAAGGAGGGCAGGAAGAGCAAGGAGCTCGCCGCCACCCTGGAGCGGGTCGCCGCCCGCGGCACCGACGGGGTGCTGATCGTGCACCATCTGCCCGCCCGCCGGGACCGCGACCGCCTCGCCGCCAAGGGCGTGCCGCTCGTCATCATCGACCCGCCGGAGGAGCCGGGCGCCGGGGTGCGCTCGGTCGCCTCCACCAACTGGCACGGCGGCCTGGCCGCCACCCGCCACCTGCTGGAGCTCGGCCACCACCGGATCGCCGCGCTCGGCGGCCCGCCGCACACCTGGTCGGCCCGCGCCCGCGTCGACGGCTACCGCGCCGCGCTGCTGCAGGCCGGGGTACCGGTGGACGAAAAGCTGGTGCACAGCGCCGCGTTCAGCCCGGAGGCGGGCCGCGCCTACGCGCTGCACCTGCTGGATCTCCCCGAACCCCCGACGGCGATCGCCGCGGGCAACGACGCCCAGGCCTTCGGCGTCCTGCAGGCGCTCGCGGAGCGCGGCCTGCGCGCCCCGTACGACATGAGCGTCACCGGATTCGACGACGTCTCGGTGGCCGCATGGGCGGCGCCCGCGCTCACCACCGTCCGCCAGCCCCTCGAAGCCATGGCGGCGACGGCCTTCCGCATGCTCCGCCTGGTCACCACGGGCAGCGCGGCGCCGCCGGAGCAGGTCGAGCTGGCGACGACGCTGATCGTACGGGAGAGCACCGCGCCGCCGTCGAAAGAATCTTCGCCCAGTCAGTAGCGAAGCGGACAGGGGTCTGCAATTCTCCAACCGTCCTTCGCAAGAAGGTGTGTTGTTGCCTCCAAAGGAGCCAGAAGACCCCATGAAGAGCCGCATAAGCCCGTATTACGGACGAAGACTCCGCGCGAGATGGCGGCCCTTCGCCGCCCTGCTGGCCGCCACCCTCCTCCTGCTCGGCCTGCCCACCTTCACCGCCACCGCGGCCGGCGGCCCCGACCTGGCGGCGGGGCGGACGGCGACCGCCTCGAGCGCCAAGGCCGACTTCGGCGCCGCCCGGGTCACCGACGGCAACCAGGGCACGTACTGGGAGAGTTCGGGCTCCGACCTCCCGCAGTGGGTGCAGGTGGACCTCGGCGAGAGCAAGCGCGTCGACGAGGTCGAGCTGCGGCTGCCCGCCGGCTGGGAGGAGCGCAAGCAGACCCTCTCCGTGCAGGGCAGCGCGGACGGCACCGGCTTCCACGCCCTCGCCTCTTCCACAGCGCACACCTTCTCCCCGGCGAACGCGAACACGGTCAAGGTCGGCTTCGCGGCCGCGCAGACCCGCTTCGTGCGCATCAACATCACCGCCAACACCGGCTGGTCCGCGGGCCAGCTGGCCGAGTTGAAGGTCTTCGGCGCGGGCGACGACTCGTCCGCGAACCTGGCGCTCGGCAAGACCTTCAAGGCCAGCACCCACACCCAGTCCTACGTGGCCGCCAACGCCGGCGACGGCAACCGCGCCAGCTACTGGGAGAGCGAGAACGGCAAGCTCCCCCAGTGGGTGCAGGCCGACCTCGGCGCGGGCCTGCGGGTCAACAAGGTCGTGCTGAAGCTCCCGGCGGGCTGGGAGGAGCGCAAGCAGACCCTCAAGCTCCAGACCAGCCAGGACGGCGAGAACTTCACCGACCTGACGGCCGCCAAGGAGTACACCTTCGCACCCGGCACCGACAACAGCGCCACGATCACCTTCGACACCGCCACCACCCGCTACGTCCGCGCGCTGATCTCCGCCAACACGGTCCAGTCGGGCGGCCAGCTCAGCGAGCTCGAGGTCTACGGCCCGGCCACCGGCGACACCCAGGCGCCCACCGCGCCGAAGGACCTCGCCCTCACCGAGCCGGCGTCCGGCCAGATCAAGCTCACCTGGGGCGCGTCCGACGACGACAAGGGCGTGACCGGCTACGACATCTACGCGAACGGCGAGCTGCGCACCTCCGTCGAGGGCAACGTCACGTCGTACACGGACACCCAGCCCGCAAGCGCCACGGTCACGTATTACGTGCGCGCCCGCGACGCGGCCGGGAACCAGTCCCCGAACAGCAACTCCGTGACCCGTAAGGGCGATTCCGGCGACACCCAGGCGCCGACCGCACCCGCCAACCTCGCCTACACCGAGCCGGCGAGCGGCCAGATCAAGCTGACCTGGGGCGCCGCCACGGACAACGTGAAGGTCACGGCGTACGACATCTACGCCGGCGGCGAGGTGCTGAAGACGGTCGACGGCGGCACGACCACGTACACCGACACCCGCCCGGCGAGCGCGACCGTCACCTATTCCGTACGGGCCAAGGACGCCGCGGGCAACGTCTCCGCGCCGAGCAATTCCGTCACCCGCCAGGGCACCGGCGACGGCGCCAACCTCGCGGTGGGCAAGCCGATCACGGCCTCCTCGACCACCCAGACCTACAAGGCGGAGAACGCCAACGACGACAGCACGGCCACCTATTGGGAGGGCGCGGCGGGCAGCTACCCGAACACGCTGACCGTGAAGCTCGGCGCCAACGCCGACGTCAGCGCGGTCGTCGTCAAGCTCAACCCCGACCCCGCGTGGAGCACCCGCACCCAGAAGCTGGAGGTGCTCGGCCGCACCCAGGACGCCACCGACTTCACCTCGCTGGCCGCGGAGAAGGAGTACTCCTTCAGCCCGTCCGGCAACCAGAACGCGGTGAAGATCCCGGTCAGCGGCCGGGTCGCCGACGTCCGCCTGAAGTTCACCGCGAACAGCGGCGCGAGCGCCGGGCAGGCGGCGGAGTTCCAGGTGCTGGGCACGGCCGCGCCGAACCCCGATCTGGAGGTCACGAAGGTCGCGCACACCCCCGAGGCACCGGTCGAGTCGGACATGCTGACGCTGTCCGCGACCGTACGCAACGGCGGCAAGGAGGCGTCCGGCGCCACCGACGTCGCGTTCCGCCTGGCCGGCGAGAAGGTGGATACGGCGGCCCTGCCCGCGCTCGCGCCGGGCGAGTCAACGACGGTGAGCGCGGTCGTCAGCGCCCGCGAGGCGGGCTCGTACCCGCTCAGCGCGACGGCCGACGACGCGAACAAGGTGGTCGAGACCGACGAGGGCAACAACACCCTCGCCGCGGCAGCCCCGATCGTCGTCAAGCCGATCCAGAGCTCCGACCTGGTGCCGTCCGTCTCCTGGACGCCGAGCGCACCGACCAGCGGCAAGGACGTCGACTTCGCCGTCACGGTGAAGAACCAGGGCACCCAGGCGTCGGCGGCGGGCAGTCACGCCATCACGCTGACGGTGCAGGACGCGAACGGCGCGACGGTGAAGACGCTGACGGGCGCGCACAGCGGCACGATCGGCGCCGGCGACTCCGCACCCGCGGTGAAGCTGGGTCCGTGGACGGCGGCGAACGGCCACTTCTCCGTCAAGGTGACGGTCGCGCCCGACGCCAATGAGGCCGAGGCCAAGCGGGAGAACAACACCGCCACCCGGTCGCTGTACGTGGGCCGCGGCGCCGACATGCCGTACGAGACGTACGAGGCCGAGGACGCGGCGGTCGGCGGCGGCGCGCAGGTGGTCGGACCGAGCCGGGACATCGGCGCGATCGACGGCGAGGCGTCGGGCCGTAAGGCGGTCACGCTCAACGAGACCGGCGCGTCGGTGGAGTTCACCACCAAGGAGCCGACGAACACGCTGGTGACGCGCTTCTCGATCCCCGACGCCGCGGGCGGCGGCGGGATCAACGCGACGCTGAACGTCTACGTCGACGGCAAGTTCCGCAAGGCCCTCGACCTGACGTCCAAGTACGCCTGGCTGTACGGGGCCGAGGGCTCCCCCGGCAACACCCCGAGCGCGGGGCCGCCCCGGCACATCTACGACGAGGCGCACCTGTTCCTCGACGGCACCGTCCCGGCGGGCAGCAAGATCAAGCTCCAGAAGGACACGGCCAACACCTCGAAGTACGCCATCGACTTCATCGATGTGGAGCAGGTGGCGCCGGACGCGAACCCGGACCCGGCGGCGTACGCCGTGCCGACGGGCTTCACGCACCAGGACGTGCAGAACGCCCTGGACAAGGTTCGTATGGACACGACCGGCAAGCTGACCGGCGTCTATCTGCCGGCCGGTGACTATGAGACGAGCAGCAAGTTCCAGGTGTACGGAAAAGCGGTCAAGGTGGTCGGAGCCGGCCCCTGGTACACCCGCTTCCACGCGCCGAAGTCGCAGGAGAACACGGACATCGGTTTCCGCGCGGAGAAGACCGCGAGCGGCTCCGCCTTCTCCGGCTTCGCCTACTTCGGCAACTACACGTCACGTATCGACGGCCCCGGAAAGGTCTTCGACTTCCAGAACGTCTCCGACATCACGATCGACAATGTCTGGAACGAGCACATGGTGTGCCTCTACTGGGGCGCGAACACCGACAACATGACCATCAAGAACTCCCGCATCCGCAATATGTTCGCCGACGGCATCAACATGACCAACGGCTCCACCGGAAACCGGGTGGCGAACAACGAGTCGCGCGCCAGCGGCGACGACAGCTTCGCGCTGTTCTCGGCGATCGACGCGGGCGGGGCCGACATGAAGGACAACGTCTACGAGAACCTCACCTCGCTGCTGACCTGGCGGGCGGCCGGGATCGCGGTCTACGGCGGCTACAACAACACGTTCCGGAATATCCGTATCGCGGACACCCTGGTCTACTCGGGCATCACCATCAGCTCGCTGGACTTCGGGTATCCGATGAACGGCTTCGGCACGGAGCCGACGACCTTCGAGAACATCACCATCGACCGGTCAGGGGGGCACTTCTGGGGCGGCCAGACCTTCCCGGGGATCTGGCTCTTCTCGGCATCGAAGGCATTCCAGGGAATCCGCATCAACAACGTCGACATCAACTCCCCGACCTACTCGGGCGTGATGTTCCAGACGAAGTACACGGGCTCTCAGCCGGAGAACCCGGTCAAGGACACGATCCTGCGTGACGTGACCATCCGCGACGCGCGGAAGAGCGGCGACGCGTACGACCACAAGTCGGGCATCGGCATCTGGGTCAACGAAATGGCGGAAGCCGGCCAGGGCCCGGCGGTGGGCGAGGCCACCTTCCACAACCTGAAGCTGATCAACTGCGCGGAGGACATCAGGAACAGGACGACCACCTTCAAGCTCAACATCCTGCCGTAGAAAGGGGGGATCGCAAGCGCTTGCGGCGGCCGGTGCCCACGAGCAAGGATGCAGCTCACGGCACCGCCGCCGCAGCGCGGCGCACACCACCAGGAGAACCCCGCATGGCCCTGTTCGACATGCCCCTCGACCAGCTGCGCGCCTACCGCCCCGAGCGCACCGAGCCCGAGGACTTCGACGCCTTCTGGAAGCGCACCCTGGACGAGGCGGCGGACCACGACCTCGCGGCGGAGTTCCGCCCGTACGACGCGGCGCTGAGTGAGGTCGAGGTGTACGACGCGTCGTTCGCGGGGTGGGGCGGCCACCGCATATCGGGCTGGTTCATCGTCCCGAAGGGCGCCGAAGGCCCGCTCCCCTGCGTCATGTACTACATCGGTTACCACGGCGGCCGCGGCGCCCCGCACGACCACCTCGCCTGGCCGGCCTCGGGCCGCGCCGTCTTCGTCGTCGACACCCGCGGCCAGGGCGCCTCGACCGGCAACCACATGGGCGCGACGGCGGACCCGCACGGCGGCGAGAACCCGCAGAGCCCCGGCTTCATGACCCGCGGCATCCTCGACCCCGAGCACTACTACTACCGCCGCGTTTTCACGGACGCGATACGCGGCGTCGACGCGGCGAAGACGCACCCGGCGGTCGACCCGGACCGGGTGTACGTCTGCGGCGGCAGCCAGGGCGGCGCGATCGCGACCGCCGTCGCGGGCCTGCGCGACGACGTGCGCGGCGCGATGATCGACGTCCCGTTCCTGAACCACTTCCGCCGCGCGGTGGAGATCACCGACAACGAGCCGTACCAGGAGATCGTCCGCTTCCTGCGCACGCAGCGGGGCACGGATGAGCAGGTCTTCCGGACGCTGTCGTACTTCGACGGCACGAACTTCGCGGCGCGGGCGGACTGCCCGGCGCTGTACTCGGTGGCGCTGATGGACCAGACGTGCCCGCCGTCGACGGTGTTCGCGTCGTACAACCACTGGTCGCACGCGGAGAAGGACATCACGGTGTACCCGTGGAACCTGCACGAGGGCGGGGCTTCGGAACAGCGGTCGGTGCAGCTGAGGTGGATGCGGGGGCGCTAGCGCGCCGGGCGGTCGAGGAGGCCAGCAGCGGGGGCAGCCTCAGCGGAGCAACTCCTCGGCCGCCGCGACGGCGGCGTCCCCGTCGCCCGCGGCCATCGCGTCCACCACCGCCGCGTACGACGCCCGGCCCGGGCCGGCCCCGAGCCGGGCGGTCGCGCGTGCGGCCTGCGCTCTGCGCAGCACCGTGTCGGCGACGTCCGCCAGTTCTCCGTTGCCCGCCAGGGCGAACAGCTCCGCGAAGAAGCCCCGCTCGGCTGCCGCGCCGAGCGGCTCCGCGTCCGCGGCCAGCGCTGCCGCCCGCAGGCGGTCACAGTCCGGGGCGGGCTCCTCGGCGGCGGCCAGCCGCCTGATCACCGGCAGCACCAGCAGCCGTCGCACCTCGGCGAGCTCCTCCCGTACCGGCGCGCGTCGCTCCACCACCCGGAATCCGACGTTCGGGACGACCTCGACGACGCCCTCGGCCGCGAGCTGCTGCATCGCCTCCCGTACCGGCGTCGCCGAGACGCCGAGCCCGGCGCCCAGCGTCGGTGCCGAGTACACCTCCCCGGCCCGCAGCTCGCCCGAGGCGAGCATCGCGCGCAGGGCGTCCAGCGTCTGCGCCCGCACCGACGACCGCCGCAGCCGGGCCGGCGACCCGCCGCCGCCGAACCCCGCGCCCGCACGCTGCCGCGGCACGCGCAGCGCCTCCGCGCCCAGGTCCGCCTGCTCGGCCATCCCGCTACTCCCGCTGCTTCCGCTGGTCCCGCTGATCCCGCACACCCGCATTACGTCCGAATAGTCCCGTTCCCCCCGACCGTGCACCCTAGGCCAGGTCACCCATTCGCGACACCCCCGCGCGCCCCGCTTGCATCACGCACCGCCGCCATGGGTAAGGTAAGGCTTACCTAGTTCAACCCGTCAGGCCTCCCTGTCACCCCTCCGCCGGTGGTATCCCTCATGAGCGCTCCTGCCCTGGTCCCGCACGCCTCAACGGCGTCGCGGCGCGCCATCGTCGGACCGAGCCCGTTCACCGCCGCGTACGCCCGGCTCGGCGAGGTCTTCCCGACGCTCGGCGTGACCGAGCTCACCCCGGACCAGCCTGACCCCGACCCCGCTGACGGCTGGCTCCCGGCCCGTACGCTCGCCGCCGACCCGGCCACCCTCGACCGCTTCCTCTCCTGGGACGCCGAGCAGGTGCAGCGCGATTACGGGCAGCCTGGCCGCGCCGACGTCATCGCCAGCTTCGGCCTGCACCGCTACGCCTGGGGCGTCTGCCTGCTCGCGACCATCCCGTGGTTCCTGCACCGCCGGGTGCCGCGGATCCCGGTCGACGCCGTCTCGTACCACCGCGGGCAGGGACGCATCGCCGTCCGGCTCGACGCCTTCGCCTGCCTGCCGGGCGACCCGGCCGCGGCGCTGCCGGACGCCCGTGTCGTACCGGACGAGGAGGCGCTGCGCGCGGAGGTGCGGGCCGCTGTCGCCGAGCATCTCGCGCCCGTTCTGGACGCCTTCGCGCCGCGGATGCGGCGCGGGCGGCGGGCGCTGTGGGGGATGGCGACGGACGAAATCGTGGAGGGGCTGTGGTATATCGGCTCGCTCCTCGGTGAAGAGGACCGGGCGGTGGCCGAAACCCAGCAGTTGCTGCCGGGGAACAGCGCACTCCAGGCGCCGTACGCCGGTGGTGCCTCCTTCCGCGCCCTGCCCGGGAAGTGCGGCGAAGACCTCCGCACCCGCGACCGGGCGAGCTGCTGCCTCTTCTACACCCTTCGCCCGCAGGACACTTGTGTCACCTGCCCGCGCACGGGCGATGCCGAACGCGTCGAGCGGCTCAGCGCAACCAGTTGACGCCTACGCCACTCCTTCGTGTGGCTGAATCCCGAAGCGCCAAGTGGACGGCGGAATTCCGCCAAGATGACCCCTCAAGAGGCACGCAAGCGAAGAATGCGATGCGAGGGGCATCCAATGTCAATGAACGCCATATCTCTGGACTGGCTGCTCCCGGCAGGCGTGCTGGTACTCGGCGTCGGCGCCGCGGTCGCGGTGACGTTGCGGGGACGGCGGGCCGACGACAAGGGCAACGACACGTGGGAGCGGATGGAGGAGCGCCGCCGGCGCAAGGAGACGCTCTACGGCAGCCTCTCCTACCTGCTGCTCTTCTGCTGCGCGGCGGTGGCCGCCGCGCTCTCCTTCCACGGCCTGGTCGGCTTCGGGCGGCAGAACCTCAACCTCTCCGGGGGCTGGGAGTATCTGGTGCCCTTCGGGCTCGACGGGGCGGCGATGTTCTCGTCGGTGATCGCGGTCCGCGAGGCCAGCAATGGCGATGCCGCGCTCGGCTCCCGGCTGCTGGTGTGGACGTTCGCCGGGGCCGCGGCCTGGTTCAACTGGGTGCACGCCCCCCGCGGTCTGGAGCACGCGGGCGCCCCGCAGTTCTTCGCGGGGATGTCGCTGTCCGCCGCGGTGCTGTTCGACCGGGCGCTGAAGCAGACCCGCAGGGCCGCGCTGCGCGAACAGGGCCTGGTGCCGCGGCCGTTGCCGCAGATCCGCATCGTGCGGTGGATGCGGGCGCCCCGTGAGACCTTCAAGGCCTGGTCGCTGATGCTGCTGGAGGGCGTGCGGACGCTCGACGAGGCGGTCGAGGATGTGCGCGCGGAGAAGCGCGCCAGGGAGCGGCAGCGGGCCGAGGACCGCGCCAGGGCCAAGGCGATGCACCGCGGCCTCGGGTTCCGGGCGCCGCACGCCGAGGTCACCGCCGTCACGGCGGGCCCCGCGGCGAAGGCCGCGGAGCTGCCGGCGCGGGCGGCGGCGCCGCGCAAGCCGGCCGCTGCCGCCGCCGAGGGCGAGTCGTCGGCGGCGCCGCGTCTGGACAGCCTGGAGCAGAAGCTCACCGACCTGGAGAAGCAGTTCGGCTGACGCCGCTGCCGCCGCGTGCGGCAGTGGTTTCGTACAACGTTGTCATCGAGGTTGTCCACAGGCCTTGATTCCGAGTTCACGGCCGGGAAAGGCTGGTTCGCGACGGAACAAGCCTGAGGAGCTCGCATGCACGACGATCGCCTGCTGGTGGAGGGCCGCCTGGACCGGGCCCTCCGCCAGCACATCCGGCCGGCGCTCTACACCGACCGGACCCCCCTCACCCTCACCGTGTGGCACGCACCGGGCGAGCCGGTGCCCGTATCCGAGGCCCTCAAGGGTGCGTACGAGCCGTTCGCCACCGGCAGCGCCTGGGGCTCGCCGTGGTCCACCAGCTGGTTCCGGCTGGCCGGCCAGGTCCCGGCGGACTGGGCGGGCAAGCGCGTCGAGGCGGTCATCGACCCCGGCTTCAGCGGCGACCAGCCCGGCTTCCAGGCCGAGGGCCTCGTTTACGACGCGGAGGGCGTCCCGATCAAGGGCGTGCACCCGCGCAACCGCCATGTCCCGATCGCCTCCCCGGCCGCGGGCGGCGAGCCGGTGCGGCTGCTCTTCGAGGCCGCGGCCAACCCGTCGGTGCTGCGCGACTTCTTCCCCACCGAGCTCGGCGATGTCACCACGGCGGGCGACCAGCCGATCTATGTCTTCCGCTCCGCCGACCTCGCGGTGCTGGACGAGGGCGTCTTCCACCTGATCCTCGACATCGAGGTGCTGTCGGAGCTCATGCACGAGCTCCCGATGGACCGCCCCCGGCGGCACGAGATCCTGCGCGCCCTCGAGACCATGCTGGACACCCTCGACCTGCACGACGTCCCGGGCACGGCCGAGGCCGCCCGCGCCGAGCTCGCGGGCACGCTCGCGCAGCCCGCCGCCGCCAGCGCGCACCGCCTCTCGGCGACCGGCCACGCACACATCGACTCGGCATGGCTGTGGCCGCTGCGCGAGACCGTCCGCAAGGCGTCCCGCACCTTCGCCAATGTCACCGAGCTCGCCCTCTCCGGCGACTATCCGGAGCTGGTCTTCGCCTGCTCCCAGGCCCAGCAGTACGCGTGGGTGAAGGAGAACCAGCCGCACGTCTTCGAGCGCATCAAGAAGACCGTCCAGTCAGGGCAGTGGGCCCCGGTCGGCTCGATGTGGGTGGAGTCGGACGCCAACATGCCGGGCGGCGAGGCCCTCGCCCGCCAGATCGTGCACGGCAAGCGCTTCTTCATGGAGGAGCTGGGCTACGAGACGGAGGAGATCTGGCTCCCCGACTCCTTCGGCTACACGGCCGCCTTCCCGCAGCTGGCCAAGCTCGCCGGCATCCGCTGGTTCCTCACCCAGAAGCTGTCGTGGAACCAGACGAACAAGATGCCCCACCACACCTTCTGGTGGGAGGGCATCGACGGCTCCCGCGTCTTCACCCACTTCCCGCCCATCGACACGTACAACGTGGAGTTCCAGGCGCGCGAACTGGCCCACGCGGAGAAGAACTTCACCGACAAGGGCCGCGCCACCCGCTCGCTGGCCCCGTTCGGCTACGGCGACGGCGGCGGCGGCCCCACCCGCGAGATGCTGGAGAAGGCCCGCCGGCTGCGCTCGCTGGAGGGCTCCCCGCGGGTGGAAGTGGAGGCGCCCGCGGCGTTCTTCACCAAGGCCGAGGAGGAGTACGGCCCGAAGGCGCCGGTGTGGTCCGGCGAGCTGTACCTGGAGTTCCACCGCGGCACGTACACCTCCCAGGCGGACACCAAGAAGGGCAACCGCCACAGCGAGCACCTGCTGCGCGAGGCGGAGCTGTGGGCGTCCACGGCCGCGGTCCGCAATCCCGCATACGCCTACCCGTACGACGCGCTGGACCGGATCTGGAAGACGGTGCTGCTGCATCAGTTCCACGACATCCTGCCGGGGTCGTCGATCGCCTGGGTGCACCGGGAGGCGGCGGAGACGTACGCGCGGGTCGCGGAGGAGCTGCGGCAGATCACGGCCGAGGCGATCGAGGCGCTCGGCGCCGCCGATCTCCCGGCGGTCTTCAACGCATCGCCGTACGCCCGCACGGAGGTCGTCGACGTCGACGGGGCGCCGGTGGCGGTCACCGTCCCGGGCCTGGGCTCGGTCAGCGCTTCCTCGGGCGCGCCGGTCAGCGAGGTCAGCGCCACCACCGCCGGCCAGGAGATCGTCCTCGACAACGGCAGGCTGCGGGTCACGATCGACGCCGACGGCCTGCTCGCCTCCGTCCGCGACCTGACCGCCGACCGCGAGGTACTGGCCCCGGGCACGCGGGGCAACCTGCTCCAGATCCACCCCGACCACCCCAACCAGTGGGACGCCTGGGACATCGACAAGTTCTACCGGAACAAGGTCACGGACCTGACCGCGGCCGAGTCCGTGGAGCTGGTCGAGGACGGCCCGCTGCGCGCCACGGTCCGGGTCACCCGTACCTTCGGCGAATCCCGGATCGTGCAGGACGTGACCCTCGCCGCGGGCAGCGACCGCCTCGACATCACGGCGGACGTCGACTGGCACGAGTCGGAGAAGGTCTTGAAGGCCGCCTTCCCCCTCGATGTGCACGCGGAACGGTCCACGTCGGAGATTCAGTTCGGCCATGTGCACCGGCCCACGCACGTCAACACCAGCTGGGACGCGGCCCGCTTCGAGATCTGCGCGCACCGCTGGCTGCAGGTCGCCGAGCCGGGCTACGGGGTCGCGGTGCTCAACGACGCCACGTACGGCCACGACGTCACCCGCACCCCGCACCGCGACGGCCTCGGCACCACCGTGCGGCTGACGATCCTGCGCGCCCCGCACTTCCCGGACCCGCGCACCGACCTCGGCCGGCACCGCTACCGCTACTCGCTCCTCCCGGGCGCGGGCGTCGGCGACGCGGTGGCGGGCGGCCTGGCGCTCAACCTCCCGCTGCGCACGGCCGCGGCCCCGGCCACGGCACCGCTGGTCGCGGTCGACGACCCGGCCATCACCGTCGAGTCGGTGAAGCTGGCGGAGGACCGCAGCGGGGATGTGGTGGTGCGGCTCTACGAGTCCCGTGGCGGACGCGCCACCGGCGAGCTGACCGCGTCCTTCGACGTGGCGGCCGCCCAGGTGACGGACCTGCTGGAGCGTGAGCTCGGCCCGGCGGAGCCGGGTGCGGACGGTGGTTGGGCCGTGGAGTTGCGGCCGTTCCAGATCCTGACGCTGCGGCTGCGGCCGGCGGGCGCGTAACCGGCACGCCAACGCGCCGCTGCCCGGCACGAACCGTGAGGTCCGTGCCGGGCAGCGGCGTATTCATTCATTGCTGGGCCACCGGAGCGGTCGGTAACCCTGAGCGGCCAACTGCCGCCCGGAGTTACTTCAGGGAAGCCGGCTCCTCGACCACGGTCTGGCCGGGGGCGTCCTCGCTGTTGCCCGGCATGTCGGTCGGGAGGGTGACGCTCGCGTCGCCGGTGGCGGAGGCGTCGGCGCCCGCGCCCTCGTTCTTCTTGTCCTCCGACACGTCCTTGCCCAGGACGGCGCCGTGGACCAGGTCGTTCCCGATCAGGGAGCCGAGGAACTGGCAGGTGTCGACCATGTACTTGTACTCCTTGCCACCCTCCTCCTTGACGGTGCAGTTGGAGGAGCCACCGTCGCCACCCAGCTGGGCGGCGGAGGCGGCCGGGGCGGCACCCGCAGTGAGGACGGCGGCGACGCCCGCCACGGCAGCAATGCGCTTCACGGACTTCTTGGCAGACATTCGATGCTTTCCTTCCTGCCCTGGGGAGCGGGCAGATGAGTTTGCCGGAATCGGACGAGATTCATCCTGCGCGATCCGATGGCCATTTACCGAATCGCTACGCCGGGCAAACCACTCGTTTGGCCGAGCCCGCCGCATTCTTTCTCCCGAACGGCCGCACCCAATGTGATATATCGACTTCCCTAATCCCCTATCTAATCGCCGCTTGATGGCCGGAATTCGCTGTTTCGCCGATGTTTTGCTGACGATTGGTCAGCTTTCCCAGACCGCGGCGGCGGTGCGGTCGTCGGCGTATCCCTTTGCGCGCAACTGCACATCGGCGAGGAAGGCGGCGAGGCCGGGCGGCGGGGTGTCGTGCCAGCGTTCGGCGAGGCGGTCGGCGAGGGCGGGCTGGCCGCGGAGCGGTTCGGCGAGGCCGGGGCCTGCGAGCAGGAGGACGTCGTCGGGGCGGGCTACGGAGGCGCGGAAGACGAAGGGGAGGGTGGGCTCGTTGGCGCCGCCGGGC
>NZ_JAAKZV010000162.1 GCF_011044975.1 Streptomyces coryli | reverse complement strand
GGTGCGGGGCATGGGGCTCCTGCCGGGCGGGAAAACCGGTGGCATTGATTAGGGTAACGACTGTTACCTTTACGGCGTGAACGAGAACTGCACAGACACTCCCGCGTCCACCACCACCTCTCGACTGCTGCGCCGCTCCCTGCCGGGCTGGCTGCTCGCGCTCACTCTGACGACCTTCGCATTCTCCACCGACGACTATCTCGTGGCCGGCGTGCTGCCCGGCCTCGCCGACGACCTGCACGTGGCGGAGTCGACCGCGGGACAGCTGGTCACGGTCTTCTCCCTGGTGTTCGCGCTGGCCGCGCCGGTGGCGGCCGTCGTCACCGCCGACTGGCCACGCCGGCCGCTGTTCACCGCCGCCCTGGCCGTCTTCACCGCCGCCAACCTCGTCATGCCGTTCGTCACCGCGTTCCCGCTGCTCATGGCGCTACGGGTGCTCGCCGCCCTGGCCGCGGCCGTGGTGGTGCCCGGCGCTCTCGGCGCCGCGGCCGTGCTGGCGCCGCCGGAGCGCCAGGGCCGCTATCTCAGCATCGTGCTCGGCGGACTCACCACCGCGCTGCTCCTCGGCGTCCCGCTGGGCACGTGGGTAGGCGCGGTGGCGGGCTGGCAAGGGGCGTTCGTGCTCGGCGGCCTGCTGGGGGCCGCGGCCCTGATCGCGTTGTACGTAACCCTGCCGGAGCCACCGCGCGGCGAGCGGCTGCGGCTGGCGGACCGGCTGGCGCCGCTCACCCGCCCAGGACTGCTCGTGGGGCTGACGGCGACCGCCTTCGCCGTCCTCGGCAACCTCGCCCTGCTCACGTATCTCGCCGTCTATCTCCGCGACCTGGCAGGGATCGGCCCCACCGGGCTCGGCGTCGTCTTCGTGCTCGCCGGCGTCGCAGGCCTCGTGGGCGGGCAGCTCGGCGGTCCGGCCGCGGACCGCTGGGGTGCGGAGCGGGCGCTGCTCATGGGCTGCGTGGCGTTCGCCGTCGTGATGCTCGGGCTGGCGGCCTGCTGGCCGCTGCGGCCGGCGCCGCTGGTCCTCGTCATGCCGCTGCTTCTGCTCTGGTCGGCCGCCGCCTGGTGGATCCCGCCCGCCGCGAGCGCCCGGCTGCTGCGGCTCGCCGGACCGGCCGGGCAGCAGGCCCTCGCGCTGAACAGCAGCGCCGTCTACCTCGGCGTCGCCGGCGGCGGTGCCGCGGGCGGGCTGCTGCTCGGCACGCTGGGCAGCGGCGCGCTGCCGCTGGGCGCCGCGGTGGCGCAAGGCGTGGCGCTGGCGCTGTTCGCCCTGACGTCGCGGTGGGCGCCGGGGGGACGCGGGTCCCGTCGATAAGTCAGCGACTTAGCGACTCAACGACATGGCGCCGTCGAAGCCCGCGTCACCAGCTCCGTCGCCAGCTCGATGTGGTGCGACTCGATCTTCTCCCCGTTGGCGAGACGCAGAGCCGTGCGCAGCGCGACGCTCCCCATCTCGCGGATCGGCTGCCGGACAGTGGTCAGCGGCGGCGAGGCCATCCGGGCCAGAAGCGTGTCGTCGAAGCCGACCACGCTCAGATCCTCGGGGATACGCAGCCCACGGGTCCGGGCGGCCTCGATGACGCCGAAGGCGATCTCGTCGTTCCCGGCGAAGATCGCCGTCGGCGGCTCGTCCAGGTCCAGCAGCGCCCCGGCGCTGCGCAGCCCGGCCTGGTACTTGAACTCCCCGGGCCGGATGTAGTCGGTGGGCACCGGCGCGCCCGCCGCCTCCATGGCGGCCCGGTAGCCGTGCATCCGCGCCTGGTTGCATACGGCCATGGCCGGGCCGCCGACATAGCCGACGCGGCGGTGGCCGAGGGAGAGCAGGTGCTGGGTCGCGGCCAGGCCGCCGGCGAAGTTGGTCGCCCCGACGCTGTTGACCCGGCTGTGCGGCAGGTGCAGCGGGTCGAGCACGACCAGCGGCAGGCCGGCCCGGTCCAGCGCGTCCAGGTGCGCGGCGGTGTAGACGCTGGTGACCGCGATGAGGGCGCGGCGCCCGGCCGCGACCAGGTCCCGGGCCCAGTTCGTGGTGAGCGACGCCTTGCTGGTCACCACCGAGGCCCCCAGGTCGTCGGCGGCATCCATGATGCCTTCCAGCGCCTCGGCCGAATACGACTTGAGGTCGCCGGCGAACTGCACCTCGATGGTGGGGCTCGCCGCCGCCTCGGAGTGGCGGAACACGGGGGCGATGTAGTCGTGCTGGAGCAGCAGCTCCCGAACCCGGGCGCGGGTCTGCGGCGCGACATCGCTGCGGCCGTTCACCACCTTGGACACCGTGGCGACCGAGACCCCCGCGGCGCGGGCGATGGTCGCCAAGGTGGTGCGTCTAGCGTCCTGCGGCATCGTCTTCTCCCGGCTGTACGTCAACCGGCGTGGTGAGCCGCCGGTCGTGGCCGACCACACGGGTGGAGCCGGTCAACTGTACGGTAACCCGGCAGGTCAGGTCGGCCGACGAGGTGCCGACGAACGCCTCGACCTCGCCGGGTTCGACGATCCGCCGCAGATCCCGGCCGGTGAACGCGGTCCGGTCGGCATGCACCCGGAACTCCACCCGGGTGCTCGCGCCCGGCTCCAGCCGCACCGGGGCGAAGCCGGCCAGCTGCCGGGCCGGCCGGGTCACCGTGGCGAGCACGTCGCGCAGATACAGCTGGACGACCTCGTGGCCGGCCCGGTCGCCGGTGTTGCGCACCCGCACCGAGACCGCGAACTCACCGTCGGTGGGTATCTCGGTCGCGCTCACGCGCATGTCGTCGACCGCGAAGGAGGTGTACGACCTCCCGTAGCCGAAGGGGAACAGCGGCGTCGGGTCGATGTTGCTGATGCCCTGGGTGTTCCCGCCCAGCGGCGGCTCCAGATACGTGCCGGGCTGGCCGCCGGGACGGCGGGGGATCTGCACCGGCAGCTTGCCGGCCGGCTGTACCCGCCCGGACAGCACGCCGGCGATCGCCGCCGCGCCCTCCTGGCCCGGCATGAACGCCTGCACCAGTCCGGCGGCCTGCGGATGGACCTCGCCCAGCGCGTACGGGCGTCCGGAGACCACGACCACGACCACCGGTGTCCCGGTGGCGAAGAGCTCCGCGAGCAGCTCGGCCTGCACGCCCGGCAGCCGCAGATCCTCGGCGTCGCAGCCCTCGCCGGAGGTGCCGTTGCCGAACAGGCCCGCGCGGTCGCCGACCACCGCCACGCAGAGATCCGCCCCGCGGGCGGCGCCCGTCGCCGCGGTGAAGCCGGACCGGTCCGCGCCGGACACGTCGCACCCCGGCTCGTTCACGATCTCGGCGTCCGGCAGCTCGGCGCGCAGCGCGTCGACGACGGTCGGTGCCGTCACGCCCAGTCCCATGCCGGGGTGGCGGGGCAGGACGTGGTTGGGGAAGGCGTAACAGCCCATGAGCGTGCGCGCGTCGTCGGCGCACGGGCCGATCACGGCGACCCGGCCCGGCGCCGTACGCCCGTCGCCCAGCAGCGGCAGCGCGCTGCCCTGGTCGAGCAGCACGACGGACCGCTCGGCCAACTCCCTGGCCAGCTCCCGGTTGTCCGGTGAGTCCAGGTCGACATCGGCGGCGGCGGCGACCGATGCCTCGGGTGTCCAGTCGGCGTCGAGGAGTCCGAGCTCGGCCTTCTGGGTCAGCAGCCGGCGTACCGCCCGGTCCACGACGGACTCGGGCAACTCGCCCTGCCGGACCCGCTCCACGAGATGCCTACCGAAGCCGAGCGTGTCCGGCAGCTCCACGTCGATGCCCGCGCCGAGCGCCAGCACGCCCGCGTGGTCGGTGTCGGCCGCCACCCCGTGCATGGCGGCGAGGAACGCGATCGCCCCGTAGTCGGAGACGACCGTGCCCTCGAACCCCCAGTCACCGCGCAGCAGATCGGTCAGCAGCCAGGAGTCGATGCCGGCCGGGACGCCGTCCACCTCGGAGTAGGAGTTCATCACCGAACGGGCCCCGCCCACCGCGATCGCGGTCTCGAACGGCGGCAGCATGACGTCCATCAGCTCGCGGCGGCCGATCGGCGCGGGGCCGTGGTTGCGCCCGCCGCGGGACGCGGAGTACCCGGCGAAGTGCTTCAGGGTGGCGATGACGCCGGCGCGCTCCAGCCCGGAGACGTAGGCGGCGCCGAGCATCGAGACCAGATACGGGTCCTCGCCCATGGTCTCCTCGACCCGGCCCCACCGGTAGTCGCGGACCACGTCGAGGACGGGCGCGAGGCCCTGGTGGACGCCGACCGCGCTCAAGTCCCGGCCGAGCGCGGCACCCAGCCGGCCCACGAGGTCCGGGTCGAAGGTCGCGCCCCACGCGATGGCCGCGGGATAGACCGTGGCGCCGTACGTGTTGAACCCGGTGAGGCACTCCTCGTGCACCAGCGCGGGGATGCCGAGCCGATTGCCGCGCTGGACCGTGTGCTGCGACCTGACCAGCTCGGCGGACCCCTCCGCCACCGTCACCGGACGGCTGCCGTACATGCGGGTGAGGTGGCCGAGGCCGTCGCGGGCGGCCTCGTCGAGCGGCACGTTCCCGGGCTCCGCGAACACCTCCTCCAGCGGTGCGACGTTGAGGCTCCTGGCCTCCCCGTCGGCATCGCCGGACGTGTGCACCAGGCCGTTGCCGATCCAGCGGCTGCCGAGCTGCGCGACCTTCTCCGCCAGCGTCATCTCGGCCAGGAGGGCGTCGACCCGGTCCAGGACCGGGAGCGCGGGATCCTGCCAGCGCGGCACGGTCCGGCTCGTCAACGGCAGTGAATCAGCGGTAGGCATCGCATGCTCCCCTGTAAATGTGCCCGGTGATCTCGAAAACTTTTCGAGCTCTGCCAAGCGTCTCCGCGAGTCATGTCCGCCAGATATTACGCAGATAACGGTTGCGCGACAACGTACTTGCAGACTCCTTGACAGTCATGAACCCGAATCCTAATTTGCACTCACGAGATTCGCAGCAGGCCAAGTTTCGAAAAGTTTTCACCGCGGCTCACGAGCAGCCGGCGGCCCTCGAGTGCGGAGACAATCATGGAGAAATCCCTCTCGCGTCGTACCCTCCTCGGCATGGCCGCCGGCGTGCCGCTGTCCGCGGCGCTCGCGGCCTGCGGCTCTTCCGGTCCCACCAAGGGCGGCGGCGCCGGCGGCAAGGCCTCGTACTGGTACCTGAGCGGCCAGCCGCAGGAAGGCGTCAGGACCGGTGCCCTGGAGGCCTTCAACAAGGCCAACCCCAAGTCGAAGATCAACGGCACCACCTTCCAGAACGACGCGTACAAGACGAAGATCAAGACCGCCATCGGCGCGGGGCAGGCGCCCACCCTCATCTGGGGCTGGGGCGGCGGGACGCTGCGCAGTTACGTCAAGGCGGGGCAGGTCGAGGACCTCAGCTCGTGGTTCGACGAGCACCAGGAGGTCAGGAAGCGGCTGTTCCCGTCCTCGTTCGGCCCGGCGACCATCGACGGCAAGGTCTACGCGATGCCGTGCGAGACGGTGCAGCCGATCGTCCTCTACTACAACAAGAAGGTCTTCGACGACGTCGGGGTGAAGCCGCCGCAGTCCTGGGGCGACATCATGGACCTGGTGCCGAAGTTCAAGGCGAAGGACGTGGCGCCGTTCGCCCTCGGCGGCCAGTCCCGGTGGACGAACATGATGTGGCTGGAGTTCCTCTTCGACCGCATCGGCGGCCCCGAGGTGTTCGCGGCCATCTTCGACGGCCACAAGAACGCCTGGTCCGACCCGGCCGCCATCGACGCGCTGACCAAGGTGCAGGAACTGGTCAAGGCCGGCGGGTTCATCAAGGGCTTCTCCTCGATCACCGCGGACTCCAACGCCGACCAGGCGCTGCTGTACACCGGCAAGGCCGCGATGATGCTGCACGGCTCCTGGTCGTACGGCATCCAGAAGCACGACGGCGGTGACTTCGTCCAGGACGGCAACCTCGGATTCATGAACTTCCCGCCCGTCGACGGCGGCAAGGGCGATCCGGGCAACACCGTCGGCAACCCCGGCCAGTACCTGTCCATCTCCTCCAAGGCGAGCGCCGAGGAGAAGAAGATCGCCAAGGAGTACTTCATCAAGGGCGTCCTGCAGGAGGCCGAGGTGAAGGCCTGGATCAAGAACGGCTCCGTGCCGCTCCTGCTGGGCACGGAGAAGCAGTTGGCCGCCTCCGACGACGCCGAGTTCCTGAAGTTCACGTACGACATCGCCAGCAAGGCCAAGACCTTCGGCCAGTCCTGGGACCAGGCGCTCAGCCCGACGGCCGCCGAGACGCTGCTGGACAACATCGTCAAACTCTTCCAGCTGTCCATCTCGCCGAAGAAGTTCGCCTCCAACCTCAACGCGGTCATCGGGAAATGAGCTCACTGACCCACCACGCGCCCCGCAGCGGCCGGCGCGGCAGCCTCCTGCCGTGGCTGGCCGCGCCCGCGCTGGTCTTCTTCATCGGCTTCGCCGTCATCCCGCTCGTCGGCGTCTTCGCGCTGGGCTTCACGACGTGGGACGGGATCGGCGCCATCCACCCCTCCGGGTTCGACAGTTGGCGCGCGGTGCTCACCGACCCCGGGCTGCCGCACGCCCTGCTGGTGACGTTCGGCGTGATGGTCGCGTCATGGGCGTTCCAGACGCCGATGAGCATTCTGCTCGGTACGTTCATGGCCGGCCGCCAGCGCTACCGGGCCGTCCTCGGCGTGATCTACTTCATCCCGCTGCTGCTCAGCTCGGCCGCGATCGCCGTCGCGTACAAGGCGCTGCTGAACCCCACCTTCGGGCTCGGCGCGGGCCTGGGCGTCGACTGGCTCAGCAAGGACTGGCTGGGGCAGCCGGGACTCGCGTTCGGTGTCGTCATCTTCATCGTCTCCTGGCAGTTCATCCCGTTCCACTCGCTGATCTACCAGGGCGGTGTGCAGCAGATTCCGGCGTCCCTGTACGAGGCCGCACAGCTGGACGGCGCCGGACGGGTGCGGCAGTTCTTCAGCATCACGCTGCCCGCGCTGAAATACACCATCATCACCTCGTCGACGCTGATGGTGGTCGGCTCGCTGACCTTCTTCGACCTGATCTACGTCCTGACCGAGGGCGGCCCCGGGGACGCCACCCGGGTCCTCGCACTCGACATGTACAAGCGGGGCTTCCAGGCCAACCTGATGGGTCCGGCCAGCGTCATCGCGACCATCCTCGTCCTGGTGGGCCTCGGCCTCGCCCTGCTGCTGCGCCGGCTCGGCGGCAAGGACGCCGCCGCGAGCCAGCTCGAGGGGGCCTGACGTGACCACCACACTGACCAAGCCGCAGCGCCAGGAGAAGATCGCCCGCCGCGAGCGGCGCCCTCGCTCCGCCACGCAACGCCGCAACTGGCTCGGCGGCCTGTCCGGCTGGCTCTGGCTCGTCGTCGTGGCGGTGCCGCTGTACTGGACCGTGATCACCAGCCTCAAGGACCAGAGCAAGTACTACGCGGGCAACGCCCTCGCGCCCTCGGCCGATTCCACGCTGGACAACTACCGGCTGGTGATCGAGTCCGACTTCGGCCAGTACTTCATCAACAGCGTCGTGGTCGCCGTCGGAGCGGTGGTGCCGGCGATCACGTTCTCCTTCATGGCCGCCTACGCGATCGTGCGCGGCGGCAGCACGCGCTTCCTGCGCGTGGTCAACGGCCTCTTCCTCATGGGCCTCGCCATCCCGCTGCAGGCGACGATCATCCCGATCTACCTGATCGTCATCAAGCTGCACCTGTACGACAGCCTGCTGGCGCTCATCCTCCCGTCGATCGCCTTCGCCATCCCGCTGTCGGTGCTGGTGCTCGCCAACTTCATCCGCGACGTGCCCAAGGAGCTGTTCGACTCGATGCGGGTCGACGGCGCCACCGAGTGGACGACGCTGTGGCGGCTCGCGGCGCCGCTCACGCGGCCGGCCCTCATCACGGTGACCATCTACAGCGCGCTGACGATCTGGAACGGATTCCTGCTGCCGCTGGTCCTCACCCAGAGCCCGGACAAGCGGACCCTGCCGCTCGCCGTGTGGTCCCTGCAGGGCCAGTTCCAGGTCAACGTCCCCGCCATCCTCGCCGCCGTCGTCCTGACGACCCTGCCCATCCTGGTCCTGTACGCCTTCGGCCGCCGCCAGCTGCTCAGCGGACTGACCGCGGGCTTCGGCAAGTGACGGCATCACGACGCCAGTGAGGCGCCCCCGCACATCACCAGCTGCTGTCCCGTCACCGAACCGCCGTCGGGGCCCAGCAGAAACGCCGTGAGTGCGGCGACCTCCGCCGGGCGTACGAGACGGCCCAGGGCCGGGGTGCGCGGGGGAGTGGCGGCGCGGGCCGGGTCGTGGAGCATCGGGGTGTCGGTGGGGCCCGGGGCCACGACGTTCACGGTGATGGCGCGCGGTGCGAGTTCGGCGGCCCAGGCGCGGGCTAGTGCGGGGAGTGCCGCCTTGGTGGCGGCGTACTGGCTCTTGCCGGGAACGCCGGCGGCCGTGCGGCTGCCGAGCAGGACGATGCGGCCGCCGTCGGGGATGCGGTGGAGCAGGGCGTCCAACAGGACGGTGGCGGCCTGGACGTGGACGCGCCACATGCGTTCCCCCGCGGCTGCGTTGAGTTCGCCGAGGGGCGCGGACGCCTGCATCCCCGCGGCGTGCACGACGGCGTCGAGCGGGGCGTTGCCGGGGAGGGCCGCGGCGATCGCCTGATCCAGGCCCGCGGGTGCGGCCAGATCCACCGGGCGCCAAGTCAGCGCCGGATGCCCCTGGTCAGGTTCGGTACGGCTCAGCGCTGTGACCCGCCAGCCGTCGGTCAGCAGGCGGTCGGTGATGGCCGCGCCGATGCCGGAGCTGGCTCCCGTGACGAGTGCGTGCGGGGGAGGGGACGGTGACAAGGCGGGCTCCCGGGTGGCTGGTTGACGGCGTTGCCGCGCGTTTTCCGCGCAGCGGCGGAGCACTGATCATGCCCTCTCTGCGCGATTCACGCGAGACCCCTTGCGCGTAACGCGCAATCATGCGAGGTTTTCGGCCGCGACCAGCACCGCGTTCGCCACCTTCGCGGGGACGCTCTCGGTGCATCGGGCCGGTCGCCCCTGAGACCGCGAGAAGGCCGACGATGACTTCTGATGCTGCCCTCGATCCGTACACACCCGGCATCTCCCGCCGCGGCCTGCTGCGTTGGGGCGCCCTGGGCGGGGGCAGTCTCGCCCTGGGCGGGCCGCTGGCCGCCTGCGCCGGGCCGACCGGGCTGCCGGGGCCCGGCACCCTGACGCTAGGGCTGACCCGGTCGCTGGTCAGCCTCGACAACAAGCTCAATCAGTTCGACGCGGCGGTCACCGTCCAGCGCGCCGTACGCCAGGCGCTGACTACGCTCGGGCCGGGCCTGAAGCCGCGCCTCGTCCTCGCCGACCGGTTCGAGATGACGGAGCCGACGGCCTGGACGGTCAGGCTGCGCAAGGGAGTTCGTTACGCGGACGGCTCGCCCGTGACCGTCGAGGACGTCGACACCGCGCTGCGCATGTACGGCAAGGTCAACGGTTCCTTCCTGCTCGGCCTCTTCCCCGAGCTGCCCGAGGTCGAGAAGACCGCGGACGCCCGCACCTTCCGGCTGCGCACCGAGCGGCCGGTGCCGATCCTCGACCGGCTGATGGCCAACATCCACATCACCCCGGCCGATGCCAATAAGCCGGAGGAGCTGCAGAGCGGCCTCGGCTCAGGCCCGTACCGGGTCGCGCGCGCCAATTCCGGCGCCGGCGAGTACACGCTCGCCCGCAACCCGCGCTACTGGGGACCGAAGCCGCCGCTCGAGACGGTCCGCGTGCGCTACGTACCCGAGGAATCCAGCCGGGTCGTGGCGCTGCGCAGCGGCGAACTCGACGTGGTTGACACGCTCAGCCCGGACGCCGCCGAGCAGCTCACCGGACTGCCCGGGGTCTCCCTGGAGCGGGGCGACGGCGTCCGGGTCTGCCAGCTCTTCTACAACTTCCGCAAGCCGAAGAACCATCCGCTGTCCGACCCGCGGGTCCGGCAGGCGCTGGCGTACGCCATCGACGGCGAAGCCCTGCTGCGCGACGTGCTCGCCGACTCGGCCAGCCCGCTGCGCGGCGTCGTACCGACGAACCTCGACGGCGCCGTGGAGACCGGCTCCTTCACCCACGACCCGGCCCGCGCCCGCGCCCTGCTGCGCCGGCACGGCGCGGACAACCTCCGGCTCACGTTCATGTGGGAGAGCGGCGAGTTCGCCGGTGACGCCTCGGTGATGGAGGCGGTCGCCGACATGCTCGGCGACGTCGGGGTCCGCGTCACGCTCAAGCAGTTCCAGCCCGGCGGCGACATCCTCAAGTGGCGTCAGGGCAGGGGCGGCGACTGGGACGTCATCGGCAACGGCTTCCCGAGCCCCACCGGGCTCGCCCTCACCTGCCTGCAGGGCATGTACGCCGGCACGGCGGAGAAGGAGCGCACCCGGGAGGCCTTCATGGGCTACGTCTTCCCGAAGATCGCCGACGGGATCGAGGAGGCCTCCGTCGAGGTCGACGACGCGGAGCGGCAACGCAAGCTCGCGGCCGTGCAGAAGGCGATCTGGGACACCTGGCCCGCGCTGTGGGGCTTCGTCCCCAAGACGCTGCTCGCCCGCCGCGGCCGGGTCCGCGACGTCGGCCTGCTGCCGACCAACTCGTACGACCTGACCGCCGTACACCTGGAGGGCTGAGCCGTGCCGACCTATCTGCTGCGGCGCCTCGGCCAGAGTGTGCTGACCGTCTTCCTCACCCTCACCGCCGTCTTCCTGCTGGTCCGGCTCGCGCCCGGCGACCCGGCCGCCGCCTATGCGGCACCGACCGCCTCCGCCGAGGAACTCGTCCGCATCCGCGGCCAGTTCGGCCTCGACCGGCCGCTGCTCGTCCAGTACGGGATCTACCTGCGCGACCTGGTCAGCGGCGATCTGGGCACCAGCTACTCGTTCCACTCGCCCGCTTTCGACGTCGTGATGGACCGGCTGCCGTACACGATCACGCTCGCCGTCTCCGCGATCGCGGTGACGGTGCTGGTGGCCGTGCCGCTCGGGGTGTGGATGGCGCGGCGCGCGGACACCCGGCGCGAGCTGGGCGCCAACATCCTCACCATCACCGGCCAGTCGATGCCGGACTTCTGGACCGGCGTGATGCTGCTGACCGGCTTCGCCGTGGTCATTCCGGTGCTGCCCGCCTCCGGGTTCACCAGCTGGGGCGGGCTGGTGCTGCCGACGATCACCGTGGCCATCCTCCAGTTCGCGCTGGTCTCCCGCCTCGTGCGGCGCGAGATGACGACCGCGCTGGCGGCGCCGTACACGACGGTGGCGCGCTCGCGCGGCGTCGCCGAGCGGGCGCTGGTGTGGCGATACGCGCTCGGGAACTCGGCGGTGCCGCTGGTCACGGCGGTCGGGACGCGGTTCGCCGCGCTGCTCAACGGCGTCGTGGTGGTCGAGGTCGTGTTCGCCTGGCCCGGCGTCGGCTCGCTCGTCGTACGCGCCCTGGAGACCCGTGACTACCCGCTCATCCAGGCCACGGTCCTGATCACTGCGAGCCTGGCCATCCTCGTCCAGCTCCTCGTCGACCTCCTCTACCCGCTGCTCGATCCGCGGGTCCGACTCGGAAAGGCGGCCTGAGCATGACCACCGCCGGCATCCCCACCGCCAGGACCGGAGGCCGCCCCAGCGCCGTCACCGCCCGCGACCTGGCCCGCGCCACCGCGACCCGCCGCCGCTCGGCGAACCGCGTCAAGCTGTGGGCGGGTTCGGTCTGCACGGCCCTCGTCGTGCTGCCGATCCTCCTCGCCCAGCTGCTCCCGCTGCCGGACGCCAACGACCAGGAACTCGGCGCCCGCCGGCTGCCCCCGCTCACCGAAGGCCACCTCTTCGGCACCGACCAGCTCGGCCGCGACCTGCTCTCGCGCGTGCTGCACGGCGGCCAGGTCTCGCTGACGGTCGGCGTGCTCGCGGTGGTCGTATCCGGGCTGATCGGCATCGCGGCCGGCGCCGCCGCCGGGTACTTCGGGGGGTGGATGGACGCCGTCGTCTCCCGGGTCCTGGAGGCCCAGCTGGCGCTGCCGCTGCTGATGATGCTGCTCCTGGTGGTCGCGCTGTTCGGATCGTCGGTCACGGTCATCACGGCGGTCATCGCCGTCGCCCAGTGGCCGGAAGTGGCCCGGCTGACGCGGTCGTTGGTGCTGGTCGAGCGGGAGAAGCCGTACGTGGCGGCGGCCCGGGTCCTCGGGCTGCGGGGGCTGACCATCCTGGCGCGGCACGTGGTGCCGAACGTGGTCCGGCCGGTCAGCCTGGTCGTCCTGCTGCTGCTCGCCCAGGCGGTGCTCCTGGAGAGCGCGCTGAGTTATCTCGGCGCCGGACCCGAGCGGCCGTTCGCCACCTGGGGCCGGATCATCTCCGACGGCCAGGACTACCTGACCACCTCCTGGTGGCTCATCACCCTCCCCGGCCTGGTCATCGCCCTCCTCGTGGTCGGCGTGAACCTGCTCGGGGACGCACTGCGGGACGGCGGCGGCCGCACGTCCCGGACGAAGGCAGCCAAGGCCGACGGAGGCACGGCATGAAGGACGGCACGCAGGACATCGCCAAGGACGGCACGCAACACGTCGCCACGGACGGCACGCCGCTGCTCGACGTACGCGAGCTGCAGGTCGAGCTGGTCACCGAGCACGGCATCGTACGGGCCGTCGACGGCATCGACTTCACCGTCGGGCGCGGCGAGACCGTCACCCTCATCGGGGAGTCCGGCTGCGGCAAGTCCACCACCGCCATGGCGCTGCTGCGGCTGCTGCCGGACGGCCTCGCCGTCGTCTCCGGCAGCGCCCGGATCGCAGGCCGCGACACCGTCGCCGACCTGGCGGCAGCCCGGGCGGTACGCGGCCGCACCGTCTCGCTCATCCCGCAGGACCCGATGACGGCGCTCAGCCCCGTCCACACGGTCGGGCGGCAGCTCGGCGACGCGATCCGGCTGCGGCACCCCGCGCTCGGCCGGGCCGAGGCCAGGGCCCGCGGCATCGAGCTGATGCGGCAGGTGCACATCGCCGAGCCGGAACGGCGCTGGAAGGCCTACCCGCACGAATTCTCCGGCGGCATGCTGCAACGAGTCCTGATCGCCATCGCCCTCGCCGCCGAGCCCGAGCTGCTCGTCGCGGACGAGCCGACCTCGGCCCTCGACGCCACCGTCCAGGCAGGCGTCCTGGACCTGCTGATGGAACTGCAGGAACGCACCGGCGTCGCCATCCTCATGATCACGCACGACCTCGGGGTGGCCCGGATCGTCTCCGACCGCATCCACGTGATGAAGGACGGCCGGTTCGTGGAGTCCGGCTCGGCGCCGGAGATCGTCGACGCCCCCGCCGAGCCGTACACCCGCGACCTGCTCGCGTCCGTACCGGCGCTCGGGCCCTGGGACGAGGACAAGCAGCCCGGCCCCGACTCCGCCGCATCGACCCCGAAGGTGATCCCCCATGGCTGAACCGACCGACGCCCCGCTGCTCGCGGTCGAGGACCTGGTCGTCGAGTTCCCGACCGCGAAGGGGCCGCACCGCGCCGTCGACCAGGTCTCCTTCACCGTGCCGCACGGCGGCAGCCTCGCCGTCGTCGGCGAATCGGGCTCGGGCAAGTCGACCATCGCCCGCGCCCTGGTGCGGCTGCTCACCCCCGCCGCCGGGCGGATTCTCCTGGACGGTACGGACATCACCCGGCTTCCGGAGCGCCGCCTGCGGCCGCTGCGGCGGCGGGTCCAGATGGTCTTCCAGGATCCGTACGGCTCGCTGGATCCGCATCTGACCGCGGGCGAGATCGTCGGGGAGCCGCTACGGGTCGCGGGCACCCGCGACCGCCGCGAACGCGAACGCCGGGCGGCCGAACTCCTCGACCGCGTCGGCCTGCCCGCCTCGGCCGCCGCCCGGCGGCCGCCGGAGTTCTCCGGCGGCCAGCGCCAGCGCATCGGCATCGCGCGGGCCCTCGCCTCCCGCCCCGACCTGCTCGTCTGCGACGAGGCCACCTCCGCCCTCGACGTCTCCGTGCAGGCCAAGGTGCTGGAACTCCTCCGGGAGCTGCAGGCCGAGACCGGCGTCGCCTTCCTGGTGATCGCGCACAACCTCGGCGTCGTCCGCGACCTCAGCACCGACCTGCTGGTGCTGCGCGACGGCCGGGTCGTCGAGACGGGCCGTACCGGAGACGTCCTCGCCTCGCCCGCCGAGCCCTACACCCGCGCCCTGCGCCGCGCCGCCATCGACCCGCACGCCGTCCGTGGCATCAAGCCGCGCGCGATGCTGACGGCCGCGACCGCCGCCCTGTCCGCACCGACCCCTTCCTGAGGAGCCGTCCTTCCATGGCCCGCACCACGGTCCCGCCGACCGCCGTGTCCGATACCGCGCCCCTGGACCACCGCCCGTCGCCCGGCCGCCGCGACACCGAGATACCGTCCCCCGCGGTCCAGGCCCACGCCGCCAGCCTGGGTGTGCTGGCCGACGGCTCGCTCGCCTGCGTCTGGTTCGCCGGGACCCAGGAGGGCGTACCGGACATCAGCATCTACCTCTCCCGCTACCGCGGCCCCGACGCCGCACCCGGCGAGGAGTGGACGCGGCCGGTCAAGGTCTCCGAGGACCCGGGCCGCTCCGAGCAGAACCCGCTGCTCTTCCCCACCCCCGGCGGCGAGTTGTGGCTGCTGCACACCGCCCAGCTCGCCGGCCACCAGGACACCGCCGAGGTGCGCCTGCGCGTCAGCCGTGACAACGGCGCCAGCTGGGGCGCCACCCGCACCCTCTTCCCGGCGGACGAGCGCGGCGGCGTCTTCATCCGCCAGCCCGTCGTGGTGCTGGACTCAGGCCGCTGGCTGCTCCCCGTCTTCCGCTGCACCACGCCGCCGGGCAAGCCGTGGACGGGCGGCGCCGACACCAGCGCCGTCATGGTCAGCGACGACGAAGGGGGCAGCTGGCGCGAGGTGCCGGTCCCGGGGTCGACCGGGCGGGTCCACATGAACATCCAGCCGCTGCCGGACGGTTCGCTGCTCGCCCTGTACCGCTCGCGCTCGGCGGATGCCGTGTACCGCTCGGTGTCGACCGACGACGGCGAGACCTGGACGGTGCCGGAGCCCACGCCCGTACCCAACAACAACTCGTCCGTGCAGTCCCGACTCCTGGCCGACGGCAGCCTGGCCCTGATCCACAACCACGCCTCGGCCGCGGACGCCACCGACCGCCGCACCAACCTCTACGACGAGATCGAGGACGACGCGGCGGCGGTCCGGGCCGCGGAGCGGCGCGCCGCCGGCGCCCCGGGCCGGGAGGTCCCCGAGGTGGACGCCTTCTGGGGTGCCCCGCGCGCCCCGCTCACTCTCTCCTTCTCCTACGACACGGGCCTGACCTGGCCGGTCCGCCGCGACCTGGTCACCGGCGACGGCTACTGCCTGACCAACAACTCCCGCGAGGGCCGTAATCGCGAGCTGTCCTACCCGACCCTTGCCCAGACCCCGGACGGCGCCCTCCACCTCGCGTACACCCATCACCGGCGGGCGATCCGGCACATCCGGCTGGACGCGACGACGCTCGGCTGAGCCCGGACAGCGATGCAGGCCCGGACGCGGAACTCAGCGTCCGGGCCTGCGGCTTGGGGGAGCGAGGCGGTCAGGCTTCCCCGCGGGCGGCGGCGAGGTGCCCGGCGGCGGCCTGCTGGAGGTGGATGACATCGGAGGCGATCGAGGCGAAGGTGAAGCCCTGCGCGAGCCGGCGGGCGGCACTCGCGCCGTCCGGGTTGTGGATGCCGGCGGCGATCCCGGCGGCTTCGGCGGCCTTGCGGATGCGCTCCAGCGCGGCCTCGAACTCCTCCTTCAGGGAGGGGTCGGTGGACGTCGCGCCGCCGAGCGCGAGGCGCAGGTCGGACGGGCCGACGTAGATGCCGTCGAGGCCTGGGGTGGCGCAGATCTCCTCGACGTTGGCGAGGCCGTCCGCGGTCTCGATCATGGCGATGACGGCGGTGGCGTCGTGCGCCTCCGCCGGGTCGGGTCCGATACGCAGCTGGGCGCGCATCGCGCCGTACGAGCGCTTGCCGTGCGGGGCGTAGCGGGCGGCGGCCACCGCCTCGGCGGCGTCGGCCGCGGAGTCGACGAGCGGGACGATGACGGCGGCGGCGCCCGCGTCGAGCGCCTGGCCGATGTAGACCGGGTCGTTGGCCTCGACGCGGACGATGCCGGTGGCGGTCGAGCCCTTGACGTCGGTGGCGAGCAGGTTGTGCAGCATGCCCTGGTAGCCGAACAGGCCGTGCTGGGCGTCGAAGGCGAGGTAGTCGTAGCCGAGGAGGGCGAGGCGCTCGGCGGCGATCGGGGAGTCGAGCAGGGACCAGTAGCCGAGGAGGGACTCGCGGCCGCGCAGGGCGGCGGTGAACTCGGCGGGGGTGCGACCGGTGGGCATCAGAGGGCTCCAGCGAGATGGGTGTCAGCGGTTGTACGCGGGCATCGGGCCGCGCAGCCGCGCGCCGACCTTGTCACAGGCGGCGAGCAGGTCGGCGTCGAGCGGCCCGGTCCTGGCGGCGGCGAGGTTGGCGCGCAGCTGCGCGGTGCGGGAGCCGCCGAGGAGGAGGAAGTCCGTGGAGTCGCGGCCGAGCAGCCAGCGCAGGGCGAGCTCGGTGAGCGCGATCCCGGCCGCGTCGGCGAGACCTTGGAGGTCGGCGACGGCGCGGAAGAGCTCCTCGGACCAGTACCGCTCCTTGTACATGGCGGCCACCCTGGAGTCGCCGAACCGGCCGGTGGCCGGGTCCTGGTCGAAGCGGTGCCGGCCGGTGAGCAGCCCGCCGCCGAGGGGGTTGTAGACCATGGTGCGGAGGCCGGCGACGGCCGCGTACTCGACGTACTCCTCCTCGATCCGGCGGGCGAGGAGGTTGTGCAGCTGCTGGGCGACGACGGGGCGCGGGGCGCCCACCTCGTCCGCCGTCCGGCTCACCTCGGCGATCTGCCAGGCCGCGTAGTTGGAGACGCCCAGGGCGCGGACCTTGCCCTCGCGGACGAACTCGGCGACGGTGGCGAGGGTTTCGGTGAGTGGCGTGCCGCGGTCCGGCTGGTGCAGGTAGAAGAGGTCGACGTGGTCCGTATCGAGGCGCTTGAGGCTGCCGTCGAGGGCGGCGCGCAGTCCGGCGGCGGAGAGCGGGGCGTGCTCGCCCTGGTCGGGGTGGGGCATGCCGGCCTTGGTGGCCAGCACGATCCGGTCGCGGCGGCCCGGCAGCAGCTCGGCCAGGATTCGCTCACTGGCGCCGCCCGCGTATCCGTTGGCGGTGTCGACGCCGGTCACGCCCGCGTCCAGGGCGACGTCCAGCATCTCGGCGGCGGTGGCCTTGTCGGCGGTGTCGCCGAACGTCATCGTGCCCAGGACCAGCCGGGACAACGGGACGGGAACGCCGGGTATTCGGCCGGCAGCGGCTGGGTCGGCGGGGCTGGAGGCGTCGGGGCCGGTGCTCACGGCGAGTCCTTCCGGTGGTGGGGCGCGGATGCTCCGGGCGGTGTTCGGAACGCTCGCATGATTGCGTGATCCGCGCAAGAGGTATCGCGCGGAACGCGCAAGGTGTGTCATGATCTGCGTCGGGCGGGCCGGACAAGGCCGCTCCCCAAGGAGGAAGTTGTGGCCTCAGCAGCAACCGCGCCCCCGCGTACGGCGGGCGTGCTCGCGCTCGCTGACGATCTCAGCGGCGCCGCGGAAGTGGCCGTGGCGCTGCGGCGGGCGGTGCGGGTGGAGTTGGCGGGCGGCGGGCGTGTGGCCGCTTCCGTAACGTCCGCGTCCCCGTCCCCGTCCACGGTGATCGATCTCGACTCGCGCTCCCTGTCGCCAGCCGAGGCGGCCGACCGGGTGCGTGCCGCCCTGTCCGCTTACAACGGAGCCGCCGGGCAGGTGCGGTACAAGAAGGTCGACTCGCAGCTGCGCGGCAATCTCGCCGCCGAGGCGGCCGCCTACGCCGAGGGCGCGGATGGCCTGCTCATCGCCCCGGCGCTGCCCGCCGCAGGGCGGACCGTCCGGGACGGCGTCGTCCACCTGCAAGGGGTCCCGCTGCAGCACACCGATGGGTGGCGTGCCGAAGGCCGCCCCGCCCCGGCGTCCATAGCCGAGGCGCTGTCCGGGCTGCCAACCCGCCTCATCGGACTGGATGTTGTACGGGACGGCCCCGACGCGCTGGTGGGCGGGCTGGCCGCGGCCCTCACCGGGGGACGGCATGTGATCGCCGACGCCGAGACGGACGCCGACCTGGATGCCCTCGCCCGCGCGGCCCTCGTCGTCGGCCCCCGGCTGCGCCTGCTCGGCGCGGGTGGGCTGGCGAGTGCGCTTGGGCGGGCGCTGCCCGATGCCGCTGCGCCCGGCGGGCGGGCTGCGTCGGGCGCTCACGCTGCGTTGGGCGCTCAGGCTGCGGACGGCGACGGCGACGGCGCTGGTGCCGGCC